>JBDUEJ010000019.1:0-97893 GCA_040002475.1 bacterium | reverse complement strand
ACGACCGTCGAGGAGGTGGTTCGTGTCGTCCAGGACTGAGGGTGTCATCCAGAGGAACGGCGCCGAGGGTGTCATCCAGAGGGAGCGGAGCGACCGAAGGATCTGCTCTTCCGCGTCATTCACCTCACGCCGGAGTTCGCGACGGCTGAACGCTCGCGTTGGATTCACGCTCATCGAACTGCTCGTCACCATCGCCATCATCGCCACGCTCGCGGCCATCGTCGCGCCGGCGCTATTCGGTAACGTCGGCGAAGCGCGGAAGAATGCCGCACGCAGTCAGATTCAGATTCTCTCACTGGCGCTCGACGCCTACCGTCTCGACAATGACGCGTTTCCCGTGACCGATCAAGGCCTCGAGGCGCTTCGCACGTTTCCGGTTGCGGCGGACCCCCCGAAAAACTGGAAGGGTCCGTATCTCCGGCAGCTCGTGCCCATGGATCCCTGGGGACGCCCGTACGGGTACGTCGCCCCGGGCGTCGCCAACCCCAATGGGTACGATTTGTACACGCTTGGGAAAGACGGCAAGCCCGGTGGTGAAGGCGAAGACGCCGACATCACCTCGTGGAACGGGCCCGTTCATTCGTAGGCAGACGCCATGGACCAGGTCTTTGCGTTCCACGCCGTCGCGCCCGACGGATCATTCAATCGCGGCACGGTCGACGCTGATTGCGCGGCAGACGCGCGCGCGATCGTCGCGTCGCGCGGAATGTTCGTGCTCGGCGTCGAGGCAAAAGGGGCGCGTCGAGCGCGACGCGAACCGTTGTCGGCGGCCGACCTTGCGTTGGGGCTGCGCGTACTTGCCGATCTGCTCGAATCGGGACTGCCGGTGACGCGTGCGTTGCACACCTTTCAAGATCTCGCACCGCGCGGTTGGCGCGACGCGTTGCCGCACATCAGGCAATCGGTGCGCGAGGGAAAAAGCCTGGCCGCCGCGGTCTCCGCCGCGCCGTTGGAGATTCCTGCTCTCGTGATCGGAATCGCCCAGGCCGGCGAGGCAGGCACGGGGATTGGGCCGGCCGTACGGCGCGCGGCGGAGTTGACCGAAGCGACCGCGGACATGCAGTCGGCATTGCGATCGGCGCTGGCGTACCCGGCGGTAGTCGCATTCGCCGGCGCGCTGGCGATTGTCGTATTGATCACCGTGGTGCTGCCGCGCTTCGCGAGAATTCTCGCCGACTTGGGGCAGACGTTGCCGGCGTCGACGCAGTTCGTGCTGCGCATCGCCGATGTGGCTCACACGGCGTTCGTGCCGTCGCTCATTGCCGGAGGAGTGTTGTTCGCCGTCTGGCGATCGTGGTCGCAGACGGATTCTGGTCGAGTGCAGTGGCATCGGACTCTGCTTGCGGTTCCGCTACTCGGCCCGGTGCGGCAGGGAGCGGCCACGGCCCGCATGGCGCACTCGCTGTCGGCGTTGCTGGAGAGCGGCGTTCCGATCGCGACGGCGATCGTGTTCGCGGCTCGCGCCTCGGGTGATTCGGAATTGCAACGGCGCTTGACGAACGCGCGCGGCAACATCGTCGCCGGACAACCTCTCTCTCAGGCACTCGACGCCAACTCCGCAGCAAGTTCCACGACGATCAAGCTCATTCGCGCCGGTGAGGAATCGGGACGGCTTCCGGGAATGCTCAGTCACGCAGCGAAGATCGAGCAGAAGCGCGTGGACCAGATCATCAAGACGCTCGTGCGAATGCTCGAACCCATTCTGTTGTTGACGTTCGCGAGTGTCGTCGCGCTCGTTGCAGCCGCGCTGCTGCAAGCGATCTACAGCGTGAGGCCAACCGCATGACACATCGCCGCCGGGGCAACACGCTGATCGAGTTGCTCGTCACGATCTCGATTCTCGCGATCGTTAGCGGCATTGCGACGATGGCCATTCGGCGGATCGACCGGCCCAACCCCGCCGATCCGCAACAGATGTTGGCCGACAGCGCGCGAAAGGTCGTGGCGACCGGACGATCCCTGCGAATTCACGTCGTCATCGACGGAAACCCGGCAAGCGCGGTAATCGCCGCAGATGGAAGCATTGTCGCCGATTCCGCGTTCGGCATCGAACGGTTCACCGGCGCGCCGACGAATGCGCGCTAGCAGCCGCCGCGGATCTGCCCTCATCGAGGTCCTCCTCGCGCTCGTCCTGCTCGGCGTCGCCGGCTCGGCGCTGATCACCTTGCTCGGGCAGACGGCGCATTCGATGCGCACCACTCTCGAAGGCGAACGCCTCGCTCGCGCCGCCGCAAGTGAACTTGGCGGCCTCGCGGTCGCGACGCACGCCGATCTCGTCGCGCGCCAGGGCCGGTCATCGTTGCACGGCTGGACGTTTCAAATCACCGCGGTGTCGCTGAGTTTGTTCGACGTCACCATCTCGGAGCCGGGCGGGCGCACGCCGCTGTTGCAAACCACACTCTACCGGCCGGATTCATCCGATGCGCGACCATAGTAGAATGCTCGTGACGTCGCCGCGTGGCTTCACGCTCATTGAAATCACGGTTGCGTTGGCGATCGCCGGGCTCGCGATGGTGGGCGGCATCGCTCTGATCGATCAGATCGGCGACAGCGCGGGGCGAATCAACCAGGACGGTCGCCGGGCGGCGCGGGAAGGCAACGGCGTGCGATTGCTTCGCCGAGTGTTGTTGGACGCAACGACCACGACCGATAGCACAAAGCGTTTTCGCGGCGACCAGCACAGCCTCGAGCTCTGGACTACATGTGACATCTCGGCAGGCTGGGCTGAGGTTTGTCGAGTGAGCTTGTCGATCGACGAGCGGCGGGATAGCAGCGTGGTGTTGGCCGACCTGTCGACGGGCGAATCATTCCCGCTCAGACGGCAAGCCGGGACAGCGGAGTTTCGGTACTTCAACCCGATGGCGACCGACACGTCGTGGGTGCGGCAATGGTCGTCGAACGTTTCGTTGCCAACGGCAGTGGGGCTTCTGGCGCGTGGCGATACGACCGTCTTTCCGGTGGGTGTGGCGCGTGAGTGACAAGCGCCGGCGTCCTTTGCGCGACGGATTCACGATGATCACCGTCCTCTGGGTCATGACGGTGGCGTCGATCATGACTGCCGCGGCCGCGCTCACCGGCCGCAACGCGGTCAACGCCACGCGAAATCGAACGCAGCTCGAGCGCGCGTTCTGGACCGCGTCGGCGTGCGTCGCGCGCACGCGCGCCGCAATCGACGATACTCTCGCCGGCGCGCCGACGTTCGAAGTCGCCGCGGACCGTTGGCGCGTACTCGATCGCCTTGTGTTGCCCATTGACCTTCCAAATGCGGCCGACTGCTCCATCACCTTCGAAGCTGCCGGAACCCGCCTCGACGTCAATTCGGCGTCCGCGGAGATGGTCGAGTCGTTGCTGCGCGGCATTGGGCTCGGCGACGAGGCGGCGGGAATGACTGACGCGTTGGCGGATTGGCGAGACACGGACGACGTCGCACTTCCGGCGGGTGCGGAGCGATCGTGGTACGAGAGCGAGCATCGCGAGTTGCCGCGCAACGGTCCGCTTGCCGACGTCAGGGAGCTTGCGCGCGTGCGCGGGTTCGAAAAGTTCGCGCGGTACGACACGGTGTTTACTACAGAGCCGGGTCGTGTGTCGCTCGCGACGGCGCCGGTGTCAGTCCTCCTCGCCGTTCCCGGTTTCACGCGCGAGACGGCGGAGCAAATTGTTGCGCTTGGCGTTGCCGGAACACCGGTGCGCGACGTGCTCGCGGTGCTCGGTTCAGTGTCGCAGCCGTCCATTGACGCTGTCATGAGCCGCTACGCCGACATCGCGCGCGTCACGACGCCCGATCCGGATGCGTGGATTCTGACCGTGCGCGCGTCAAAGGGCTTGCCGCCAAGCACGGTGGTGCTGAGCTCGCGACTCGTGCGAGCGGGAAGGCGCGTTGTTGTCGCCCGAACGCGGAGCATACTCTAATGGCACGGCTTGGCCTCGCCATCACGCGCTCGGGAGCGAGCGCCGTTCTTGTGCGACGAACGCGGATAGCGTGGCACGGTCGCGTGGAATTGATGAGCGGTGAGTCGATCCGCGACGGTCTCGAGCGACTGCTCGCCGGCGCGCCGATCACGAGTGCCTTTCCGCCGACGAGCGTGGTTGCGATTGGTGCGGGGCAATGCCAGCTCAAGCAAATCGATGGCTTGCCCGCAGTGAAGCGCTCGGCGATGTCGAAGGTCGTGCGCGAGAACAGCGCATCGTTCTTCGTCCGCATCGGGTTGCGAATCGTTGTGAGCGACGTCGAGCAGCGGACTGACGGCAGCAGTTGGGGGGCGGCGTTTGACGCGGATGTCATCGACGAGGTGCTCGTGGCATTCAGGCGTCGCCGAATTGGGCGGCCGTCGATTCTGCCTATCGCGACGGCGGTGGCACCGCTGCTTGTGGCTGGGGCGCATCGCCTCGCCGACGACGGAGTGGTGCTCGAGCTTACTACCGTGGACAGCGGTCGCATAGCGCACATACGGCGGGTCGTTGGCGATGACGTGTGCGAGACGCTGGGGCTGGCCCCAACCGCAGCAGCGGCGCTCGACACGGTCGGCGTCGAATTCCTGTCGGCGTACGGCGCGGCCATTTCGCCCTCGTCGGGTTTGTTCCGCTGGCGCCCTGAGCCCAACGCGTCGCGGGCGCGGCTCGTCGAGCGCGTGCGCGTTGCCGCCGCCGGTCTGCTTCTCGCGCTGACGGCATCGGCAGCGCTGATTGCACCCGGCGTTCGTGCGCAGCGCGTCACGACGCAAGCGTCGGCGGATCTCGCGTCTGCGCGCGATGCCCAGCTAGAGGCGGCGCGAATTGACGGCGCGCTTCGGCGCGTGTCCGGACAGCTCGAACGCATCCAGCAATTCCAATCCGCGCGCGGACAAATGACGCTTCTTCTCGGAGCGATCACGCAGGCGCTTCCTGATTCGACCGCACTCCTCACGCTGCGGGTCGATTCCCTCGAGGGGAGCTTCGTCGCGCTGACTCCGCGCGCCGCAGACATTTTGCCGCAACTCGCGGTCGTGGATCCGATGGTGCTTCCAAAAATCGTTGGCTCAGTCACGCGAGAAATGCAGGGAGCCGTTCGTGTGGAGCGTGCGACCGTGCGCTTTCGCCGTCGGCGTACACCAACCGCGGCGCCGCCCTCGCGCCGGGAGGCCAAGTGATGGAAGCAGGACTCTCGGCACGCGACACGCGAACGCTCGCGATCGGCGTAAGCGTGATAGGCACGCTGTTTGGTGTGGCGCGCGGGCTGCCAGCGCTTCGTGCTTGGGAGCGCGATCGCATCGGCGACGCCGCGGCAGCATCGCTACAGGCGTCGGCGGCGCGAACGGGTGTGAGATTGCTGCCCGCGTTGCGGGACAGTCTCCGCGATCGCGAAATGAGGCTTGCCGCATTGGATTCCGTCTTGCTCACCGGACCGTCGCCGTCAGCGGCGGCGTCGGACCTTGCGTCGACCTTGGGCGACATGGCCGACGACGCGCCGCTCAAAATTTCAGCGATGCAACTTCGCGCGGACAGCGCAGGACCAGGCTCGCTCACTCCCGTCGCCGTGCGTGTGACCGGCGTGACCGACATCGCCGGCCTTGCCGGTTTCCTGCGCGCGATCGAGGGCGGAGAAGTCCCGTTGCTCGTGCGCGAGCTCGCGGTCAGCCAGCCGGAGCCGGCGGCGCCGAGCGGCCGAGTGGAATCGTTGCGCGTGGACATTCTCGTCGAGGGCATCGCGCGCATCACATCGGGGAAACACCCGTGACCTCCGCGTCGATCAGTGTTGCTCTGGCGGCCACGTCGCTCTGTCTGGCCGGCGTCGCGGGCGTACGGTGGCGCGCGGCCGTGCCCGTTCAGAACAGCGTTCCAGCTTCCGTGGTTCCGCTAAGGCGAGTGACTGCGCTGGTCGGCGACGACTCACTGGCTGCCGCTGAAGATGTGGTGGTGACGAACGATCCGTTTCGTCTGTCGAACAGCGCGCCGACGGTGCGCTACGATCCGGCGACGGACGGCACCGGCCCCGGAGGAGTAGTGGCCGCGCCTGCACCGCTGCGTCCGGTGCTCGTGCTGAAGGCGATCGTCGGCGGACCTCCGTGGGAAGCAGTGATCGACGGCTTCCCCGGCCATCCCGATGGTACCATCGCGCAACAGGGTAGCAGGTTCGACAAGCTCGTGGTGCGCGCGGTGACGCGCGACAGCGTGATCGTGCAAGCTCCCGACACGTCGTGGGTGCTGAGCTTTAGGAGACGCTCATGAAGTGCGTGGTCTTGCTCTTCCTGCGTCTCGTCGTGCTCGCGTCACCCTCGGCCGCACAGAGCGCCGGTGGGCAAGCCAGCCAACGCGTCACGGCGCCGCCGCTCGACAGCGTCACGATCCGTTTCGTGGGCACCGAGCTTCGTTCAGCCGTGCAAATCATGCAGCAGTATCTCGATCGTCCGGTGATCTTCACTGGGCCGAACACCGGGCAGCAGGTGTCGCTGGAAACACCGCGCCCGATTCCTCGCGACGACGTGCCGCGTCTGCTGCGCGGACTGCTCGAGTCACAGGGCTACGAGCTGGTGGTCGACACGGCGTCGGGCACCTATCGCGCCCGGGTGAAGGAGCAGCCCCCTATGCGACTCTTGCCGCCGGCGCTGCAGATGCCGCCGGGGCCCGCTCTATCGTCGCCGCAGAAACAGGTGGGCGCGCCGGAGCTGTTTGTCATTGCCCTGCGGCATGCACGAGCGGCGGACGTGTCGACCACGATCAACGCGCTCTTCGGTCGTGGGAACGGGACGTCCAACGCGTCGCTCGCCGGCGGGCGAACGCTCTCGGACGAGCTGCGCGCCAGTCAGATGCCGCCAATCGACACACCGCTCCCGCAAACCGTCGCCGGCACCGCAGGACGCTCGGCGAACCTTACCGGTGAGCTCACGATCGTGCCCGACGCGCGCGGGAACAGCCTGCTCGTTCGGGCCAACCGCACCGATTTTGAGTTGATCCAGGCCGCGATTACGCAGATCGACGTGCGGCCGGCGCAAGCGCTCATCGAAGTGCTCATCGTCGAAGCACAGCGTGACCGCAACTTCAGCCTCGGCGTCGACTTCTCGGTGAAAGACAGAAGGATCGCCGGAACGGAGAACACGACGATCGGCGGAACATTCACACCGGGCTCCGCGGGCCTCGGAGATTTCAGCCTCAAGGTGATGGGCATCTCGGGCGTTGATCTCGACGCGAACATCACCGCGGCGGCGGGGCGCGGCGATGTGAAAGTGCTGAGCCGGCCGGTGGTGCTCGCGGCGAACGACGAACAGGCCGAAGTCGTTGTCGGAAGCCAGCGTCCGTTCGTACAGGTGTCGCGATCGCTGCCGACGAGCGACGCGGTGCGCGATCAGATCGTGCAGTACAAAGATGTCGGCACGAAGCTCACGGTGCGGCCCACGATCAGCGTCGATGGTACTGTGCAGCTCAAGGTGACCCAGGAAGTCAGCAACGCCACCACGGAGACCGCGTTCAATGCGCCTGTCATCTCCACGCGCTCAGTACAAACCGACCTCCTCGTCCACGACGGACAAACCATCGTGCTGGGCGGGCTTACCGACACGCAACACGACACGCAGTCCGAGGGCATTCCGTTTCTGTCGAGCATTCCGTTCATCGGCGGCGCGTTCGGCCGACAGTCCCGCAACAGCACGGAGACCGAGTTGTTCATCTTCATCACGCCTCGCGTGATCCGCAGCGATGAGGACGCCGAGCGTTTGACGGCGCCGCTGCGAAGTCGTGCGGACAAGGTGAGGCCGTGACGGCGTCCATCAACGACGTGGTGCTCGTCGGCGAGTCGGCGCCAATGCGTCAGCTGCGCGCGCTGATCGCAACGGTCGCTCCCACACGATTGCCCGTGCTGATAGAAGGCGCGACCGGGACGGGGAAGGAGCTCGTGGCCGGCCTGCTTCACCAGCTGAGCGGTCGAACCGGCAACCTGGTGTCGTTCAACGTCTGCGCGATCAGCGAGACGATGTTCGAGGACGCACTCTTCGGCCACGCCAAGGGCGCATACACCGGTGCGTCCGGCGAATCGCTCGGGTTTCTGCGCGAGGCAAATGGCGGAACGGTGTTCTTTGACGAGATCAGCGGGCTCCCGGGTCCGCAACAGGCAAAGCTCCTGCGTGCGATCGAAACTGGCGTATTTCGGCCGATCGGCGCGGCGCGTGATGCGCGCAGTGAGTTTCGTCCAGTCGCGGCGACGAACGAGCGTCTCGAAGAATTGGTGGACGAGGGCAGATTTCGCGCGGACCTTCGTCATCGGTTGAGTGGAATCGTACTTGCCGTGCCGGCACTCGCTGAGCGGGTGGATGACATTCCGGAATTGGCAGCGCACTTTGTGCGACGTGCGAGCCGCGGCGAAGTGTCGATACGCGCCGAGGCGGTCCGTCTGCTTCAGGAAACGCCCTGGCCGGGGAATGTGCGTGAGCTCAAGCAGGTCGTCGACGGCGCCACGGCGTTCGCTAGCGGTGCGGTCGATGTGCGCGCGGTCCAGACGGCCTTGGCGTATCGATCGTCGGTGTTTCGCACCTTCGGCAAGGCGCCCGATCTGATCGACCGCCGAGCGTTGGTGGCGGTGCTCGAGGGTGCGTCGTGGGATACGGAGCGTGCGGCCTCGGCGCTTGGGATTCATCGCGCCACGATCTACCGACGGATGAAGCGCCACGGCATTGATGTTCGGATCGGCGGCCGCCGCGGCGGCCGCGCCGACGCACACGTCAACTAGCGTGTCGATCGACGTCGAGTGGGCCTACGCGGGTGCTGTGCCGAGCGACTTTCGGAAGACCACGAGTCGTTCCACTTCTTCGTAGCCGCTGTGTTTGTGCGCTTCATGACTCACCGTGTTGTCGAGCAGCGCGTCTGACGCCATCTCGGTGTAGCCCATGTCGCGCGCCCAGTTTTCCGCGGCGGCCAACAGCGCGCGTCCGAGGCCGCACCGACGCATGTCCGCGTCCACCCACCATGCCTCGACGTAGCCTACCGGGCTCGTGTCGCAACCGTCGGCGTACGCTCTCGTGCCGACCTCCACAAATCCGCACACCGATCCATCCGCACGCTCGGCGATGAATACCGCGGCGTTGGGATTGGCCAGAAGCTGATGCATCCACGACGCTTGCTCGTCGCCCGTGGCTGCGTCGGGCAGGAGCGCGTATTCCATGCGCGCCCACTCCGCAAAATCCGAATCGCGAAACGGCCGAATGTTCATTGAACGCTCATTCCGATCCGATCTCTCGCCGAGCGACGGCTTGGTCGACGGCCAGCTTCAGCGCGGTGGCGTGGCGCGGTTGGTAGAGCCCAACCTCGATGCCGCCGGGCACGCGGAGCGCGGTGACGTGACCCCAGCCCTGATCGGCGATCGGGCGCGTCGTTTCCACGCCGGCCGCGCGGAGGTCGGCGACCGTGCGTTCGATGTCGTCGCACATCAGATACAACTCGGGCTCGGTTTCGCCGTCGGCGGGATGAATTCCCAGCTCGGCAGGCGGTAGGGCAAAGATCAACCACCCATGGCCGGCGTCGACCGAGCCAAGCTTGAGCACGTCGCGAAAGAACGCGCGCGTTGCGTCTGCGTCGTGCGAGTACAACAGAGCGTGAACACCGGTGATCATGATCCTTCCTTGACTCGAGCGGGAGCGCAGGCGTGTGAAATATCGCCAATCGGCCCGCGCGGGAAGATCATGGGCCGACGGTGTCGAACCGGCAGCCTCATCCAGTCACGGCGCAGCCATCCAGGTTGTCGCGTCGCGCAGAAGAGGGAGCTGGATGGCGTGCGGCCCGTCGAACTCGCGGTAGTCCACCTCGTACCCCGCCGCGCGCAGGCGCGGAACAATGACTCGGCTCGTTCGGTCGATGGCGAGCACTTGGTCGCGCGTTCCATGGGCCACGAAGATCGACGGCTTGCCGACTGGCTTGTTGCCGGCGATGTAGCCCGGCGACATCGCGACGATCTTTTGGAACAGGTCGCCGTTCAACAGACCGATCGAGAGCGCGTAGCTCGCGCCGTCGGAGAAGCCGCAGACGCTCACGCGCTTTGCGTCGATGCGCGTCCTCTTGAATACGAGCTCGAGCATGTCATTGATGAATACTATGTCGGGACCGAACGCACCGTAGCGAATGTCCCACGACGCCTCGCGCGAATCAGGCGAGGCGAGCACCATGCCGGTTTCGTCGGCCATGGTGATCATTCGGTCGAGCAGCTCGTTGGATGATTGGCCGGCGCCGTGCAGCAACATCGCGAGCGGCGCCGCGACGGTTGGTTGATAGTTCTTGGGAATGTAGAGCAGCCCGTCTCGAGCCTTGCCGAGCTTGAGCGGATAGCGTCCGGGAGCAATCGTCTCCGCCGGCTCATGCGGTCGGGCGGCGATGCGTCCTTCATCGGCGTGTGTTGCGGACGTCGACGGCATTTGATTCAGACAGCCGGGCGCCGCGAAGGCGACCGCGACAAGCAGCATGTGGCCGACGGCCTCTCGGCGCGAGACGGCTGGTGGTTCGGTGGTGGTGCGCCGATCGCCTTCCCGAGGAACATTCATCGCGGTCGCATCTCCGCTGCGGTTTGAATGACGGTTATCAACTGCGGGTGTTCGCGTCCGTCGCCGGCGAACACGCGGATGAATCCTGTACCGGCGGGGCCGCCGTAACGTTTCACCCACGCCGCGGCTTGGCCCTGCTCGTCGAACGCGTAGGTCGTGGTGACATCTTCGGCGTCGGCGGCCCAATTGTCCAAGTACCAATCCGGGAATCCCAGTCGTCGTGCGTCGGCCGAGATTCGTGAGACGCCGAGTTGGTCGAAGTTGCCTCGTGTGAAACGAACGCCGATGAGGTTTTGCGGCGCTGAGCGGTCGAGGTCCTTGAGCGATGAAAATTTGAGTGGGGCGATGCCGGGCGGCGAGCCAGTCCAGACGACCGTGCCGGCGGCGTTGAGATAGCGACGAAAGAGGACCGTATCAGCGGCGACCGGCGCGACCGACGGGGGCAGGAAGTCGATGGCGAACACGACGACACTTGGCTCGTGGTCCCGGATTCGATCGCTCATGAAGCGCGCGAGCTTGGTGGCGTCAAGGTCTTCATAGCCTTCCTGCGTGAGGTAGGCTCGCAGGCGCACGTTGTTGGTTGCCAGTGGTGCGTTGGCGTACGCGGAGTCCCAGTAGACGGCGCGGTGGAGCGCCTGGCCCTGAACGCCGTTGAGCGCGTAGACGGCGCCGTCGTCGTTGCCGACGTAGAGGCGGCCGTCGTGCACCACCGGAGACGAGTATCCTTTTTGTCCGAGTCGGCAACGCCAGATTTCGGCGCCCGTCTTTTTGTCGAGGGCGAGAATTGCTCCGCCATCGTCGTTGGCGTAGACGCGGTCGTGATCGACGATCGGCGACGTCCAGACGGCGACGTTCGTCGTCACGCGCCAACGTTCGGCGCCGGTGACGGCGTCAACGGCTTGAATGAAGCGCCCATCGGAGCTCGCGGCGTACACGAGTCCATCGCTCACGGCGGGCGATGTGTTCACCCACGAGACTTTGTGGTCAAAGCGCCAGCGTTGCGTGCCGGTGGCGGCGTCGAGCGCGTAAAGGAATCCATCGCGCGCGCCAATGTAGACCGTGCCGTTGGCGACGGCGGGCGACGATTGCACCGTTGTGCGGTCGAATCCAAAGTCGGCCGATTTGAGTCGTTTGCCTTCGGTGTCAAAGTGCCATTTGGCGTGCCCGGTCGCGACGTCGATCGCGTGAACGACCCCGTCCTGCCCGCCAACGAAAACTGTTCCGGCCGCGATCGCGGGCGACGAATAGACGCGGGCGCCAGCGGGATAACGCCACTGTTCGTGACCCGTGGTTGCGTCGAGCGAATAAACGAAACCGTCGACGGCGCCAAACACAACGTGTCCGCCGGCGATGGCGGGAGACGAAGCGTAGACCTGCCCGCTCTCGTAGCCCCACATGAGTGGAACCTGCGCGCCGGTCTTGAACGTCCAGGCGGGCTTTCCGTCCGTGACGTGATAGGCGCGGAACGCACCGTCACCATTCACGAACACCAGCCCGCCGGCGACTGCGGCCGTTGAAGTGATCGGAGCGCCAAACGGCGCCCGCCACATGGCGTCTTGTGAATAAGCGCGGGTGGGCGGCGCGGCGAGGAGACAGGTCAGCACGAACACGCGTGCGCCGCGATCGGCGCAGAGATGGGCGTCACGCACAGGTGGCCTCGGGGTTTGGCGTGCGTGAAGTCTCCATTGGCCGGCGTTCAAGCGCTTGAAGATTCTTGCTCTCGTTTCTCCCTACGGAACTGCCGTTCGTTTTCCGATGTCCATCACCTGATAGGTCCCGGGGCCCGGTGGAGGCGAACTGAAAGACGGCGCTCCGCTGGGGCAGGGAATCGCCGTCGCGCCGCGGCGAGTGAAGCGAATAGCAATACTCTCATGGTGATTTCCGTCGTGCGGCGGCAAGTGGTGAATAGCCCACGCCATCCGAGCCGCCGCCAACGTCGAGTGTCTTGAGAATTGTTCCGGCGGCGATGTCGATCACCGCGACCTTGCCCAACGCTTTGAGCGTGACGAACGCGAGGCGTCCGTCGCGCGACAGCGTCACGCCCTGGGGCGACGGATGGGCGGCGTTGTCTCCCGCCGTCGGCGCGGCAGCGGTCATGTCGAGTGTCGCGCGGACGCGATGCGTTTTCGCGTCGGCGATGATTACGCGTTCGCTTCCAGGGTCGCTGATCACGGCGGTCTTCTCGTCGGGCGTGATCGACATGCGATACGGCATGCCGAACCCGTCGATCTGCGCGACCTTCTCACCTGTCGCTGGATTGAAGATGAGCACGACCTTGTCGTCGTTGGCGCCAACCCAGATTTCGCTTGCCGACGCGGTCGCGGCGATGCCTTCGATACGCGAGCCGGCGTCTATGGTTCGCACGACCGTGTCGTGCTCGAGATCGAGCACGCTGATGTTCTTGGCCGAGATGTTCGTGGTGAACGCGCGCTTGGCTCCGGGGCCGAGCACGACCATGTGCGTCGCGGGTTGACCGGTCGAAATGGTCGTGTCGATCGTGCCCGCGGAAAAATTGACGAGCACGACGCGCTGCGTGGCTTCGGACGTCACGATCAAGCGCTTGTCGTTGGGGAGAAAGCGCATGCCGTGCGGACGGAGGTATTGCCCCATCTCGATCGTTCGGGGCGCGTCGGTGCCGGTGAGATCGAGCACGAGCAGCGAGTGACCGACCGACGCGCGGTTGCCGTAGATCGATACCACCGCCCAGCGTCCGTCGTTGGAGATCGCGACCTCGTGCGGCCCGTCGCCGGTGGGGTACGTCGCGCGCAACTGGCCGGTGGCGACGTCGACGACGGACGCCGTGTTCGCGGTCATGTTCGCGGAGACGATTGTGCCGGACAGTGCTTGTGCCGAGAGTGGCGCCGCGGCAGTCGAGACGATGGCCGCGGCGACGGCAATGGCGATCGCGAACCGCACGCCACCGTTGACGCCGATCGGGGTCATGTGATTCGTTGGTGAAGGGTGGGGCCGCGGCAGGACTCTCGTTGAAAGATACGACTCAATCAGGTAAGCGAGGTGTATTCACATTGCATGGTTTGCGGGCTGCGCCGAGTCCAGCGTCAACGGCTCTTGATCGCCGACCCGGCGGTCGCTGGAATGTGAGACGGCGCGATGTGTCGCTCTGGCGGGTTGGACTAATCCGCGGCGTGCTTCAGGATTGCGATCTGCCCGCCGTGATACGCACCGTGCTCGATGACTCCGTGCAGCATGTCCAGCACGGAGTGCCGCGGTCCGTCCGTCGGGATCGATTCGGACAGTCTTTCCTCCGGCACACGGGCGACGGCGCGACCCAGCGCCTGATAGCTCTTCTCGAGTTGCGCAATGGCGTCGGGCCAGGCCGCGGCGTCGGTGTTCGTCACTGGAGGAAAGTTCTCGGTGGGCGACGGAGAATCGAACCCATCGCCGCCCAGCCGCTGACGCGCGATGTCCGCCCACGCGGTCATGTGCAGCACGAGCTCCCAGATTGAGTGCGCCGACGCGATTGGTCGCGCGGCAGCGGTCGCGGGAGAGACGTCGTGCAGGGCTTCGCGAAGCGACGGTCCGTGCCACATCGGCCCGGTGAAGGTTCGTTCGATGTGGCTCGCGAGACGGGTCACGGCATTCATTCATTGAACTCCTGCGCCGGCGACCGGCGCATCTGGTGGAAGTGGCAGGCCTTCGGGCGGCTCGGGCGGGCCGACCATGCCAAAGACCAGCGGCGCGAGCGGTTTGGTGAATAGGCGTGACGCTCGTTGCTCCCACTCCACCATTGTCGCGTTGGGGAAGGGGGGCGTGAACAAAACTGGAAGCAGGTCGATGGACTCACGCACGAACACGCGCTGCTCGTCGTTGAGCGGCGAGTCGGCATTGAGAAAACTCTCGAGGTGCTCTCGCCAGAGCGAGACGCGTACGTCGCGGTCGACCGAATTGACGATCACTTTGCGGAATGCACTCGGGAAGCGCGAGAGCTCAGCGAGTGTGCGAGGCAGATCGTTGCGGTGATGCTCCACCCACGCGACGATCTGCTCATAGGACAACGGGAACCAGCCACAGGAGCTCATGCGGACCTCCCCGGTGTTTGAACGTCACTCTCGACGGATGCGCCGAATCGTCACGGGCGGCATCAGCTGCTGGCCCGACGCCGGCGCGGTCTGAATTGCCCGCACGATCGCCATCCCGTCGGTCACCTGGCCGAACGCCGCGAAGCCTTGGCCGTCGAGATTCCGATGCCCGCCAAAATCGAGCGCGGGCTGGTCGCCGATGCAGATGAAGAAGTCGGACGTCGCCGTGTTGGGACCCGCTCTCGCCATCGAGAGCGTGCCGTCGTGGTGATGCACGCCAGTGACCGACGTGGGCTCGAGCTCGATGGGCGGAAACCCTTGGCCTTGGCGTTGCGGGTCGGCGCCGCCTTGAATGACTTCGATGCGCACGCTGTCGCGCGGCTGATTGCCGGGCGTCACCGCGCGGTGAAATCGTCCGTTGGTGTAGAACCCGCCGTCCACATAGCGAAGGAAGTTGGCGACGCTTCGCGGCGCGCGCGCGCTGTCGAGCGCGACGGCAATGTTGCCGCGATCGGTCTCGATGACCACATGCACGGTGCCGTCCTTCGGTTTCGTCGGCCGTTGGGCGCCGACGCGCGTCACGGCGACGATGAGCAGCGCAAGAGCGAAGCGTGCTGTGTGTATTGAACGGTGCATGCTAGAAACTTTCTGCCGGACGATCCGCAATGGAAGTGCCCACGTGCGCGCCGTGCGAACGCGGGGCGGGGCCGGGCGACAGCCCCACCCGGCCCGGTTGCCTCTCCTCGCTTGACGCCGCTCCGCCCCAATCGTACATACCCTATGTAGAGTACGATATACGTGCCGTCCCCTGTCATCCGCAGACCGACCATCCTGAGACCTGATGCGAATCACCTACCCCACCGCGATCGTCCTGTTCGTCGTCAGCCGCGGCGTCTGCTACGGCTTCGACATCATGGACGCCACCGGGCTGCAAAGCGGGACGGTGTATCCCATTCTGCGCCGACTCGAAGACGCCGGCATGGTCCGCTCCAAATGGGAGGCCGAGGCCACCGCGCGAAACGAACAACGTCCGCCGCGACGCTACTACAGCATCACCGGCCCCGGCCTCCGCGCAGCGAAAGACGCCGCTGACCGATTCCACGGGCTCACCGCCGCGTTCGGCGCCGCCGGAACACCGGTGCGCGCATGAACAGCAACGCGCCAAACACCGCTCACCGCGACGCTCGGCCGCCCGGCACGTTGTTGCTCCATGCGATCGCGCGGTTCGTTCCGCCGTCGCATCGCGACGAATGGCTCGCCGAGTGGACCGCCGAAGTCACGCACGCCTGGCGCTCTCACCGCGACGGTGACGCGAACACACTCGCCGCTTGGTCGCTTCGCATGCGCTGCCTCGGCGCCGCCATCGACGCACTCTGGTTTCGCCGCCGCTACGGCGCTTCTTCCCGGAGAACCAACATGCTCGCCCACGACCTCCGCTACGCCGCGCGCACGCTGGCGCGAAAGCCCGGCTTCACGACCGTCGTCGTCGCCACGCTCGCGCTCTGCATCGGCGCGAACACCGCAATCTTCAGCGTCATCAACTCAGTGTTGCTGCACGGTCTGCGCTACAAGGACATCGACGGGCTCGTTGCCGTGTGGTCCAATGACACGCGCAATCAACACGATCGATCCGTCACCTCGGTGGGCGACTACCGCGACATGCGCGCGCGCAACCGCACGCTCGCTCAGCTCGCGGCGTACTTCCCCATCTGGAATGCGACCTACACCGCTCCAGACCTCGCCGAACGCATCGATGTCGGCGTCGTCACCGCGAACCTCCTGCCGGTTCTCGGCGTCGCACCGGCGATGGGGCGTGGATTTGTCGAGGGCGACGATCACCCGGGCGCTCCACACGCCGTGATCCTCACGCACGCATTCTGGTCGAGTCGCTTCCATGAGGATTCTTCCATCGTTGGTCGCTCGGTGGCGCTTGACGGCGAGCCGTACGTGATCGTCGGCGTCATGCGCTCCGATTTCGCATTTCCGACCGCGAAGGTCGACGTCATCGCCCCGTTCCCGATGCTCGGCAGCTATCTCGACCGGCGTGAGGTTCACCTCGTCTCGATGATCGGCCGCATGCGCGCCGGCGTGTCGGTCGCCGATGTCAATCGCGACCTGTCGTCCATCGCCGCACAGTTGCAGGAAGACCATCCCAAGGAGGACGGCGGTTTTGGCGCGACGGTCGCTCCGCTGCGCACGGCTTTGCTCGGCGATATACGCCGACCGATTCTTGTCTTGTTCGCCGCGGTCTGCGCCGTGCTGCTCATCGGATGCGCCAATGTGGCGAATCTGATGCTGGCGCGAGCTGAAACGCGGAGGCAGGAGCTTGCCGTGCGCGCCGCGATGGGAGCTGAGCCAGGCGCGATCGTTCGGCAACTGTTGACGGAAAGCGCGTTGATCGCGGCCATTGCCGGTGCGCTCGGCGTCGTTGTTGCCCTCGGCGCAACCTCGGTGTTGGCCCGTGTGATGCCGCCGAGCATTGGACGAATCGCGCCGATCCGCGTCGACGGCGCGGTGCTGGCGTTCACCGTGGTCGTATCGATCATCGTGGCGATTCTTTGCGGGCTTGCTCCCGCGATCCAGAGCGCGCGCAGCGCCACGCACACGGCGCTCAAGGACTCCGCGCGCGGCGGCCGCGCGCTCGGCCGCCGCCGATTTCAATCCGCGCTTGTTGTCGTGGAGCTTGCGCTCTCGCTCGTGCTTGCCGTATCGGCCGGGTTGTTGATCAACAGCTTTGCGCGGCTCACGGGGACGAATCCGGGATTTCGTACCGATCATCTCGTGAAGATGAAGCTCGTCCTTGCTGGTCCGCGATACGATCGAGGTCCGCAGCGAAGTCAATTCTTCGAGACGCTGCTCGACCGCATTCGCGGTATCCCCGGAGTGCGAGGCGCGGGCGTTGTGTCGCGTTTTCCGCTGCAGGGCTCTGCACTCACGGCGTCGCTGTTCGTCGAAGGCGCGAGCGCGGGACAATCAGATCAGGGACAAAGCGCAGATCTGCGGCATGCGGACGCCGACTATTTCTCCGTCGTCGGAATTCCACTGCTGGTCGGACGCTACTTCACGCGGCAGGAGCGGATCGATTCCGGCGCGATGCCTGTAGCGATCATCAATCGCGTCGCGGCGCTGACGATCTTCAACGATTCCACTCCCGTCGGTCGGCGAGTGAGGGTTGGCGCGGCCGCCGGACAGTTGTTCGAGGTCGTCGGTATCGTGGGCGACATACATGACGCGTCGTTGCGGGAGGCTCCGCACGCGCAGATCTATCTGTCCACGCGACAGACGATGCCGGGCGGACTCGCTGTGGTCGTTCGTTACGACGGCGGCGTTGGGCCGGTGCTCGCCGGTGTTCGCCGGGCACTCAGAGACATCGATGCGACCACGCCCCTTTATGATGTGCAGACGGTTGATGACGTCATGGCTGCGGCGAGCCTGAGTGATCGATTCACGACGTTGCTGCTCACGGCGTTCTCGGCCCTTGCGTTGCTGCTCGCGGCGCTCGGTACCTACGGCGTGATCGCGCACGGAGTCACCGAACGGACGCGCGAAATTGGCGTTCGCATGGCGCTCGGCGCGCAGCGTGGGAGCGTGTTGGCAATGGTCCTGCGCGAAGGAATTGTCTTGCTGGCGATCGCGCTTCCGCTCGCTGTGGCCGGTGTGCTCGGCGCGGCGCAGGCGCTGCGCAGTCTGCTATACGGAGTGTCTCCGCTCGATCCAATGACGGTGCTTGCAGCTGCGGCCATACTCGTGTCTGCTACCTTGGCGGCGTGCTACGTTCCGGCGCGGCGTGCGTCGCGTGTCGACCCGTTGATCGCGATGCGCGGCGCCGATTGAGCGAGCGTCACTGATCAGCCGTATTTGTCGGCGAGCTTTCGAACCGTCGTGATATTCCGCACGGTTGACGATGCGCCGATCGCTTTGGCGAGGCGCGGACCGTTGACCTCGGAATCACTGGTCCTGGTTCGGCAGAGCCAGTAAGCCTCGCGCCCTTGGACGTGGAAGTCGTCCGTTGGCGTGCAGCACGCCATGAGCCCGTCGTGAGCGGCGGGCGCCAGCGATGCGCGCAGGAAGATGACCGACAGAGCTTGCATCGACGGATCGGGCGCAAACGGTTCGTATGCCGCCACCGTAGCGACCTCTTCGGCGGTCCGTATGAACGTGTCGACGTCATATCCAAGCGCGCGTTTCAGATGAGCTTCGATGCGCCGCTCGAGTGTCGCTGTGTCCTTCACGCTCGCAGTGAAGATGACGTTGCCGCTGGCGATGAACGTCTCCACGTTCAGGAGGTCGAGCGCTTCGAACATATTGCGGAGCTTGTCCATCTTGACGATGTGACCGCCGACATTGATTGCGCGCAGAAATGCGATGTACCGTCGAGAGGGCATAGGCAGGACGAATCAGTGTCAAATCGGCTCGCTTCTTGCGCCGATACCATCGATTCTCAACGCGGAGAGTGGGTGTGACTGTTTCTCGTCAGAATTGTGGGACGCTGGGCGCCGGAGACAACATATGAAATCGTGGAGCAAGACTCCACCGTCCGCCGAGCCGTTCATCATCACGACCGATGACGGACAGAAGTTCCGGTGCTGGGTGTCGAGCGTTGGATCTCAGGGCCAGCGATGGGTTCTCGTTGCGGCGGACGGGCTGCGCTACATCGGACCGCCGGTTGGCGACTTGGCGCCGGCGGCCGTGCAGACGTTGCTCAACACGTGGTGGCAAGAGCGAAACACGCGCCGGGGTCCGCGCAGCCGGTTTCCAACTCACGCGCCGTCAATGCCTGCCGTGCAGCCGCCTGAGGGTGGTCATGATACTCCCCTCCCCGGCGGTGTGAGCGAGGATCACTAGGGCGAGCAACACGATGATTCCGAACACGATCTGGTTCATACTCCATTTGCCCATCGAGCGCTCCTAGTCAGGTTGGGTTGCCGCGCGTGCTACTTCTTTCGTAGCACGTAGCCGGCGGACGCGTGTTCGCAGACCGTCTCGCCTCGAAGCGTGCCTGCCGCGAGTGCGGCGGAGCCTTTGCAGGACATCCCCATCATGTCTTGCGTCCACGACACCACGTTGCCGCTGACCTTGAATTCGGTGACGCGACTCGGGAAGGATTGATCGCCGGCCATCATGTCGATCTTGGCTTTCCACGCGGTGTCTCGGCCAATGGTCAGCGTGAGGACGCCCGGTGCGCTGTGGTCGGTCTGAAACTGTCCTTCCCAGGTTCCAATGAGCTCGGCGGCGATGCTGTCTGCCGGCGATTTGCCTGTCGGAAGCTGAGCGAGCGCCGGCGATGCGCACAGAGCGGAAAGGAGACAGCCTACGGCGACGTGTCGCATGTGATGACCTTGAGTAAAGTGAAAAGTATAAAGTGTAAAGTACAAGCGCCAAGTGTGTCGTGAGTCGAGTATTTGAACGACCTATTTGAGACGCGCGCGCTCCAGGTGCTGCCCCGTGGCATCTCGATGCGTCAGGTAGATGGCGCCCCCCGCGCCGAACCCCTGGAGCGCTCGCCCGTCCGGGATCCGGACGCGTTGAAAGACTTTTCCGCCGCGATCGATCACGTCGTACAACAGGCCGCCGCTCGACTGCGTCGACGTGGACGGCAGCACCCAGACGTTGCCGTCGAGATCCGCGAGCATTGCCCCTGAGCGCAGCACGGGCGGTACGTAGTCCGGCAGTTCGGTCGGCGGGACCAGCTCGATGTTCGACACTGTCGGCGGCGGAGCGCCGGCGGATTTCGGCGCAGGTCCACCGTCGGGCGCGTCCACTCTGAGAATCGTCAACGAATGACTGGCCGCTCCGGCGCCGCCATGTCCTTCCGCGGCCATGTTTGGAAATGGACCGCTGCCGCCCGTCGCCAGCTGTTTCGCGAGCGCCTTTTTCGTCGAGTCGATCATCGCGACTTTATCGTCGTCGCTCAATCGCTTCCAGTCGAATGGCATTTTGGGCGACGACGAGCGTGAGCCGTCGGTGTTGATCCAATCGATGTGGTAGTCGCGCCCGCGCAGGATCGCAATCGAACCATCCGGGAGCATCGCCCAGTCATCGATTGAGGCCAACGGATTGAACAGCGGACGAATGACTTCACCTCCACCTTCCACGGCACTCGCCGTCGCCGTGATTTTCGGAACGCGCACCCACGCAAGCGTGTCCGCTCGGCGCGTATCGAAGTCGGCGCGGAGAATCGGCGCGGAGTCGGCCATGGTCGGAATGGCGAACGGCTTTCCCGGCTCCGGCGCTTTGAGAACCATCGGCAGAGTGCTGCGATAGACAAGACGTCCCTTGGGGTCGAGACGCGTGGCGCCGAGCGACGGAGTGGCCATGGTGCCAACATCGTTGGCGCGCGGGGGTGACATGACGCCAGTTACCGTTCCGTTCTGATCGAACACCACGAACGCGCGTGCCGCCACGTCGACGAGAAGTGTCGTATCGCCGACGAACGGAATGATTGCCGCCGGTCGTTTGCCGTACGGACTCGGTGAACCAGTGACGGAGTCGGCGACGATACGGGACCCGATGAGCGACCGATCGAACAGCACGAGGCGGCGAGCGCCGGCGTCGTTCACCATGAGGCCGCCGCCCGAAAGCTCGCGCACGCCGTACAGGAAGGTCACCGTATCGCGCGATGTTGCCTCGACAGGGCCCAGCTGGCGAATGGGAATGGGTTCCTGCGCTTGGCTCATCGAAGCCGTGGCCAGCGCGACCAACGCGCTCAGGCGCACGCAATGCGAAAACGTGATCGACATGTCTGCAACCGTCCTATTTGTGAATCATGATTGTCTGGGCTCCCGAGGCGTCCGACGCACCGCCCATCGCGCCCATCTGCGCCAACATTCCGAGGATCCCCATGTTCGTACCGCCCGCCGTCGAGGAGCGGACGGATGCCAGATAGCGCGTGTCGAGCGAGCTGATGATCTGAGCCGGCAAGAGACGCAGTTGCTGCGCGTTGAGTAGTCCGCGA
The DNA here is from genome assembly GCA_040002475.1 of bacterium. Classification (GTDB taxonomy): domain Bacteria; phylum Gemmatimonadota; class Gemmatimonadetes; order Gemmatimonadales; family Gemmatimonadaceae; genus JAQBQB01. Next base: position 76,402 of record JBDUEJ010000019.1, on the reverse strand, counting down.
ATGGACGGCGCGAGCCTCAGCAACTGGTCGATCGATACTTCGCGCGCCCGTCTGAATCGGTCGTACGCCTCGCCGCGATTGTACGAGTCTGAGAGACCGGCGAGAAACGTCACGACCGGCGTCCAAAGAGAATCGGACAGCACGAGATATCGTCTGTTCATCGACGACAGGCTGTCCGCCTGCTTCCGTGTGAGCTTGAGCGTATCCGCCTGCGACAGGAGCAGCGCCATTGGGTTTGTGGGAATCAGCGCAGCGCTCAAATCCTTGAGGTCCTGATCCGTTGACTTCGTACCGGGTCGGCCACGACCGCGGTCGAGGGATTGCGTGAGCAATTGCCGCTCGCGGGTAAAACCGAGATCCATTCGAATCTGTGCCGTGACGACCACTGGATTGCGATTTGTCGTCTGCCCCAGGCTCGTCGCACCGAATCGCGAATTGACCTCATACTTGAATGTGCGCGTCGGCACGTCGAAGCCGCGCACGAACAACAGCGACTGATCGGGGCTAGCCGGCTGCCCCCATCCTTTCCGCCGCGCGTCGCCGTGCAACAGCAAATCCGCCGCGCCGAACGCATTGTTCACGTAGAGAGAGAAGTTGAATCGCTGCGGCAAGCGAAACTTGAGTGGATTGAACGCCACCGTGAGGTTCGACGTTGTCGTCCACGGTGCCTGGCAACTGTTCCGGATGGCGAGCCGTCCGAGCTGGGACGCGAGACAGGCGCGCGCCGCGGGCGATCCGTTGTCGAGCAGTTGACTCAAGCCCGCGGCAAGCGTGGGGTCGGACGTCTTCTTGGGATCGAAGATGAACGCGCGATCGTTGGAGTAGCCGTCGCCGTTGATATCGTCGGACACGAGCGGCGTGAACGGGCGCCCCGATCGAAACGATCCGCTCAGGCTCACGGGAACCCAGTCAAAAAAGTTGTAGGCCAGGCTGTACACCACCTGGTGGCGAGAGTCGAACGCCGACCGCGCCCACTCCTTCTCGAATGGGTTGCCGGTGGTGCTCATGAACCCGCTCGCGACATCCCGCGTGTTCGAGTAGACGTACCCGAGCTCCCACGAGTACCGGGTGCTGAACGAGATCGGACGCATGCCGATGAACAGCTGTCTGCTGATCGACTGCAGGTCCGACCGCTGCTCGATCACTCGAGCGAAGCTCGGCGACAGGCGTGCGTCCTGCACGGCGATCGCTCCGGTCGCGCCAACAATGCCGTCCGTTTGTACGAAGACCGGACGTCCACTTTCATTGGGGAGCGTAAAGCGAATGGCAGGATTGACGTTCAGATCGACGAAGCCCGGCTGATTGAGATTCAACGAGTAGGTGCCGTCGATCGTCGCCGTGAGCCGGTTGCCGAGGACGGCGCCGCTCCAGTTGATATCCGAGCGCACGCTGCGTTGCGCGGCGTACGACTTGTCGAACAACACGACGTTCGGCGCGCTGCTCGAGAACACCGTGCCGAGCGTACCGTCGGCGCACTTGTTGGGAATCGCGTTTGCATCCGTGGCGTACGCATTCCAATCTGGCGCCGGCACCGCTGTGCCGACGCACGTCAACTGCTGCAATGCGTCCGCGAGTCCGGTGCTCGACGTCGCCGAGGCGATCAGCTGCGCATTCGGCGTATTTTGAAAGAGGCCGATGCCGCCGCGCACCACAGCGCGTGGGCCGCGAACAAAACCGTCGGCGACCGCGAGTCGCGCGGCTTGGCCATAGGTCCACGAAAAGCCGGCGCGCGGACTGAGATACACTCGGTTGGGAACGACGTCGTTGGTGACGCCAAAGGTCTGACGCACCGCGTCGTTCGTCGCCGGAGCCGCCCAGTAGTGATTGGCGTCGACACGCACGCCGTACTGAAACTGAAGATCAGTCGACGGCCGGTACGAATCACCGAGCGAGAGACCGCCGATCGCCTGACTTCCGCTCTGCGGCCGCGGCGACAGCTGACGCGAGAACGACGATGGCTTTCCTGCCTCGAGGTCGGCGAGCGAATTGTACGCGAACGTGCCGAGCTGGTTCATCGTGAGGTCTTGCGCGTACGACTCCTCGCGGACTTCGCTCGTGAGCTTGATGCGATGCTTGTTGTTCTGACTGAACCACGAGAGCTGGTTCACCGCGCTGGCGGTCGTGTTCGTGCTGCGCGTGTTCTGCACCGCGCTGCCGCCAAAACCAAGCTGGGCAATCGACGTGCTCCCGTCGCCGAGCGTCGAGCCAACGCGTACGACACCGCTGGGAAGTGCCAAGTACGGATCGGTGTAGACACGTGATCGGCCCACACCGACGGATGTCTCCGTCAGCACGCCGAATCCGAAATAGTTCGTGTGACGGGCCTGCAATGCCCCGAACCAATTCGTCCGCTGCGCGTCGGCGGTCGGCAACGCTGTGACCTGGCCGAAGGGAGTGTTCAGCCGATTGAACGTGCCGGTTGCGGTCAAGTTCAGCGCCTGCCCGCTCGTCGACGACGGTGGGGAGAAGTCGACCGCGGCGAGAAACGACCCGTGCTCGTTGACGCGGCCCGTTGGGAGGCCCGCGGCGCTTATCGGAATGCGCCCGCGACTGAGCAGATTGCGGAAACGCGCCGCCGAGTCCATGGCGACGCCGGCTGTCAGGAGCGCGAGCGGACTGGCCGTTGTTAGACTTTGTAGATCGCTCGTCCGCCGGTCGAGTTGATAGCCGGCGCTGTAGAAACTGTTGTCCACCACGATCGGACCGGCCGTCATTGCCCCCAGCGACACCGACCCATACTCGGCGCCCGCAGCGCGGCCGGCGCGATCCGTCCATTCGAGTTGCGGCGCCGCGGCGACGCTGCTCACACCGCGCGCGCTGAAGTTGGAACCGGACTGCGTGCGAAGCCCGAGTTGGCCGCCGCTGAATCCACCGCGCGAAACGTCCCACGGCGTGGTGCCGAGCGCTGATTTCGTCGCGGCATCGCGCGGGATGTCGGCGCCGCTGAACCCAAGTCCGTTCAGCGTGGCGGTGTTCTGGTCGCCACTCAACCCGAATACGGAGAATTGATCAGGGTTGCCGTCGGCGCCGGGAACGAGTTGAACGCCGGGAAGCGCAGCCGCCATCGCGGCGAGGTTGCCCGCTTGATTCGGATCCACCGCGGCGGTTCCCACTGTCTTCTCGGTGCCGCTGATGTCCGCGGAATTGTTGTTGCGCGCTACCTTGGCGCGATCGGCACGGACGTGCATCGCGTCGAGCACCGCCGCGGCGCGCTTGAGCACAGCGTCGGCCACGAGAATATCCTCATCGGCAATGCGCTTGAGCTCGAAGCGCCGCGGCACGAATCCAATCGCGGACACAGTCACCCAGTAGTCGCCGTCGCCGTTTGGAAACGCGACGGTGTAGCGTCCGTCGCGGCCGGTCGTCGTGCTCTTCTTGACGTTGTTGGGGATCGACGTCAGCTGGATGCTCGCGTTGACGACCGGCTCTCCATCGGTGCCGGTGATTCGCCCGCGAACGACGTCCGCCTGCTGTGCGAGCAGCGAACCGAAGGAGCATGGGCCAACGGCGGTTGCGATCAGCGCCAGTCCCAGCCCAAGAAACACGGTCCTCAAATACCCGCTCTGCATTCTCAACTCTCATGAAGGACGAACTGCGTCTCTCCGAGAGTCTACGCTTCGCCGAACGACTGAATGTCAGAATGCGATAAGAACGGCAACGCTGGGACGAAGGCTGGGCCCAGAGGGCCTCATTCGGGCGAGCCCAGGCGATAGCCTGCCCGTCGCACCGTCACGATGTAACGCGGCGACTGGGGATCATCGCCAAGTCGTTCGCGGAGCGCGCCAAGATGCGTCTCGACGGTCCTGCTTTCGCTGCCGGCTGCATAGCCCCATACCTCGCGCAACAATTCGGCGCGAGACAGCACGCGGCCGCGATGTCGCACCAGCGCCGCGAGCAGGTCGAACTCCTTTGGCCGAAGCGCCAGCTCGTCATTGCCCCGATGGACCGTGCGCGCGCTGAAGTCGATTCGCAAATCGCCGACGCGAACTTCCGACCGCGGTTCGGCGCCCGTCGTGCTTGCGCGCTTGAGCAACGCTCGCACGCGCGCCAGGATTTCCAACAGACCACACGGCTTCACGACATAGTCATCGGCGCCGAGCCCGAAACCGCGCAGCTTTTCTTCCTCGGTGCCCAACGCCGTCATGATCAGCACTGGCGTGAGGTGGCCGGAATCGCGGAGCCGTTGCAGCACCGTGAAGCCGTTCATCGTCGGAAGCATGAGATCGAGAATGATCAAGTCCGGCCGTTCCGCCTTCGCTCTTTCCAGTCCCTCGACACCCGTGCCGGCAATGGCGACGTCGTATCCCTCGCGCTCGAGATTCGATCCGAGCGTGGCGGCGTAGTCGCGATTGTCCTCGATGAGAAGGATGCTGCTCACACCGTCTCCAGCGCGCGGGTCGCCGGCTCGCTCAGCGGCGCTGAGCGCAGCTCGATGACCGCGCGCGTTCCGCCGGAGTGAGCATCTTCGAGCCACGCGCGTCCGCCGCAGGCCTGAGCGATGCTGCGCACGACCGCCAAGCCCAGACCGGAGCCCGTGCGGTCGGACGACTGGTCGCGAGACAATCGCTGGTAGGCGTCGAACACTCGCTCGCGCTGTGCGCGCGGAATGCCCGGCCCCTCGTCGTCGACGTACAGCCGCACACGCCCGGATGCGTCGTCGATCGCTCCGAGATGAATGTGCTGTCCCGCCGCGCCGTACTTGAGCGCATTGTCAACGAGGTTGGCGAGCGCCTGTCGAACCAGCGTTCGGTCGCCCAATATCGCGAGCGACGCGCCGTCGCGTACATCGATCGTCTGCTGCGCGTCGGCCACTGCAAGCTGCACGCTTTCCATCACGTCATCGAACAGCGCTCCCACGCCGACGGGCGAAAGCGTGGGATGCACGGCGACCGCGCCCGATCGGGAAAAGAGCAGCACGTTCTCGACGAGCGCGACCAGACGGCGCGCCTCGCGCACGACCGACGACGCGAGTGTGAGGCGCTGTGTCTCGTCGCGCTCGCGCTGCAATGCCAATGTCTCGCCGGCAATGAGAATTTGCGCCAGCGGCATTCGCAAATCGTGCGACACGCCGGCAATGAAATCGGATCGCGCTCGGGCCAACACGACCTCGCGCCGCGAGCTCACGATAGCGATGGCGATGATCAACACTGTGGCGATCTGGAGAAAGCCGAGATGCCACAGGGCGGGCCGCGGCATGAATTGCAGCAGTGGCGAGGCGATCTGGCCGGGTCTCAACGAGAGATTGATCACGAGTCCATCGAACGGTCCGCGCGCCGCCGCACCCAGACGTGCTCGAATGCTCCGATCGCCCGCGACATTGCCGTAAAGCACCGCCGAGTCGACAGTGGCGATTTGCAATGACAAGGAGTCGAGCCAGACCACGCCGAGCGCGTCGTCGTCGGAGCTGGTGCCGCCGTGGTGCAATTCGAAGATCGCCTTCGCCGCGGCGCGCGCGCCCACGACGACGCCGTACACCGCGACGGCCGATCCGCCGGCGTCGTACTGCGTGAAGGTGATGGCGGCATTGTCCCCCAGGGCCTTCGACGCAATGAAGTGCATCGGCGACTGTCGCGACGGAGCGCGCGTCACTTCGCCTCGCGCCAGCGTCGTCAGTGCCTCCGCCGACACGCTCGTCGTGTTCACACCGGCGATCGGAGCGCGCTCGAGAGAGCCGCTGGCGACGTCAAAGCGAAACGCGCTGCTTGCCGCCAACGTCGCGCGGCAATGGCACGCCTCGTCGGCCTGCTGCTCCCGCGCCAATGCCTCGACCGCAGCGCGCGGTGCGAGCGACGTCTGCGTCAGCCACGGTGTGACTGGAGCGAAGGCCTGCGAACCGATTGCCGCGAACTGCTCGCCGGCGCGCGCTTCGATCTGTTGTCCTGTTGCGCGCAACACGACGCGCGCTGCGTGGTTCTGTCGCCCGGTGTCGTGAATGACGGTCGCCATCGAGGAGATGGTCGCCGCGCCGAGCGCCGCGGCAAGCAGCCACAGGAGGCTGTTGCGCGTTCCCCAGATGCGTCGCTTTTCAAATCCTTTTTGCGCGATCATCGATCAAGCGTAGGATTGAATGCGAACTTTTGCAACAGTGATCAACCAGACCAGGCTTGGAAAAGCGTGCGCACACCAAGCAAAATGAGCACGAGCGACGAAGCGATGGCGACCCCCGCCTGACGGGCGTCGTTGGAGAAATAGCCGCGTGCGCGGCCGATGGCCACGAACAAAAAAAAGTACCACGCGGTCATGATCGTAATGTGTTCGGCAGCGAGCGCCGCCGCGGTTGACGTCCACGGCGCCGCCGCCGGCACGAAGCTTGGCAGCAGAAGCACGTAGATGACCAACAACCCGGGATTCGTGAGAGCACTTGCAACGCCCTCGATCGCGAGCTCGTTCGTTGTTGTCGAGCGACGAGGAAGCGCGGCCGTCGCGGCGGAGATCATTCGTTGGTGACGAGCGCGCTGCACGCCGCGAACACCCAAATAGAGCAAATACAATCCGCCGGCGATCTGCAACACATGCCGGAGCCCTGCCACTCCGCCAACAATGTACGGGTAGGCCAGCACGACAATCGTCGCGAGCGCGATGGTCCCGGCGATGATTCCTGCCCAAATCGCCAACGCCGCCCGCCGGCCCTGCGTTAGCATGGTGCGCGAAAAGAGCACGAACCCGGTGCCCGGCGTGACGACCAACGCTGTGATTGTCGCGGCGAACGAAAGGGCCAGCTTCGTGTCGATCAAATCCGAGCTCTCGGGCGCGTGTGCCGCCGCAGCGGCAAAGGTGTCTGTACGGGCATCGTGTTTGGTATTACGCTCTACAATACTCGATTTGGCGTGCACACCTGAAATCGGACTTCGGACGGACGAGATGAACGTTCTTCACAATACTCTTCACAATACGACGTCGCTCCGACGTGTTGGACCAGTCTCGGGCCTCGTTGCGATGCTCCTGCTTGTCGGTTGCTCGTCACCCGTTGTCACGACGGCGGCGCCGGCACCCGCGCAGACCTCGCCCGCCGCCACAACGAATCGACCGCCGGTTCCGGCGAACGACGTTCATGCGCTGCCCAGCCGTTTGTCCGACGCCGACTATTGGAAACTCGAGACCGACATTTCCGAACCAGGCGGCTATTTCCAGATCGAAGACAACTACACGTCCAACGAGATGGAGGTAGGACAACTCTTTTCCATGTTGCGCAACACAGGCGTGAACGGCGGCGTGTACATGGGCGTGGGCCCCGAGCAAAACCTGACCTACATTGCCGCCGTGCGACCCAAGATGGCGTTCATCGTCGACATCCGGCGGCAAGCGGTCATGCAACATCTGATGTTCAAGGCGATGTTCGAGATGGCGCCCGATCGCGCCGACTTCGTCTCAATTCTGTTCGCGAAGCGACGGCCGCCGGGCATCGACAGCACGACCACGATTCAAAAAATCTGGACCGCGTATCGGGCGTCCGCGACCGATTCGGCGCTCGCGCGACAGAACTACGCGCGCATCCTCGAACGACTCACCAAGACGCACGGGTTCGCGTTCACGCCGGAGGAGACCGCGCAACTCAAGGCGGTGTTCGATGCGTTTTACTACTACGGCCCGGCAATCTCCACGCGCGGCGCGCCGAGCGGCCGCGGCGGCGACTTCGCCGAGCTCACCGGATTTTCCACCGATACTACCGGCGAACCGCGAAGCTTTCTGTCGTCTGAAGACAACTATCGCTACGTCAAATCGCTGCACGATCGCAATCTGATCGTGCCGGTGTCGGGCGACTTCGCCGGGCCCAAGGCCATCCGAGCAATCGGCTCGTATCTCACGGCGCACGATGGAATCGTCAGCGCGTTCTACGTCTCGAACGTCGAGCAATATCTCTTTAGCCCCAATCGAAAAGACGGCGCGTTCTACTCGAATGTCGCGACGCTCCCCGTCAACCCGGCGAGCGTGTTCATTCGTCCGTACTCCATGCGTCGCGGCGGCGGGGGACCAACGAGGTCGCTTTGTCCGATCGCCGCGTTCATTCGCGCAGCGGAAGCCGGTCGCGTTCTGGACAACAACGCCGCACTGGCCTGCGTTCCGTAACGTCGCTAGCCGTTTCCCTCGGCCGCCTTCTTCGCCTTCCACGCCGCCAACAACTCGGCTTCCTTCGCCATTGGCAGCCCGTTGATCGCGCCGTTGAGCGCCCCGTCCTGATCCTTCTGCGGACGAGTCTTGTGCCAGTCGAGCGTGTCCTTCGCCGTCACCGCCACCGGTCGAAACGTGAGACCCTGTGCGATCGCCTTGGCGGCGCTGCGGCGCTGATAGCCGGCGGTTCTTCCCACGGGCGGCTGCCACACCGTCATCTGCGTCCACGGACGAACGCCGTTCGCCTGAAGAAACTCCCACGGCACCCACGTGAACTGCGCGCCGCTCGTCGTCACGGCTTTGATGCCATACAACAACTCCGCGATCGTCATCGGTTTTGCCGGACCAATCGCGTTGTACAGTCCAAGCACACGCTGCTCGGCGACACGCACCGTCCACTCGGCGAGATCACGCGAGTCGATGAACTGACACGGATCGTCGGGCTTGTCGGGCGCGAGCACTTCGCCGCCCTTGTCGATGCGCGCCGGCCAATATGTGAAGCGATCGGTGCGGTCGAGCGGGCCAACGATCAAGCACGGACGAACGACCGTCCAGATGTCAGGATACAGCTTTGCCACTTCCTGCTCGGCGCGCACCTTGAGCGGTCCGTAGTACCGCGACGCGTGCGCGGGATCGATCGTGTACGGATCGAGATCCGCCGGCATGGGGTGCACCGGGCTGTTCTCGTCCAGGCCGATGATACTCTGATCGCTGTACGTCGACGTCGTCGACACGAAGACGTAGTGCTTGACGTTGCCGGCGAGATACTTTCCGGCATTCCGCACCCATGCGGGGAACGTGGTCGGATTGTCGAGCACGACGTCGAACTTTTTCCCCTCGAGCGCTTTCGTGTTGTCGTTCAAGTCGCCGATGAGCTCTTCGGCCACCTTGCCCTTGAACATTCCCGGGCGCGTGATGTTGCGATTGAACAACGTCACCCGGTGTCCGCGTGCAATCGCGTAGTCCACTTGCTCGGGCCCGGTAAAACCGGTGCCGCCGAGAATGAGAATGTTGAGCGGCACTGCCGCGCGACCAACGTCGCGAGGCTTGCCGTTGGGAACGTCGCCAGAGACTGGCGTTGCGCCGAGTGGCAGCGACGAGAGTGGGCCGAGGCCGAGAGCGCCGCCGAGTACGGCGGAGGACTTGAGGAACGTGCGCCGGGTGGTCATGACCGGGCTCCAGAGTGGGCGGAAGCGACAGGGAACCACGCAAACATGACGCCCGGACGCGCGGCGCGCTACTCGCCGGCGCTGTCCCCGGCGTAGGCGAGGTCGAGCTGCATCGTGTAGTGATAGCGGTCGGAGGGATGCACGCTGAGCGTCACCTCGAACACTTCACTCTGCGTCGACAAATACTCGCGAACCACCGACAGGCCAACGCTTCCCGCCGATACGCGCAGCGGTCTGGCAACGTCCGCGCTCACGGAGACCGCCGAGATTTCCTGGCGAATCCGCTGCACCTTCACGCCGTAACGCTTCTCGATCAACGAAAAAATGGGCACGCGATCGCGATTCTTTGCGTCGGTCACAGCCGCGTACTCGGGCGCGACATACACCTGCGTCCATGCAATCGGATTCTTCTCGTCGGCGACGAAACGAAGTCCCTCGAGCATTCGCCATCTACGCGCCGGATCTCCCGGCAGCGAGACGCGTGCTTTGTTCGCGACGACATCCGTCACACGCAGCACCTGACGGCGCGTCTCTTCGACGTATTGCCAGATGTCCGAGATCTTCGCCAGACGTTGTACGTATGCCTGCGCTACCAAGTCGTGCTCCACCCGCGTGCCAACGCCCTGATGACGCGACAACATTCCCAACTGCACGAGCAGCCGCGTGGCCTCGCGAATGGTTTGACGACTGAAGCCGAATTGCTCGCAGAGTTGTGCTTCGGTGGGCAACATGCTGCCTACCGGGTACACGCCGCTCTGAATGGCCTCCGACAGCGCATCGGCCACGGTGTGATACCGCGATCGCTTCTCGGCGAACAGGCTCACTGCCGCTCGCCGGGGGGCGTGCGACGCATGAGCGGACCGAACACCGGCTCATTTTCGAGTTGCCAAATCCGTTGCGCCGCGGCGCGAGTCTCGGCATCGGTTGCCGCGCCGCGAAACGCACCAAGCTGCGCCGCCTTGTCTTCGAGCTCGGCGCGCGTCAATCCGTTCCCAGGATCGCCCTTGGGAACATCGACGCGCGCGCTGAGCGTGCGGCCGTCCGTGGTTCGGACATCGACCTTGCCGGTCCACTGCCGCGGATACAAGCCGTCGACCTCCTCGTCGACGACCATGGTGACGCGATCACGGAACGCCAACACGCGCGGGTCGCCAAGGGCATGCTGCTCGAACTCGTCCAGGCGTGCGTCGCTGTGCACGGCGATCAGACCGAGCACCGTTCCCATGGAGAACTTGGCTTGATGGATGTTCTGTGGATTGGTCACTTGGCCAAGCACGTCGATCGCGCCCTTGTGCACGCGCGCCGTGACGCCGGCGATCTGATCGTGCGTGAGGCGCTCGCGTTTCATCAACGACGCCAGAGCGTCGGCCGCTGGATGCGTGTGGCGGCACGACGCGTACCATTTGTACGACGTCTCTGCCGTCGCCCATCGCGTGCCCAGGCCCGCCGTGAGCCGGGATGCGTCCGCGTCGGTCGACATACCGGCGGCCATTCCTTGCGCGCCCTCGAGGATGCGCCGCGCTCCCGTAACTCCATCGCGCGCGAGATATGCCGCGAGCAGTCCATCGGCCGCGGCTTTCGCGGTATGAATCTGTTTCGAGTCGGCGCCGTCGCGCAGAAACTCCCAGAGCCCCGCGGCCTGTGTGCCCGCGGTCCCGAACGCATGTTGCGTGGCGTCGGCGTCGAGTCCGAGAAGATTCGCGACGGCTGCCGCGACGGCGACCGTGCCCGCCGTTCCGGTCGTGTGAAACACGGTGTAGTGAGACCGACCGAGGAACTCGCCGACGCGAATGCCAACTTCGTAGCCGGCGATCGCGGCGACGAGCACGTCTCGACCGGATTTGCGTTCCGCCTGTCCAACAGCGACGACGGCCGGAAAGATCACGGTCGCTGGATGAAACACCGCGCCGTTGTGCACGTCGTCCTGCTCCACGACGTGCGACGCCGCGCCGTTGATCAGCGCCGCGAACAGCGGACTCGTCGTCGCTCCCTCCGCGCTCGGCAGGATTTCGCACGCGCCGTTTGCCGGCCCCATCGACTCGGCAAAGTTCGTCAGCGCCTCGACCGGTCGAGCGCCTCTTCCCGCGAGAGCGGAGCCGAGCCAGTCGACAAAAAGGTCCTTCGCCGACTCGACGATTGCCGGCGGAATATGCGAGTACTGCAGGCTGGCGACGAACTCCGACAGCTCGCGCGTGGGCGACGGGTGAGACATCACACTCGCTCCTCTTGTATCGTTGACGCCATATCAAATCGCTCCAGCGGCACGCATCGCGCCGATTGTGTCGCGCGAGTATCCAAGTTCTCCAAGAATCGCTTCCGTGTGCTGGCCCACATCTGGAACGTCGCCCATCACCGGCTCAACGCCTTCGATTGTCGCCGGCGGCAAGAGGGCGTCGATCACGCCCGCGCTGGTCCCCACCTGGCGCCATCGGTCGCGCGCCGCGAGTTGCGGATGCGCCGCAAGCTTGCGAACAGAATTCAGTCGTCCGTTGGCGATCGCCGCGCCATCCAACCGCCGCAGCACCTGATCGGCGGTGAGTGTGGCGAACGATTGCTCGACGATCTGTGTCAGTTCGGCGCGATGCGCGGTGCGCTGCGTGTTGCCCGCGAAGCGCGCGTCGTCGGCAAGCTCGGGCCGGTCGAGCACATCGGTGCAAAACGCGGCCCATTCGCGCTCGTTCTGAATGCCTAAGAGCACGTCATTTCCATCGCCGGCGCGATGCGGCCCGTACGGCGCAATCGTGGGGTGCGATGCACCGGTGCGCGACGGAGCCGTTCCCCCGTAGTCCCCAAAATAGAGAGGTTGGCTCATCCACTCGGTCAGAGCCTCGAGCATCGATACGTCCACGCGTGAGCCGTTGCCGGTGCGTCCCCGCTGCAACAGAGCGATGAGTATTCCTGAATACGCATACATGCCCGCGGCGATGTCGGCGATCGATACGCCGCAGCGCGACGGCGTATCTGCGGTGCCCGTGACGGACAGCAACGCGCTCTCGGCCTGAATGAGCAGATCGTACGCCTTCTTGTCGCTGAACGGACCGCTGCCGCCATAGCCGGAGATGTCGGCGACGATGAGGCGCGGGTATGACTCGGACAGCGTGGCGAAATCGAGACCGAGCCGAGCCGCCGCGCCGGGGCCGAGATTTTGAACCAGCACGTCAATGCGTGGGAGCAGGGCATCGATGACGCCGCGCGCCTCCGGCTGCTTCAGGTCGAGCGTCAGACTCTCCTTGGAGCGATTGAGCCAGACGAAGTACGACGCGAGTCCATTGACCGCCTTGTCGTAGCCGCGCGCGAAGTCGCCCGCGCCGGGACGCTCGACCTTGATCACGCGCGCACCGTAGTCGGCGAGCTGCCGCGTACAGAACGGAGCCGACACCGCGTGCTCCAGCGAGAGCACCGTGATCCCGCCTAGCGGGCGCGTCATCGTCAAAACGAACGCGGGAGCTCGAGCACATGCTCGGCGATGTACGACAAAATGAGATTGGTCGAGATGGGCGCGACCTGATACAACCGTGTCTCGCGGAATTTCCGCTCGATGTCGTACTCGGCCGCAAAACCAAAGCCTCCGTGGGTCTGGAGACAGACGTTCGCCGCCTCCCATGACGCTTTCGCCGCGAGGTACTTGGCCATGTTCGCCTCGGCGCCGCACGGCTGCTTTTGGTCGAACAGCTCGCAGGCTCGCCACCGCATCAAGTCCGCCGCCTCGAGCTCGATGTGGCATTCGGCGATCGGAAACTGCACGCCCTGATTCATTCCGATTGGGCGATCGAAGACGATTCGCTCTTTCGCGTATGCCGTGGCTCGATCAACGAACCAGCGGCCGTCGCCGATGCACTCCGCGGCGATGAGCGTACGCTCGGCGTTGAGGCCGTCGAGAATGTATCGAAAGCCTTTGCCTTCCTCGCCGATCAGGTTGGCCGCGGGAACCTCGAGGTCGGTGAAGAACGCTTCGCTCGTCTCGTGGTTCACCATGTTGCGAATGGGACGCAGCGTGAGGCCGTTGCCGAGCGATGCCTTGATGTCGACCAGGAAGAGTGACATTCCTTCGGTCTTCCGCTTTACATCGGCGAGCGGCGTTGTTCGCGCGAGCAGAATCATCAGATCGGAGTGGTGCGCGCGCGATAGCCATACCTTCTGTCCGTTCACGATGTAGTGATCGCCGACGCGGGCGGCGGTCGTCCTGGTTTTCGTGGTGTCGGTGCCGGTCGTGGGCTCGGTCACGCCCATGGACTGCAACCGGAGCTCCCCGTTGGCGATGCGCGGAAGGTAGGCGCGTTTCTGCGCTTCGGATCCGTGTCGCAACAGCGTGCCCATGTTGTAGAGCTGTCCGTGACACGCGCCGGAGTTTGCGCCGCTGCGGTTGATCTCCTCCATGATGACCGACGCTTCGGCCAGGCCGAGACCGGCGCCATCGTACTCCGTGGGGATGAGCGCCGCCATCCATCCCGCGTTAGTGAGCGCGGTGACAAATTCCTCGGGGTAGGCGCGCTCGTCGTCGAGCCGCTGCCAGTACGTGTTGGGAAAGTCGCTACACAACTCGCGGACGGGCTGGCGGATTTCCTGATAGGAGTTGAGTGGCACCGCGTCCGACCCCTTGTGCAGAGTGAGTTGTCCGTACAACATGACAACCGGTTGTCATGTTGTCAATTTCCCTTGGAGGGCGGCGTGAGCCCGATCCCAGTGGTGAAGTGGGTTGGCAGCGACGAGACACGGGCCGACTGGATCACGCCGGCTCGCGTCGCGGCGTGGAACGCGACGTTCGATCGCGATCTGGTCTTGCCGAGCGAAGGCAGCCCTGCACCACTTGGATTTCATTGGACGCTGTCGCAGCCCGCGGCGCGCGAGTCGGATCTTGGCGACGACGGACACGCGCGCACCGGCGGCTTTCTACCGCCGGTCAAATTGCCGCGGCGCATGTGGGCGGGGAGCCGCGTGGTCTTTCACAAACCACTGCTCGTCGGCGAGCACGTCGACCGGCAATCCGTCGTCGCCGCCATCAATGAAAAGCAGGGAGAGCATGGACCCCTGGTGTTCGTCACCGTGCGTCACCAGCTCTCTGGCAGCAACGGGCTCGCGATCGAGGAAGAACAGGATCTCGTATACCGCGAGGCGCCGAAGCCAGGGGCCACTGTCGCGACCTCGCCGATCGAGGCCGTGAGCGCCGCCGCCTGGCGTCAAACGATCGAGCCGACGGCGACGCTGCTCTTTCGTTATTCGGCGCTGACCTTCAATGGGCATCGCATTCACTACGACCGCCGCTATGTCGAGCAGGTCGAGGGTTATCCGGGACTCGTGGTTCATGGCCCGCTCATCGCCACACTTCTTCTGAATCTGCTTCAGGCGCGCCTGCCCGACGCGACCGTCGCGCGATTCAATTTCAAAGCTCGCCGACCTACGTTCGACATCTCACCATTCTCGGTGTACGGCAGCGCGACCGATCACCTCGACCACTATCGACTGTGGTCAACGAACAATCGCGCCGAAACGGCGGTGGAGGCTGAAGCATGGATCCGGTAGCGGCCCTCGCGCGATCGTGGCTGTTCGTTCCGGCGAATCGCCATGAGCGTTTTGCCAAGGCGGCGATGAGCGGGGCGGATCGCATCATCATCGATCTGGAAGACGCCGTTGGACCGGCCGACAAAGTCGCTGCGCGCGACGCGTTGATCGGCGCGCCGATCCCGTCGACCGTCCCGGTGTACGTGCGCGTCAACAGCGTTACCACGCCCTGGTTCATGGACGACGTTGCCGCCGTCGCGGGGCTCGACATCACGGGCATTCTCCTGCCCAAGGCCGACACGGCGGCGGATGTCGCGCGAGTCGCGGACCGCATTCCATCGACGCGCCGCATCGTGCCGATCATCGAGACAGCGCTCGGCGCCTGGAATGTTCTCGAGGTGGCGCGCGCGCCGCGCGTGGAGCGATTGGTGTTCGGAGCGCTCGACTTCCAGCTCGATACCGGCATGCACGACGAGGGCGACACCTTCGCGTCCGTACGGTCGAGCATCACGCTGGCGTCCACGATCGCCGGGATTGCGCCTCCGATCGACGCGGTCACGCTCTCGATCGACGACGACGCGCTGCTCACGCGCGACTCCGACCGGAGCCGGCGCTTTGGATTCGGGGGCAAACTCTGCATTCACCCGAAGCAGCTGCGCGTGACGAACGCCGCGTTTCGTCCGAGCGCGGAGGAAGTCGATTGGGCGCGCGGACTGTTGCAGGAGCGAGCGTCGCGGCCGGCTGATGCCGTGTTCTCCTACCGCGGCACCATGGTGGACCGTCCGGTGATCGAACGGGCCAAACGCATCAGCGCCGAGGCAGAGAAGTAGGCGACGGCCTCTCGCCTGCTTCTCCCCTCGAGTCGCTCATCCGATCAGGTCATCGCCGCCGATCGGTTGGTGCAGGCGCTCGCACCATTCAAGAACTGTGGATTGTTCTTTTCTTGGTCGGGAATCGGCAGATTGACGTCCGTGCCGAAATTCGTGCCGGCTTTCGACGTGTTGTCCGGCTCGTACGGTCCCTTCGGAAACACGCTTTCCGCCGAGCGACCGTACTGCCACACCAGACGGCGCATGTCGCCGAGGCGATGCGACGTGAGGAACAACGACAGCCCGCGCTCTTGGAAGAGCAGGTCTTGCTGAGCAGCGGCCGTTGCCGGAATGGCGTTCGCTGCAATCGCCGCCGGGGGCGGCAGCGGCGAACTCGTCGCGCCGCCGTCGGCTGAGTAGGTCGTAGAGTTCGCGCGCGAATCGTTCAACATGGTGCGGAAGGTCGTCAGATCGCTCACGCGCATTGCCGCCTCCGCCTGAATCAGTCGCGCCTCGGCGCCACCGGCGAGCGGAGTTGGCGACTTGCGATCGCCGTACTTGGTCGTGAGAAACAACTCCGTTTCACCGTCGAATCCCGGGCCGGCATCGATCGTCGGCACGCGCGGATCGTTCAGCGAAACGAATGGAAGACCGTTGGTTCCCTCGCGGTCGCCAACGCTGAAGCGCGATTCCACAAAATTGAAGCTGAAGATCGCGTTGTTCTGTCGTCCGGTGTTTTCGTCGTGCTCGATGTTGTAGACGAACGCGGACGGCACCGCGGCGACTGCAGTGGCGGCTTCTGCCGGCTTGTTCAGATCAAGCAACGCGCGACCCTTGCCGACGCGAGCCAAGTTGAGCGCCGCTCCGCCGCCGTTGGCCGATGCGATCGCGATGGCCGAGTCGAACTTGGCGACGGCAGCGTTCAGGAGCTGCTGGCCCGATTGCTGTTCGCCGAAGGTGAAGGTTCCATCGTCGTTCACTTTGCTCGTGGGAACGCCGTTACAGTAGTCCTCGGCGAGCAGCATGTATGCGTAGGCCGCGAGCGCCTGAATTTCCGCGCCCTGTGGGTTCTTCGCGTCGAACTGACGAAACCGGCTTGCCACGAGATCGGCCGTGGCGCGCGCACGCTGCATGTCCTGGAAGGTCTGCAGGGTGGTGGCGTTGATCACTCTCGTCGCGCGCCGATCGACTTCGATGCGGGTGTTGAACGTCTCGGCGTTGACCAACTCGTCGGCCAACAGGCCGCTCATTTGCGCCAGACCTTCATTGTTGTCCAGACCCGTGCCGTATCCACCGGCATAGGCGACTTGGAAGTCGCCAATGGCGGCAGCGTACGCGCTCGGGAGCGCCGCCGCTCCGGAAATGTCCTTGGGCAGCACGACGTCCGGCGTCGGGGCGACGAGGAACTTGTCCTGGTTGCACGCGGCAAGGCCGACCACGCCCGACAGCGCGACCGCAATGACCGCGCGCCCGGCATATTTGAAATGAGGCATGTGATTATTCATATGAGTATTCATTAGAAGCCGAGGGCAAGGCGGGCGGTGAAGTAGCGAACTTGGGGCGCCGTGAGGAAGTCGGCGGTCGTAAAGTTCGATTGCGCGCCGGCGTTCAACTCCGGATCCAATCCGCTGTAGTTGCTCCAGGTTTTCAGGTTGCGACCGGCGAACGTCAACGTTGCCGACCCCGCGTGCGCACGCGCCGCGACGCGCTGTGGGAGCATGAAGGACACGGTCACTTCGCGAAGCTTGGTGAACGACGCGTCTTCGATGTAGCCGCCGTTGAACCCACTGGCGGCCGCCTGCGCCGCTGCCTGCTGCTCCAAGTTGCCTGCATTCGGCGCCTGGACCGACGAACCATTCAGGAAGATCGCATTACGATACACGCCGGTCAGATTGTAGATCTTTTGGCCACCGCGGTGGTCGAGCGTCGCAGTCATGCGAACGTATTTCCCGAGGCTCAACGACGGAGAAATGTTGAACTCGACCGTGGGGAAGGGCGTGCCCTTGAAGTTGGCGACCGAGTCCATCGTGAATTCACATCCGGTCTCTCCGACGCCGTTGGGGCAGGCGATCAGACCGTCTTTATTCGCGTCGTCGATCGACTTGATTCCGCGAATGAAATATCCGCCGAGCGGCAGGCCATTCTTGAAGATCTGCGTGTCGTCGAAGCCGCCGGTGAACTGCGGAATGGGAACGTTGTTGTCGTCCACGCCGAGGTTGTCGAGGCGGTTCTGCGTCCACGAGCCGTTGACCGTGAGGTCGAACTTGACGGCGTCACGATCCAACAGAGACGCGCGCACCACGAGCTCGTCGCCGTAGTTGTGAACCTGGCCGAGGTTCAGGAAGCGGTTGGTGGCCGATCCGAGCGACGGCGCAAGGTTGACGTTCACCAATGCGTCCTTCGTGAATTTGTTGTAGTGCGTGTACTCGACGTTGACGCGATCGCGGAACAATCCGAGATCGAAGCCCCCCTCGATTTCGTTCGACTTCTCAGGCTTGAGGTTCGGGTTGCCCGTGCCGCCGACCGTGAAGGCCGGAACGTCGGTGCCTTGAACCGTCACGGCGACCGGCGTGTAATACTGTTCTGCCGAGAGATAGCCGGGGTTCTGTCCCGACGAGCCCGACGCCGCGCGCAAGCGCAGCGAGGAGATGGCGGAAATCTTCGGGAAGTTGCCGTCGTCGCTCACTACCCACGACGCGCTCAGCGACGGGTAGTAGACGCGCTGGAAGTTCACGCCGAACGCGCTGTTGCGATCGGTGCGGACGGCGCCCGTGAGGAACAGCTTGTCGGCCCACGCGACCTGCTGGCGTCCGATGAAGCCGAGCGTGCGCACGTCGCTGTTGGTTTCGCTCACGGCGAAGCGCGCGGTGGTTCCGGCGAGCGAGTTCGTGCCCGCGAGGAGCTTGGCGCCGAACGCGTCGGTCCGCGTGAATGCGACGTCGGTGTACTGCGTGCCGATCGTCGACACGAACTTGAACTTGGGCGTGTACTCGTATGTCGCCGATGCGTTCAGCGCCGAGGTGTAGTTGCTGATGATCGCGCGATTGACGCTCCGGTAGCCGTCCGCGGTGTTCTGATCGACCTGCAGCACCGTGGGGGGCAGCGTCTCATTGTCGTTGCGATGGTCGATGTCGGCGCCGATCGTGCCGTTCACCGCCAGCCAGCTCGCAGGCGTCCAGTTGCTCGCGAGCGAGCTGACGAGACGCTGCACGACTTGGCGCGTGTTGATGTTGAAGAAATCGTTGGGCGACAAGCCAGGATTGAAGTAGCCATGGCTCGACGTATCCGTTCCGTTGGAACAGAGGCCCGGGTGCAGCGCGGCGCCCACCTTCGTGCAATCGGCGGCGCGACCAAGGAGAGAACCAGAAACGACGCCAAACGAGTTGTTGTCGTTCTGCGGACGGCGAAGGTCGCTGTTGACGTAACCAACGGCGAGCTGGAGATCGATCGTCTTCGTCAGCTGGCTGCGCAGGTTGGTCCGAAGGTTGAGGCGCTGCTCGGCGTTCACGGCGATGACGTTCTGCTCTCTCTGATATTCGCCGGAGACGAAGTAGGTCGCCGCGTCGGAGCCGCCGGCGGTGCTGAGGCCCGTCAAGCGACGGTTGCCCGTGCTCTCGATGCCCGACGCCTTCAGCGGATCGTTGGATGCGGTCGAGTCAACGGTGACGCATGCACTGGCCAGGCCCGACGTACGGCGTGACAAGTTGCAGTTGGTGACCAGCCCGCCCGCGGCGGTGTGGCCGTACGCGCGCAGATTGAGCGGATAGTCGTTCACATCGGTGAGACTTCCCGTCTCGGCGAACGCATCCCAGCGTGTTTTGCCGGCGCGACCCTTCTTGGTCGTGATCTGAATGACGCCGTTCGCTGCGGCCGTTCCGTAGAGCGCGGCCGCCGCCGGTCCCTTGATGATTTCGATATTCTCGATCTCTTCAGGGTTGATGTCGTTGAAGCGCGAAGGCAGCTGTCCGCCCGTGCCTTGCGCCGACGACTGCGACGTGTTGTCCGCGCGGATGCCGTCGATGATGAGCAGTGGATCGTTGGAGAGCGAGATGGAGTTGGATCCGCGAATACGAATGCGCGATCCGGCACCAGTCTCACCCGCCGCGGTCTGCACGACCACGCCGGCGACGCGCGAGCTCAGCGCGTCCGACAACGTGCTCATCGCCGCCTTGTTCAACGAACCGCTGTCGATGGTCGCGGTGGGGGCGCCGTTCTCACGTTTGCGCTCGGTCTGGCCGGTCGCGGTGACGGTGATTGCATCGAGCGTGGCGACGGCGGTGGCCATCGCGAAGTCGGCGTTCGCCGTGCCGCCGGAGGTCACGGTGACCGGGCGAGACTGCGGCGCGTATCCAAGTCGCTGTGCCGCGAGTTGCACGGCGCCTGCCGGAACGTTCGCGATGCGGTAGCTGCCAGAGTCGTCGGTCACCGCGCCGCGATTACTGCCGACGATGCGGACCTGCACGTTGCCGAGCGGACGCAGCGACTGTCGATCGGTGACATGGCCGCTGACCGTGCCGGTACTCTGCGCAAACGCGGGCGTGGCGAACGCCACGACCATTGCACCCTTCAGGAAATGACGAAACCAACCGCGCATTGCGTTCTCCTCGGTGTCGGAGATTGGGAAGAAACGAACGGCCCATGCGACGACACACGGGCCCGTGCATAACAACCGTCTCATGTTCGGCCGCAGTCACGTCTTTGTTAACTAAATGTTGGGGTAACGTCGGCGACTCGTCCCTGGCGACCGCAGTGTACGGGACGACACGGCCCCAATCCGTGGTGAGCGGACAATATACAGAAACTCGCACTGCCATTGGATGGCCGTGCGAGTTTCTTAGTTGAGTTTTATTGTTGAGCCCGCCAAATCATTTCCGCGGTGATCGGGCACCGCGGCGATTGTCTGCGGCCGCCCGATGAACACCCGACGTGCGGGCGTCAGCGCATGCGGTCACGATTTGCTGTTCATCACAGAATAATAAATTCCGTTGAACAGGAACTTGAACGTCTGATGCGGTTGTCCGCGCTCGACGATCTTTGGGCCGAACATCAACAGCGTGCCTTTGCCGACCGTCGCCTCGATCGCAACGGCCCCGTTCTCGAGATAATTCTGCCCCCACGCCCAACCGCTTTTGAGCGGTGTCGCGCTGTCGAACCACATCACGGTCTTCACGCCCTTGGCCGCCGCGTCGGGGCCGAGCTTGAACACCGGACTGTTGTCGAAGAACACGTTCGTGTGTTCCAGCATGCCCGCCGTGGCCGCGCTCGATGGATCGACCTTCGCCGATAGCACCGAACCAGGAATGAACAGCTTCGTCGCCGGCAGCGGCGCTCCGTTCTCGACGAGCTGACTCTCGACCGGGAGTTTGAGGTAGTCCGCAAGATTGGCGGCTGACGTTCCGATGGCGATCACGGTGCCGCCTTTTTCCAAGAACTCTCGAACCCTGGGCAACGTCTGCTCGACCGTCACGCGCCCGACCTGCCCTTGATATTCAGCGGGAAGATTCGGGATCGTCTCCGCCGTTCCAACGCCGCCGCGTCCGCCGCCCGCACCGGGAATACCGCCCTGCGGGAAAATCAACACGTCGTACTTCTGGTCGAGGTTGCCGGCGTCCAACGCCGGCGCGAACAGGCGGTCGAAGCTGAACTCGTAGGTGTCGAGCACCCAACGCATCCAACCCGCTTCCTGATTGCCGCCGTACACGTCCCACATGCCGATGCGTGGTGTGCGCAACTTCGCAGCGTCTGCAGGCGGCGCAGCGCTCGTTCCTTCGTAGGTGACGCCGAGTGCCAGCGTGTGTTGTAGCGCCGCCGCGGTGGACGGTTTCGAACGAATGTACAGCGCGCCCGCGGCGAAGGTCTTGCCGTTCACCGTGAGCGGCGCGGTGAGTCGAAAGACATCTTCGTTCGACTTGAGCAGACGCGTGGCCGCGATGAACGAGTTGACGACACGATTGTCGGTCACGAAGCCGACGGCGTTGGCCGCGGACGCGATCGCGCCCGCCGGAGTCGCAACGTCCCACGGGCCTACCTTCTCGAACGGCCCGGTGAAGCCGTCGAGGATGCGATCATATTGAATGCCGGTCTGATACGACATCGTCCATCCGGCATTGTCGTACGGCCGCGTCGGCGGAGCCCCGGGGAAGGGAAAGACGTCGGGGTGGACCTGCGGCTCGAACATGTCGATGATGTGCGGACGAAATGCTTGCGCCGTCTGCACGACGTACGACCCCGCCGAATATTTCTTTCCGGCCACGTCGAACGCACGCGTCGCTCGGCTCACCGCAATGCCGCTCTCGAGCAGCATGTTGACGAATTTGGTTGCCGTCGGAAAATCGACTTGATCCGAGGGAATGATGTAGCCGCGCGGGTCGCGAAGGTCAGGTGCGTGGATTGCCGCCCACAGTGCCATGTCCTGTTCGCCGGTCGCCGTGCTGCCGCGACCACCACCTCGTCCGCCGCGACCTGCGGCACCTGCGCTACCAGCGGTCGGATTCATCGTTGCGGCGATCGCCGATTCGCGCCGCGGATTGGGTGTCCAGGTATCGTGACTGCCGCGCTCGATCGAGTGCTTGCCCATCACGTAAATGTTGAAGAGCAAATTCTCACGCATGCGCGACGCGAAATCGAGCGTCGCCCGATTCAGCGACACGGAATAGTCGATGGACTGACGGAAGTGCCATTCTTGCGGCGGCACCGGCATGGCGAGATCGCCGATCGGGATTTGTCGGTCGAGGATGAGCGGCACGCGCGTGGGCGTTGGACTGCCGATCATCTCGGTGAGCATCGCGATCGTGTTGTGAAACGTCGCCGTGTTGCGGAGTCCGCCGTTCCACCATCCGTCGTACGAGCCACCCGATCGCATTGTCGCACCGCCTTTGCCTTCGATGGCGAGTCGCGTGTGCATCGCCGCGCCGAGCGATTGGAGGCCAAGAATGAGGACCGGATCGAGATTGTAGTTGTACGGATCGCGGAGCGGCGGCGAATACACAACGGTGCCCGCTGGTCCGCTCTGGTGATGGTTGTAGAGAATCTGCGGAAACCATTCGAGATACAGCGCGCGATCGATGTTCTTGGTCTCCAACTGCGTGGACGCGAGAAAGTCGCGGTTGTTCTCGTGGCCGATGTAGTGCTGATAGGCGCGTGGCAAGCCGTTAAGCGTGCGCTCCGTGGGAACCGGATTGCGCATGTACCAATCGGCGACGAGGTCGTTGCCGTCGGGATTGGCGTGCACGAAGAGGATGATGACGTCGTTGAGGAAGCGCGTCGTCTCTTCGTCGGTCCGGCTCACCATCTGATAGACGGTCTCGCCGAGCTGCTGCGCGCCGAGGACTTCGCTGGCATGCAGGCCGCCGTCGATCCAAACGACGGCTTTGCCTTCTTTCGCGAGCGCGCGGGCCTGCGCGTCGGTGAGACCCTCGGCGTGCGCGAGCCGCGCTGAGATGTCTTTGTAGTGCGCGAGCTTCTTGTGATTCTCGGGCGACGTGACGATCGCCATCAGCTGCGTGCGGCCTTCGGGCGTTTTGCCCATGTCGTGCAGCACGATGCGGTTCGATTCACGCGCGAGCTTGTGCCAGTAGTCCGAGATCTGCTTGTAGTTGGCGAGGAAGTAGTCGTCGCCGAAGTTGGCGCCGAATTCCTCTTTGGGAGTCGTGATGTGTTGCTGGGCGCCGGCAGCGGTGGCGATGGACGCGCCGAGGGCGAGAGAGAGCGCCGCGATCGAGGCGGAGCGCTGAAACGAAATCATGGTGGTCTCCTGCACGTCGGCGAGACGGGTCGCCAACAGGTGGAATGGGTAGCGCCAACATACAGCGCCCATTCTCACGCAGCGAGCGACCTGCGCCCGCGCGCCACTCGGGAGCTCAGGTGCCTCCGCTTCCACCTTGGCGTCGCGAGACGGCGAGCTCGGTCTTCTCGCGGAAGGTGAGAATGGCGCCGCACTGGGTGCATACGTAATTCCCCGTGCGTTCGCCGAGGTCGTACTCCTTGGCGAAGGCCGGATGTCCGCATGGCTTGCCGCCCCATGCTTCTTGAAGCTCGGTGGCTTTCTTTCGTTGCATTGTGCTTGACTCAGGCTGCTAGTCGTCGACCGCCGACGAAGACGAAAGATACTACGCCGCGCGCTCGCGTTACGTCGCGCGTCCGCGGCCGGCGATGCTCACCCACCAGACCATCCAGACGAGCACGGGCTGGAGCGGCAATCGTGCCCACAGTGCCGCTTGCCAGAGCGCTGACGCGCCCGTGGCTCGCGCGAGCAATAGCATTTGAATGTTCGCCGGGAAGACGGCGACGAGCAGGGCGATCAAGCCCCACCCAGCGGCGGAGCGCGTCGGGGCCAGCGCGAGTCCGATCGCTCCGAGTATTTCGGCAACGCCGCTGATCGCCACCAGGAGTCGCGCGTTCGGCAACCATGTGGGGACGATCGCCTCGAACCCGCGCGAGCGCGTGAAGTGCACGACGCCCGCGCCGCTGAACAAGGCGATGAGAAACCAGAGCGCCGCGCGCTTCATGCGCCCTTCATGCGCCCTTCATGTGCGCGGCGCCGCATACCGCTATGGCGTCACGCCCTTCGGCGGCGGATTCTTTACGTAGACGTCGAACCACGCGAACCACCGCGCCCACAGATCGAGATCGCTCGCGTAGGTCGCATCGCTGTGATCTTCGTACGGATACATGTACAACGCCGCCGGTTTGCCGAGCCCCTGCAGTGCGTGATACATGCGCACGGAGCTGATGGGTGCCGTGCCGACATTCTGATCCTCGAGCGCGTGATACATGAGCAACGCGCCGGAGATTTTATCGGCCCTGTAAAAAGGCGACATGTCGAGATATGTGTCCTGCGCCTGGAAGAAATCCCGTCGCTCGCTCTGGAATCCGAATGGCGTCAATGAGCGATTGTACATACCGTCGCCGGCGATGCCCGCCTTGAAGTACGGCGTGAGCGTGAGTCCGTTGACGGTGCTGAACGCGCCGTAGCTGTGACCCCCCAGGCCCATCTTGTTGCGATCGACATACCCGGCGTCGACCGCCGCGTCGATCACGGCATCCAGGTTCTCTTTGAGATCGCGTGTGTAGTGGTCGTTCATCTTCCCCGAATCGCCCATGATCGGCGAGTCCGGCTCGAGGAGCGCGTAGCCCTGCGTCACCCAGATTTTTGTCGACGACGCCGGCCGCGCCGACGGCACCTCGGGGAACTTGTTGATGTTCGTGCCGTACTTCGACCGATCGTAGTCGGCCTGCGACGTGAACTCGCGCGGATAGAACCAGATGATGCCCGGCAGGCGCGTGCCCGGACGCCAATCTTTCGGCAGCGTGACGTCGACCCAGAACTTCACGCCATCGCGCGGACGAGTGATCTGCAGACGCTTGTACTGCGCCCCCGTGATCTCCGGCGCGACGTCTCTCGCGTTCGTCAACTTCTTGCTCGTGCCGGCCTTGGTGTCGCGGAGATACGCATCCGTGATCACCGTGGGCGACTCGTGCGTGTAGATGTACTGCGCGTAGTCGTCGTCGAGCGGCGCGACGAATTCGTCATAGGCATCGGCCGGACTGTCGAAAATGCGTGCGCGTTGGCCGCTCTCGAAATCGAGCTTGTCCACCCACGGACGCGGAGCCTGCGTCTGCCAGTTGGCACCCGGCGCACGAGTGCCGGACACGTACACGGTCTTGTTGTCGCTGCCGACCACGACGACCGGCGCGCCATTTGCCCCGAGCTTCATCGCCAATGCGCCGCCGCCGCCGGTCGTGTCGTTGCCGGCGCCACCAGCGCCGCCGCGACCACCGCCGCCACCAAAGCCACCGCCGCCCGCGGGCAACGTGACTCCGCGGCCGAGGTTGAACTTCTTCGATGGATCAGCCGTGCGAATCGCGAACACCGCGCCGCTGTCGCTCACGAACATCGTCTTGCCGTCGCCGCTGTACGCCACTCCGGTCAAACGTGCAGTGCCTTCGTGAACCAGCTTCGTGTCGCCCGCACCGTACGGCGGCAACCAGCTCATGTATCGAACACTGGTTGGTTGTGGCCGACCAGCTTGGCCGGCGCGTCCCGCGCCGCCACCACGCCCGCCTCGTCCGCCGCCACCAGCACCACTCGGCGCCGCAGCATTGTTGTCGCTCCCGGCTGGGCCGAATACCGATTGCATATACACCAGCCCCGGCCCCGCGGGATTCCACTGGATGTTGCGCTTGCCCGTATCCGACGCCGTCTGCTGCGCTCCACCGCGTCCGCCGGCGGCGGGAACATCATCGCCCGTGCGCTCGCCTTCGCGCAGTGGCGTCGTGTTTAGCGTCGCGACGACCCTACCGCTGATGTCCCACAGTTGTTGGATTGAGCCAAAGTTCGAAACGGGGACGATGTACGAGAACGGCTCCGTCATCAGCGTGACGCGGAAATATTGACCGTCGGGTGACGCATCGACCGCGCGAATCATTCCCGGTCCGCCAATTTTTTTCACCGCTTTGGACTTCACGTCGATCAGGGCGAGCTGGCCGGTCGAGTAGTACTTGAGCATGGCCTTGTCGTGCGGATCCTCGAGCAGGCTCGGGTGAATGACCTGCGGAATGGCGCGCGACTCGGTGAGCCTGACCTGCGGCCCGTCCTCCACGCCGTTTTTCCCGTGCGTTGGCGCCGCGCCGCGACCCTCGGGAACCAGCACCGTGACGATACTCTTGCCGTCAGCGGTCCAGTCGAGCGACGTCACGAGCGTGCCCAGGATTGGCGTCTTCGTCACCTGAACGGATTTGCCCGTCGATACGTCGGCGACGAACACGTGCGACGCGTCGTCGAAGTTGGCGATGTAGGCAATCTGCGCACCGGTGGGCGACCAGCTCTGCGCGGAAATGCTCGCACCCTTTGGGGTCTCGATCGTCTTGGTCGCGTTCGTACGCGGATCGACGAGCGTCAGCCCGTGATGCGTGCTTGTCGTGAGCGACCGCGCCCGGTTTGCCTTGGTGTCGACCTGCACGCCGCCGAGGTAGATATGCGACTTTCCATATTCCTCGATGTCGCCGCGGTCTTCGCCGGGCGCGCGCAGAAACCACTTGCGATCGGGACTCGGCGCGGTGAACGAGATGTCCGTGCGCGGCGCCATGATGATCCGCTCAACATCGGCGGGCGGGTGAACGTATGTCTCAGTTCGCAGGATCTGTTGCGGATTCCAGTTCTGTGACGTGGCGGTCTGGGCGGCATTCTGCGCGCCGAGCGGCATCACGACGAATACGAGTGTTGCGGTCGCGGCGGCGGCGAAGCGCACTGGCGAGCGCAAGGGTTGCTTGAGACCGATCATCGAAGCTCCAACGGTGGGGTGACGGCGGATCGGAAGTGTGGCGTGGGACGCTTGGTCGCGCAAGAAATCCGGCTCAATTCCCTCGGTCGTATAGCTTCCGAGAAGACTTCGATTGCCGTTTCGCAGGCTCACTTCTTCCATCAATCAACGTCGCGCAATGAAATCCCTCACCGTGGGTTCCGCCGTCGGTCGCCGGGGCGAAAAGGTCTCGGGCTATATCACTGTCGCAGACGGCGTTGATCCTGGAACGAGAATTCCGGTCACCGTTGTGACCGGAACCGGCGAGGGACCGGTGCTCGCGCTCATCGCCGGCATCCACGGCGGAGAACCGTCGCCAATCCTGGGGCTCCAACGCGTGCGCGCCGAGCTAAACCCGGCGGAGCTTCGCGGCACGGTCATCATCGTGCAGATCGCCAATGTGCCGTCGTTCGTCCATCGAACCATCTACCGCGGACCGTGGGACGGCAAGAATCTGAATCGCGTCTTTCCCGGTTCGCCCACTGGCACGACGTCGGAGCGGATTGCGCACGCCATCACCACGCAGGTGATCGATCAGTGCGACTGCCTCGTGGACATGCATTCCGGCGACGGGAACGAGGATCTGCGCCCGTATTCATATTGGAACCAGCTCGGTGTGGACGACGCGGTGGACGCGCGCGCCCGCGACATGGCACTCGCCTTTGGACTCGACCACATCGTGATCGATCGCGGCCGTCCGCGCGACGTGGACGCGTCGCTGTATTGCTCGAACACCGCGCATGTGCGGGGGAAGCCCGCGGTCACGACCGAGGCGGGATCCGTGGGCATTCCCACAGAAGACATGGTCGACATGAACGCGCGCGGCGCGTTCCGCGTGATGCGGCACCTCGAGATGCTCGCCGGCGCGCGCGAAATGGTCGAACATCCGCGGTGGCTCGAGCCGTCGGAGGTGTTCGTAAGCCCAGGCACCGGTCTGTGGTACCCCGCGGTGGTTCCTGATCAGCACGTCGAGAAGGGCGCCGTCCTCGGACGGCTCACCGACTATTTCGGCGAGCCGTTGGCCGAGGTGACGTCGACGCTCGGCGGCGTCGTGACGTACGTCGTCACGTCGCCGGCGATGAGCGAGGGTGAGCCGGTCGCGATGGTGGGAACGCTGGCGCGTTAGCGGCCGAGCTTACGTTCCGCGCCGACCGCCCTTGGCAGACGTCGACTGCGGTTTCCCAACCGAGCCCGGTGAGGCGGCACGAGTGGGCGCTTGACGCTTCTGATCCTGCGGCAACCCCTTTGTCGGTGCCTTGCGCGAGAAATCCGGGATGTCGGGGCGACCTTTCTTCTTCATCGGATCTCCTTGCTGTTGAGTTGGGCTCGGCTGCGAGGACTGGATCGACCTGACGCCAGGCGGCCACGAATAATAAAGCAGCAAGAGGGTCAGCCGCGCAAAAATCACGCGCGGCCGATGAGCCAGCAGACGCTACGACGCGTTCGGTCGTGACGCGCGCTCGGGCGTCGATTCGGCGTTTCTCTCGGCCAACAGCTTTACTGCAAACCGCTGTGACTCGGAGATGCGCTCGACTTCGATCGCGATCGAATCCACCGCCTGCTCGAGCCGCTCGAACCGATCGTCGTCGATTCGGGAGGGGCGCGCTGCCGGCGGCAACTTCGATCGCCAGATGACCTTGATCGAGACCACCACGGTCGCGATGAGCACGACCAATGATGGAACCAGAATCGACATCACCTGAGCAAACGACCGTACGTCCGGATCCACTATGCGATCTCCTCGTTTCGTATGCCTGGTACCTGTACGATTGCCCGGCGGCTTTGTGTCAGGGTGCGGCCGATTTACATCTTTGGCACGAGCATGATGTGGGCCTTGGGCGTGCCCGGGAACATGATCCACGGCCCGCCCTGAACGGGCTGAATGGACAGCCCGGTGGACAACGCCGTCGCTCCGGGGATGTAGATGACGAAGAGCGGCGTTGTGCCGTGGGTGGTGCCGGTGGCGGGATCAAAGCTGCCTGTGGGTCCGGTCAGCGAGTAGAGCGCGGCGGGTTGCTTCGGCATCATGAGCTTGCCCGATTTAACCTCTTTGAAGCGCACGGTGTCCACCTGCTCGCCCTTCACGCCCTCGGCGCGAAGGACTCGGCCGCGCAGCATGAACGGTTCCATTGACTGGTGATAGCAGGCGACGTGGAAGCGCGGGCCGGCCGGGTCGCTGGCGAGGCAGGTGAATGGCCCTTTGCCCGCGCGCAGCATCACGAGCTTTGTGCTTCCCGCGCGGTAGCCGAGGACCTGTGCCGACTCGCGAAACTCGTTTGGGAGTGGCAGCACCGCGGCGGCGACCTGCTGCGCCTCGGGAGGAATCTCGGCCGGCGTCTGCCCTGCGAGGCTGGCCGGAGCCACAGCAGCGAGCACGATGAGCCAACGAATTGGTCGCATGGAGAGATCTCCTCGAGAAGGGAGCTGCACGGGTGGTGAATCTTACCTCACACGGTTCGGCTTGATAAGCGAACCGGCGACAGCAATGTTAGACCGCGTTGGGTGTCGTCAAACGTCAGACGTTGCCGTCTGTCGTTTCAGAGTATCCTCGATTTGGGAGACATAACGCTCGATGCGGCTTCTGCGCCCACGCGATGTCCTTTGCGCCGCTTTCGCGGTGTATGCGGCCGGTCATTCGAACACCGCCGGCGCACAACTCCCGCTCGGGCCCCTCAAAGCGTCGGGGCAGACGGTCACGCCCGCATTCGAGGGCTGGTACAAGAATCCTGACGGTACCTACAGCATCTCCTTCGGCTACTACAATCGGAATTCCGAGGAGGCTCTCGAGATTCCGATCGGTCCGGACAACCATATCGAGCCGGGCAATGAGAATCAGGGCCAACCCACGCACTTCGAGCCGCGCCGCCACTGGGGCGTGTTCGCGGTGAAGGTGCCGGCGGACTTTGGCGACAAGAAGGTCGTCTGGACGGTCCGCGTTCGGGGGCAAACGTGGGCCATACCCGGCAACCTGCATCCCAACTGGCAGATCGATGCGCTCGAAGGCGAGGCGGGATCGGGGAATACGCCGCCGGCGCTCAAGTTCGAGGCAACGGGCAGGGAAGGCAGCGGGCCGGGTGGAATTACTGCCGGGCCGATGTCGGCGTCGGTCGGGCAGGCGATGCCGCTGAATGTTTGGGCCAGAGACGACGGAAAGGCGGTGAACAGCATCGCGCGTGACGGTCGTGCCGGCGCGAACGTCACCCTGATGTGGTTCAAGCACCAAGGGCCCGGCGATGTAGTGTTCAATCCTCAGGCGCCGCGGGTCAACGTGGCAGACGGCCTGGCGACCACCACCGCGACGTTCAGCGAGCCGGGAGACTACATCCTCCGGCTTCGCGCCAACGACGCCTCGGGGATCGCCGGCGCCGGCCATGCGCAGTGTTGTTGGACCAATGGATTCGTGAAGGTCACCGTCAAGCGCTAGAGATTGTCCAGCGCATTCGGAGCGTACCATGAACGTGACAGCGAGCTCGCGACAGATTTTCGGGATGGCCGTGGTTGGACTCGTTGCGCTGGCCGCGCCTCGACACGCCGGCGCGCAGAACGCCGCGGCACCACACACGTCGTCGTCATCGTCGCCGGCGCCCAAAGGCGAAGAGGAGATCACGTTCGCGAAACACATCGCGCCGATTCTTCAACAGAAGTGTCAGGTGTGCCACCAACCTGGCTCGATCGCGCCGATGTCGCTCATCTCCTATGAGGAGACCAAGAAGTACGCCGACGAGATCAGAGATCGCGTCACCGAACACGTGATGCCGCCCTGGCACATCGATAAAACAGTTGGCATTCACGATTTCAAAAATGATCGCAGCTTGAGCGACGCGCAGATCGCGACGCTCGTTCGCTGGCTCGATCACGGAATGCCGTTCGGCAAGAAGGAAGATCTGCCGCCGCCGGCAACGTTCCCCGATCCCACCGGTTGGCAGCTCGCCAAGCAACTCGGCGAACCTGATCTCATTCTCAAGTCGCCGCCGTACACGCTTGCCGCGCACACGCAGGACAAATGGTTCCGTCCCGTGACCGAGACGGGAATCACCGAGCCGCGTTGGGTTCGGGCGATGGAGATTCGTCCGGCCACGCCCGAAGGACGCAAAGTGGTTCATCACGTGCTGACCATGCTCGAGCAGCACGAAGAGGGAAACATGATCACCGGATTGGCGAGCAGCGCGCACGACGCGCAGATGTCCGCCGGGTTGTTCATGGAGTGGTCGATCGGCAAGACGGGCGAAATTTTCCCGCCCGACGCGGGCAAGCTGCTGCTGCCGGGTTCCAAGATTCGGTGGGAAGTGCACATGTTCGCGATTGGGCAGGAGCTGAAGGACCAGCAAGTCGAGTTGGCCATCTACTTCTATCCGAAAGGCACGGTGCCGCAGCACCGCACGGTATTGCGGATGTTTGATGTCAGCCGCGGATCGGAGCTCGATATTCCCCCTGAGCAGACGGCGATGACGCAAAACTTCTACGTCATGCCGGCGCCGGCGCGCATCGAGAATTTTCAGCCGCACATGCACATGCGCGGCAAAGCGATGCAGATGGAGGCCGTCTACCCCGACGGAAAGCGAGAGCTTCTCAGTGCGGTGAACAACTTCCAATGGAAATGGCACGTGAACTACGTGTTCGCCGAGAACGCGGCGCCGCTGCTGCCCAAAGGAACGATGCTCGTCTTCACCGCGTGGCACGACAACACGTCGGCGAATCCGAACAACCCGGATCCGAAGCAATGGGTTGGATGGGGCGACCGAACCGTTGACGAGATGGCCCACGCGTGGGTGGACGTCACGTACCTCGAGCAACCGGAATTCGATTCGCTCGTCGCGGCGCGAAAGGCAAAGGCTGCCGCAGCGAAGAAAGTTCAGCCATAGCCGCGCGGAGAACGCGCCGCCGCTATTTGCGTTTCGGCGGCGCGTCCGCGGCTGACAGAAGCAATCGTTTCCGCTCTTCGCCGGTGAACAGTCGTCCGTTCGCGACAACGGCGGCAATGCGTCGCACATTCCGGATGTCGCTCAACGGATTCGCGTCGAGCACTACCAGATCCGCGAACTGTCCTGCCGCGACGGTGCCCGCCGAGTCGAGGATTCCGAAATAGCGCGCGGGCTCGAACGTCGCCGCGGTGAGCGCTTCGAACGGCGTGAGTCCTCCGCGCACCAGAAGCTCAAGCTCTTCGTGCAGTCCAAAACCCGGCGGGCTGTTGCGCAGTGGTGCGTCGGTTCCCGTCAGCACGCGAACGCCCGCGTGCTGCATGGTCGCGACCTGGCGCAGCCGCTTCGCGAACATTGCGCGACCCACCGAATCGGCGCCCGGCGGAACATCGTTGGGCATCGGAAAAATTCCTGCGACGTATCGCTTGAGCGCGGCGGGTAGATAGCGCGCGAGCGAGTCGCCCGGAACCGAGTGTCCGGGCCAGACGGCCACCTCGTATTGCGCGGTGAACGTCGGCGTGATCCAGGTGTTGTTGCGAACAAAACGTGCATACAACGGCGCGAGGTCGTCCGAGGAACACCGCCCCAGCGCACCCTGCGCCGCAAATCGCGGCTGCAACGCAATCGACTCGGCCACCGTGCACGGCGCCGGAATCGCGAGCAGGTGTTCGATGCTTCGCTGGCCGGAGTCGGACGCGTCGGCCGAGCCAACAAGACGCGAGACATGTCCAGCGAACGGAATTCCGCGCTCTCGTGCGCGGCGCGCAATGGCGAAATACGTCTCGCGCGTGAGTTGACCGTGCACCTTCACAAAATCCACGCCGAGTTTCATGAGCGAGTCCACGCCGGCTCGCCCTTCGTCAGGCGTGCGCGTGAGAATGTGCGGAATGGGTACGTCGCCGCCTTCGAGGTACGGACCTGACGCGACGATGCGCGGGCCCACCAGCGTTCCGCGCGCGATCTCGCGACGCCATCCGGTGAGCGTTGCCCAGTCGCCGGCCATATCGCGCACGCCCGTCACGCCGTTCGCCACGTACAACGCCAGGAGCGCGCGTCCGCCGACCATCGACGTGTGAACGTGCATGTCCCACAGCCCGGGGATGACGAATTTTCCGCGTCCGTCCACCACCCGCGCGCCGGCTGGAACGCTCGTCGATTGCGACAGTCCCACGGTCGCGATGCGCGTACCGAGAATGACGATTGTCTGATCGTCTCGCGCGGTCGAATCTCGTCCGTCGATCACGCTCGCGTGCGCGATCACGAGGGCCCGCTGTGCGAACGCCGGCGCGGCCCAGCACGCGGCAGCCGAGACGATCAATTGTGGAATTCGCACAAGTCCTTTCTCCAAATGAGTTGAATTTCGCGCGGGAGAGTCGGATACGCACATCGATCGATCGATGCGAGGGCGCATCCGTGTTTGGCGTAGAAGCGGCAGGCCGGCACGTTGATGTTCTGGGTCTCGATCTCGAGAGTGCGGCAGCCCTTGGCTATCGCCCAACCCTCCGTGGCGCCGAACAGCGCCGAACCCACGCCCGATTTCCGCGCGGCGACGGAAACTCGAATGTCGCGGAGCGTGGCCACGCGGTCGCGACCTTCCGTGAGCGAGCCGAGGGCGTCGATCGAGATGGCCGCTCCGCCGACTCGCCGGCCGTCGAGTCGGGCGATGAGCAGTCCCCAGGTCGTGAGGTCGAATCGCCGGCTCCATCGCGCCGGAGCGTCGTCGTCGACCGCGTCGTAATCCTTGGTGTAAGGGGCGTCGAGAGCGCGCTCGCTGAGTGTAAACCCCCCGCGCCCGCCTGAGTGAGAAGCGACATCCAGGACGCTTCTCACCTCGAATGCGATAGGGATCCGTGCGTAGTCGGCGAGACTGCTCATCGGCTCCTCGGTCACCCGGACGGTCACTGGGTCACGTCGCAGGGGATAGCGGCGTGATTGTCCCGCGGCGTAAGTTTGGAGAACCGGCGATGCCGGACCCGTTCATGCATGATCGGGTTGGCCTACTGAGGATGTGACGTCGAAGCCTGCCGTTCCGTCTAACCTTCAACAACCGCAAATAACCAGTTTGTCTCGACCGCCCCACGATTCGCCGTATGCTGACGGCCCGGTGTCTTCTTCCCCGGCGTCCCGCGACCCGTCCCACAAAACCGCCCGAAGGCCCTCGCCGCCGCCCGCCGTGTCTCCACGCGGGACTCACAAGCCGCGAGTAGCGCACGAGTCCGCTAAAGTCCCGGCAGCTCGAACCCGCCCGAGTCGCCGCCGTCGCGGCGGCGGATCCGGGCCGGCCATTTCCGAGCTCACGTCCCACCCGACCAGCCGCAACGCGTACGTTGCTACGCGAGTCTGGTTACTCGAGCAACACGGCCCTGTTTGCGCCTACTGCGGAACCCGCTTCAGCGCTCGCGTGATGACGCTGGACCACGTTGCACCGCGCAAGGGACAAACGGCGTACGATCGCCGCGACAATCTCGTCCTGGCGTGCCCTGGCTGCAACATGGCGAAGCGCGACTTAGCACCGCTCGCGTTCCTGCTCGCATCACGGAGTCGCGCGGTCAATCTCGTGCGCTACGGCGAGCACCTCAGCCCCATGCTGCTCGATCTCGCGCGGTCCCTCGTGCCCGCCGATTCCCAGTCATCGCCGGCGCCCGTTGAGCGTGTTCAGTGGTCGCTCATGGGCGATACTGACGGGGATTCGCCGTACCGCGACTAACGATTCGGCTTGGGCCGGGTGAACAGCCTTAGCACGGGAACTACACCGGCACGGCGCGGGCACAGCGCGGAGCGGCAATTCGCGGGAAGATGGTTCTCGCGCTCCACGAGCCGAATTTTTTTTTAGGGAACGCCGCCCGGGAGACCTCGCATTGCATCTCCGACGGGGGCCCCAAAAAAGTTCAATTTGGTGGCGCGCGCCGGCGTGGGCGTGGCGGAAGTCTCCGTGTAACTCCGTGCATTGACCGTGTAGTCCGTGCCAAATCAGCTCAGGCCCGCAACGTTCCCGAACGTCTCCGACGCCGATCGCATCAGGAATCGCGCTCGAACGACCAAGCGCTCCAGTGATCGTAGCTGCGCCGACCCGGCTCGGCGCGCCAACCGATGGTCATCAACCGGTCCGCCAACAGGCGCCGAAATACGCCGTGCGTGACCGCCACCAGCGGCGAGCGCTCGCGAACGATCCCAATGAGCCAATCCGCGGCGGCATGCGCGCGCGTGAGAGCTTTGGGCGACGCATCCGTTCCGTTCGCGATTTTCAGCGTCCATTGTGCGTGCAGCAACGCGTCCCAGGCCGCAACGGGCATTCGAAGGGGAAATCGCTGCGGAATCTCATGCGGCGATTCGCGGAGCAGCGGCGAGACGGGGATCGGTTCATCCGGCGCAATTCGCTCAGCCGATTCGAGCGCGCGTGGCATGTCACTCGACACCACGATGCCGGTCGAGCCGATGAGCTTCGATAGCGCCGGTGGAGGAGCGTCGTTGGCGGCAACGCCGGCCGCGTCGTACTCCTCGCGCCAACGCTGCATCCCTGAGGCGCTAAGCCATCCGTTTGGATGAACGGCGCCGGACCGACCGTGTCGGACGAGAATGATTCGGAAGGGCACGCGGAATGGTTGACGGGGGCCGAGCTCGGCGGCGGGGAATCTTGATAGTAATCGGGCAGTGGCGCCGGTGAGAAGTTATCCGCCCAGGGCCCAACCGATTCGGTCGCCCGCAGGTCAGTGCCGCGGTTGCCACCACACCCATCACGCCCGACCTCCGAACGAGGTCGCCGGAGGCGTCGCGTCCCAACACCGCGGCCATCAGCCCTGGTTGGAATAGATCCAGCTGCACACACGGATTGCGCAGACCCGTGAC
This sequence comes from bacterium, assembly GCA_040002475.1. GTDB lineage: Bacteria > Gemmatimonadota > Gemmatimonadetes > Gemmatimonadales > Gemmatimonadaceae > JAQBQB01. Next base: position 40,751 of record JBDUEJ010000019.1, on the reverse strand, counting down.
CTCGACGACCGCATCGGCGCCGAGATGCAGACGCGTGCCGGCGGGAAGGCCGAGCAGATCGATGCCGCGCGCTCCGGCACACGGCGATCACCGTCGCGGACGACCGCGTCTCACTCACGGCGATTCGGTGTGTCTTTGACGATCGGGATGACCGTCGTGAGGTCGGCGGAGGCCACGAGTCCGCGCGAGACGCGAGCGACGCCATGCGCCCGACAGATTCCGCGCCGCCACAACCGCAGCGTGAGCTCCATGGTGAGCTCGTCGCCTGGTCGCGCGAACGTACGCAGGCGAACGTGGTTGACGCCCATGAAGTAGGCGATTCCACCGCCGGTGACACCGGCGAGGTCGCGAATCAGTGCGCCGGTGGTCTGCGCCATCGCTTCGATCACGAGGCTGAAGGGAAACTCGATGGAGCCGGCGTCGTGCCCTTCGCACCACCACTCGCCGCTCGAAATCCGCTTCATGCCAATCACTCGGCGGCCGGGTTCGACAACGTCGATGCGGTCCACGAGGAGAAATGGATGCCGATGGCCGAGCAGCGCGTGAATTGCCTCGTTGTCGAGCACGTCGTGCGCGGGTGAGGCATGCAGCATAGGCATGGTCAACGTTATTGCCGGCGATGCGTAGCATCAACCGACGCGCGTGCGCGCGCCTTGCACCGACCTGCGGCGCCGGCCATACTCACGACGCTGTTGTCGCCCTCCTACCCTGTTTCGACGAGAAGATCGCATGGCCGCTTTCACGAAGACCGATTTCATCTGGATGAATGGCAAGCTCATGCCGTGGGAAGACGCGCAAGTGCACGTCACCGCGCACGCATTGCAATACGGAACCGGCGTGTTCGAGGGAATGCGGTCGTACGACACGTCGGACGGCCCGGCGATCTTCCGTCTGGATGCGCACATGCGGCGCTTCAAAGCCTCGGCCGACGCCTATGAGATCGACATTCCGTTTTCGATCGAGGAGCTATCGGCCGCGTCGCTCGACGTAATTCGCGCCAATCACCTCGAGAACGCGTATCTGCGTCCGCTCGCGTTCTTCGACTCGCACAGTTTCAGCGTGTGGCCAAAGGATTGCCCGGTGTCGGTGGCGATCATCGCCGTGCCTGGACGCGCATATATCCAGGGCGGCCCGGAGCAGGGCATTCGGGTGACGTTGTCGTCCGTTCGCCGCATCGACATCTCGACGCTGCCGCCGTTCGTCAAAGCCTGCGGCCACTACACGAATTCTGTGCGTGCGGTGCAGGAAGCCATTCGTCGCGGCTACGACGACGCGCTGCTCCTCAACGCGCAGGGCGATATCGCCGAAGGGTCCGGCGCGAATCTCTTCATCGTGAAAAACGGCGCCGTCATCACCAACGAGGTCGACGCGTCGATCGTGCTTGGAATCACGCGGGACAGCGTCATCCAGATTGCGCGCGATCTCGGGCTGCCAATGCAAGTGCGTCCCATGTCGGTCACCGATCTCGAGACCGCGGACGAATTGTTTTTTTGCGGAACGGCGGTGGAGATCACGCCGATCACCGAAGTAGATGGCCGCGTGACCGGAAACGGAAAGCCGGGGCCGATCACCCAGCGCCTGCAGAAGACCTTCTTTGACGCCGTGCACGGCCGCGCGCCGCAATATCGCTCGTGGCTGGCGGTCGCGTCGGCCGAACCCGTGCTGGAGCCGATCACATGAGAGTGGCACGCTCGACCGTTGTCGCGTGCGCCTCGTGTTTCCTCCTTGGCGCCGGAGTGATGTGGGCGCAGCAGCAGGCGGCGTCCCGACGGGAGCCGCAATTCGAGAACAGCGAGATGAAGGTGTGGAAGTCCATCGTCATGCCGAAGCAGCCGCTGACGCTGCATCGGCACGAGCATGGTCGCGCGCTCGTCGCGCTCAACGACGGTGAGCTCAACGTCGTCGATAAGAACGGCAAGAGGCTCGACACGTACAAGCTGAAAAAGGGAACGGCGATCTGGCTTGGCGCCGATCCCGCCGGCCAGATGCACGCGGACGTCAACGACGGAACGCAGCCGGTCGAGGTGATCGTCGTCGAGTTGAAGAACGACAAGAAAAGCTAGCGTGCGGCCGGCGACCGCCTGACGGTCCGATACGAAATTAGGACTAACAGATCGATCGTTCTATTTTACAGGCATGCCGTCTTCCCGCACGACGGGGCCATCGGACCTGATGGGCAAGGGTCCAACGACTCGGGCCCGGATTATCGACGACGCCATTCGCGTCGCGAGCGTGGAAGGGCTCGGCGGACTGACCATTGGTCGGCTCGCCGAGCTCACCGGAATGTCCAAGAGCGGGTTGTTCGCGCACTTCGCATCGCGCGAGGCCGTGGAGCTCGCGGTTCTCGTAGCGGCGATCTCGCGTTTCCGCGACGGAGTCGTACTGCCGGCGGTGCGCGAGCCGCGCGGGGAGCCGAGGATTCGCGCGCTCGTCAAGGGATGGCATCGGTGGGCCAACGACAGCGCCACGATGCCGGGCGGATGCATCCTCACGCATGCAGCGGCCGAGCTCGACGACCGTCCAGGTCCGGCGCGCGAGTTGGTGGCGGACGCGTGGCGGCAATGGAATGAGACGCTACGGCGCGCGGCGGCGATTGCCGTGGAGGAAGGTCATTTCCGCGCTGATCTCGACACGATGCTGTTTGCGTTCCAACTACAGGGCATCATCCTCTCGGCCCATCAGTCCCAACGGCTGCTGCGCGCGCCCGGAACGGCCGCTCGACTTTTTCGCGCCGTGGACGCGTTGATCGACTGGGCGCGCCCGGTACCGGGTTCGGCGCGCCCGCCGCGACGTTCACGAGGGTGACACCGTCCAGTTCGGTTCGCCGATGCTTGCCTAGAAAATAGTACGAGCGTACTATTTCCTCATGAAGATATTCCGTTCTGTCTCCATGACGCTGGAGCGCGCGTCCGTGCGCGCGCTAGCCGCGGTTGCGCCGCAGGCGGTCGAGCGGCTCGCGGTAGCACGGTTTGCCACGCCGGTGCGTCGAGAGAATCCTGCGCGGATGCCGCGCGGCGAGACGTGGACGCTGCATTCCGGCGGCCGCGACGTGGCGGTGTACACCGCGGGAAATGGACCGCGCGTGCTATTCGTGCACGGGTGGGAAGGGAGTGCGCTCGACTTTGCCTCGCTCTCGACCGTGTTTCGTGCGGCGGGGTTTGGCGTCGTGTCGTTCGATCACCCGGCGCACGGGCGTTCCGCCGGGACGCAGACGACGCTACCGGAAATGGCTCGCGCCGTTCTCGACGTCGCGCGTGCTACGGGTCCGTTCGCCGCGGTGGTGGGTCATTCGCTGGGCGCCGCGGCGGCGCTGCTCGCGCTGGGAAACGGGCTCGCCGCGCGCGCCGCGGCGTTGATTGCCCCGCCGCGCGACGCGCGATACTTCCTGCGACTGCTCACGAACGCCATGGGACTATCTGAAGCGCGCACCATGGGCGCGATCGCATTGCTCGAGCGCCGCACTGGAAAGCTGAGCGGCCTCGAGACGGACAAGATCGCGCGCCGAATTCTCGTGCCGGGTCTCGTTTTGCACGACCGCGGCGATCGGTACGTGCCGTTCTCGCATGGCGAGGCGATCGCCGCGGCCTGGCCGGGCGCTCGCCTCGTTCCGCTCTCCGGCCTGGGCCATCGCCGCGGGTTGGACGCGCCGCACGTTCATGCTGAAATTCTAAACTTCGTCGAAAAAACGCTCGTGACCGCGTAGCGCGGACGAACGCTCCTACCTTTGCTTCGCGCGACCGCCGCGCGAGTTGAGCCCCGGCGGTTCGCTACGCGTCGGGTCGCTCCTCAGGAACGATCGCCGGACGGGCGGGCTTGTTGGCCGGCGAACCGACGCGAAGCGGTTCCCAACTCGGCGGGTCGCTCGCGGGAAAACTCTCATCCGACGCTTCGTCCACTTCATCGTCGGGGTCCGGCGGGAGTCCGTTCGGCCCGGAGTCTCCAGAGCTCGTCATGACGATCGTTTCTCCCTCGCTCAGCCGGCGCGCTTGAAGAATTGGACTGCCTTCTCGTGTTTCTCGGCAGCGGACCGCGAATTGAACGTGCCGAGATTTCGCCGCTTGCCGGTTTTTGGATTCTTCTTTCTCGAATACAACCGGTAGCGACCGTCCGTGAGTTTTCGAATCATATCGCTCTCCTGACCTCGCCGAACATCGCGTCGGTCTCGCAGGGTGTGGCCGACTACCCTAGCGAATCTTGGGCCGCGTCCGACGGCCGCCATGAGCTCGGCTCAAACCATGATTCCGTGCTTCGTTCGAAGAAGCGCGGAAGCACGCGCGTGAGCCACGGCGTGAGCGGCAGGCGCGAAGCTTCGTCGTAAGTCACAAAACGCGCATGCTCGATCTCGTCGCCATCAGCGCGGAGCTCGCCGGACGTCACGTCGCATTCGAACATCACGCTGATGTACTGCGTTTCGTCGCCGTTGGGATAATTGACGACGAACTCGGGGCCGCCGTACACGGCGAACACCCGCCGTGGCGTCACGAACAGTCCGGTCTCCTCCCAAACCTCACGAACCACCGAGTCGGCAGGCGTCTCGTCGATCTCGATCGAGCCGCCAGGCGTGGACCACTTGCCGTCGTCTCGCTGTTGAACGAGAAGCAGTCGATTCCCTGGGGCGCGAACGATCCCGGCGACCGACGGCATCAACAGTCGCGCCGTGCCGACATGGGCTCGCAGGGACCGAATGTACGGCGACATCGCCATCGTGAAGGGCTCCAGGGAGAGCTGATCATGAACTACGCGTGATGCATGACACTAGTGACCAGCGGCGGCCGTGGCCACGGCGTCCTGCATCGTGACCGGCGGCTGCACGCAGTGGACCTGGTATTCGCGCGCGGCGAACGCGACGCAGCTCACGACGAGCACGGCAATGGCGGCGGTGCGCTCGGCGAATCCCGGTGTGGCGAGCCTATTCATGGTGTTGTTCATATGACGGTCTCCTGTCGAATCGTCTCTCGTCGATGGGAGCATGGCGACCCGGAATTGACCGGGTTGCCTTGCTCTACTGATTCGTCGAACGAGAGGCGCGGAAATCGACAGGTCGAGCGGAATTCCTGGAACTATCGCGCCCGGGCGTGAGCCTACCGCCCCTCGGCTATCGCCGTTTCGCAGGCGCGCGCGCGCGCGAGCAGGAGATCGCGCTCGCTCGAATTCTTCGTGAGCGACGCGGCGCGCTCGAGCTCTACGCGTGCCTCCTCGAACCGACGAAGCTTGACCAGGAAGTCGGCGCGAACGGCGGGAAGCAGATAGTAGTTCTCGAGCGTCGGCTCCGACCTCAATCGGTCGACGATCTCGAGGCCCGCGGCCGGCCCGAACGCCATTGCGATCGCCACCGCGCGGTTCAGCTCGACGACAGGCGACGGCGCGAGCTCAGCGAGTGCGTCGTACAGCGCCGCGATGCGTGCCCAGTCCGTGTCGGCGGGGTTTAGTGCTCTCGCATGACATGCCGCGATCGCCGCCTGCAACGCATACGGTCCTCGCGCTCCGCCGAGCTCCTCGGCGCGTGCGAGTGCGGTGAGGCCGCGCTGGACGAGCACGTGATCCCAGCGCGCGCGATTCTGATCGAGCAGGAGCACGGGTTCTCCCGTTGGTCCCACGCGCGCTCTCAGACGCGACGCCTGAATTTCCATCAGCGACACGAGTCCGTGCACTTCGGGTTCTGCCGGGGCGAGCTCGGCCAGGATTCGGCCCAGACGAAGCGCTTCGTCGCAGAGCGACGGTCGCATCCAGTCGTCACCCGCTGTGGCCGAATAGCCCTCGTTGAAGATCAGATAGATCACGCGCAGTACCGACGACACGCGCGCGGCAAGCTCGTCACCGCGCGGAACCTCGAACGGCACGCGTGCTTCGGATAGCGTGCGCTTCGCCCGAACGATTCGCTGCGCGATCGTTGGCTCAGGGACGAGAAATGCCCGCGCGATTTCTTCGGTCGTCAGGCCGCCGAGTAAACGCAGCGTGAGGGCGACGCGCGCTTCGATCGAGAGCACGGGGTGGCAGGAGATGAGGACGAGCCGCAGGAGGTCGTCCCCGACGTGATCGTCGAGTGCTTCATCGAGCGCGGGCACCGCGGTTTCCTGTTTGGATTCGAGCTCGTGTCCGACAAGTTCATGCTTTCGCTCGACGAGCTTGTCACGCCGAAGCAAGTCGATCGCGCGATGCTTGGCCGTGGCCATGAGCCATGCACCCGGATTGTCCGGCACTCCCGATTCCGGCCATTTCTCGAGGGCGATGACCAATGCGTCCTGCGCGAGATCCTCGGCCACCCCAACGTCGCGTACGATACGGGTAATTCCGGCGATCACCTTTGCCGACTCGATTCTCCAGACTGCTTCGATCGCGCGGTGTGTGGCGGCGGTGGCGGCGGAGGCGGGGGATGGCGTCGTCACGATTTATCAGAGTCTAAACAGAGACCGCCGCCGAGCAGGGGTTCATACCCGCGTGCTCGGAGCGGTAGGAGTTGTGTTTGAATTCACCGCGCGCCACGCGGTGTGCGTGATGCGAGCATGGGGCGGTACGCGTGCCAATAGGACCGAACCAGGCCGAGCTCGATGATCAGGAAAACGGTGGCGAATGGCAAGCCGGTCGGCTCGAGAACGATGTGGAACGCGATGCTGTTGACGATGAACGGGGCGAAGAGGGCGAGAGCAAGTGGGACGAAGCGACCCGAGAGAAGCAGCGCGCCGACGATCAGTTGTGTCCCTCCGATCAGCTGAAGCATGTATCCCGACTTCGCCAACGCTCCGAGGAAGGCGGCCGCGCCGTCGGCCATCGGCGTGGTGGGCTGTGGAATGAAATTCAGAAACGCGTTGAGTCCGAAGATGAAGAGCGGAAGGCCCATGACCACTCGTCCGACGACGGGAAGGTAACGAGCGATCGACTTTCTCGTGCTGACTCCGGCTACGCCTGCGCTGAGGTTGATTGCGGTTCCCATGACATCCTCCATTCGAGTGGTGATCGTGCCTCTACTTTCACGTCGAACGGAGGTGCCGAGGATCGACACGCGCGAAAAATTCTTTTCTATTGTTGGGCGAAATCGGTGGATCCGTGCATCAGGCGTATCTCCGACTCTCCAACGTACGAAGGGCCCAGCACGTTTGCGCACACATTGAGAAAGGTGCGGGCCAGCTCGACAGCTTCGGCTTTCGATTTCACTTCCACAATGGCATAGCCGCCGATGAGCTCCTTGGCTTCCGTGAATGGGCCGTCGGTGGACGTAAACTTTCCGCCGGCCAGACGAAGGCGACTGCCCGCCGAGCTTGGCGCGAGGCCGCCAGTGCCGACGAGCACGCCCGCCTTGGCCATGTCACCAATGAGTTTCTCCATGGCGGACATCATTTCCGGAGTCGGCGGTCCTCCGGCGACCCCGTTCTCGTCGGCCTTGTAAATGAGCATGTATTGCATTGGGCTCTCCACAATGATTTGAAATTGAACAGCGAGCGCGAGGACGATTCAGTCCCCGCGCTCGGCGCGATGCGTGTTTGGTGGTCGCGCGTGAACGTGCGGGGCGGCTTTAATGACTTGCCGCCGCCTGAGCACGGAGTCGCTGTTCACGCTCGATGATTTCCGGCGAGAGCTCGCCGAAGTCCGCGATGTCGAACACCTGTCGAATCTCGATCTCGGAGTTGCCGGCGTGCGGATTGGGACAGCGCTTGACCCATTCGATCGCCTCTTCCTTCGACTTCACCTGCCAGAGCCAATAGCCGGCGATCAACTCCTTTGTTTCGCTGAACGGCCCGTCGACGACGGTGCGCGTTGCGCCCGAGAACTTGACGCGCGCGCCCTTGGAGGACGCATGGAGACCTTCGCCGGCGAGCATCACGCCTGCCTTTACGAGCTCTTCGTTGAACCTGCCCATTTCGGTCAGCATCTTCTCGTCGGGAAGCACACCGGCTTCGGAATCGGCGTTCGCCTTGACCAGGATCATGAATCGCACAGTCGTATCTCCTTTTTGTTGACGGTGAAGCCGGGCGCCCGAACGATTCCGAACGGGGCTGAAAGCCTGGCTCTCCTTTGACGTCGAACGACGGGGGGCCAAATCGACACGGCCGAGTAGTCCATTGGGGGCAGAGTGACCGGATTCGTGTCGTCAGGAGGAGAACCGCACTGAACCGCTCCTTGTAACGGGCAGTCAGGGATCGCATACTGAACGCGCCTGCCCGCGGCAGGAATCCCTCCCGGAGCCTCCAATATGAAAGCGTTGTCGAAAGCGCTCGTCTTCGCACTTCCCGTCGTGCTGTTCGCTTCGTCGTTGTCGGCGCAGTGGATTTCCTTTGGCCTTCGGGGCACGGGAAGCATCCCGACCGGCTCCTTCGCCGAGGATCCCGGCGCCACCTCGAATACCGCACTGATCGATGGCGCGAAGAACGGGTTCGGCTTCGGTCTGGACGCGAGCGTTGGCGTGGGAATGCTCGGCATTTATGCCGGGTTCGACCACGTCAAGTTCGATTGCGAGACCGCGACGTGCAAAGCCGATGGGACGTATACGCTGCAGGGCGCGACGGTCGGCGTGAAGATCTCGCCCCTGACGACGCGCTTTCGTCCGTTCGTGAAGGGCGGCATCACGTTCAATGATCTCAAGGGTGGCTACGGCGGTTCGTCGTCCAACAGTCTGAGCACCGACAAGACGCCGGGCTACGAAGTTGGCGCCGGTATCGACCTGTCGCTGATGGGGCTCGTGAGTGTGACGCCGCAGGTTCGGTATATCGGACAGAACCTCAAGGCCAGGATTCCGGGCGTGGCGACGCCGGCGACGGCGACGGAGCAGGGCGTCAAGTATTTCAGCTTCGATCTTGGTTTGTCGGTGCACACTCCATTCGGGATGCGCTGACGCATCGTGTCGTTGACGGTTGCTGGCGGTCGTTGTGGCTGAACGCAGAGGCGGGGTTCCGGCGCCCGAGACGCATTCGCGGGTGTCGGGGGCGGATTGGTATGGCCGTGACATCTCCGGCGAGAATCACGAGCGCGTCGCTTTCGTGGATTTGGACTTTACTGAAGGCCGGAACCAAGGCGGCGTGTTCACCGAGTGCACCTTTCGCGGCGCGCGGTTCAGCGCGTCGGTGCACGCCGACGCGGCGTTCGTGAACTGCACGTTCACGGGATGCACGTTCTTCGACGTCAAGTTCGATCAGTGCAAGCTCGTCGGCAGCATGTTCGACCGGTGTACGTTCGACGCCATGAAGGTTGCCGGCGGGAACTGGTCGATGGTGGGCTTGCCGGGCGCCGACCTGCGCAAGGCGTGGTTTGCCGGCGTGCGCATGCGCGAGGCGGACTTGACGGGTGCGCGCTGCCAAGGCGCCTCGCTCCGTGACGTAGACCTCGCCGGCGCGTTGCTGCACAAGGCGGATTTTTCGCGATGCGATCTTCGCGGGAGCGAGCTGTCGTCGCTCGATCCGGACGGGACGACGCTGCGCGGTGCGATCGTGACGCTCAATCAGGCGATCGTGATCGCGGAGGCGCTCGGATTGGACGTGCGTCCGGATGAGCCGGACGATCGGTGAACGGATGGCGCGCGACAACGCGCCCGTGATAGCATGAGCGTTCTTCAAAGCGCGCTCGGCCATGCGGAGCGCGTCGTGAAAAGCGATCAGAAAACGCTAACTGTCGTTCCGGAACAACTAGAGCCGCGGACCGATTGCCGCGACAGCGTCGGCTGACGTGGTGACTGGAATGACCTCGAAGTCGACGATGTCCTTCCAGTTCGCGATCCACTGGTCGATCAAGTGCGCGTCGTCGCACTCCATGACCTGAAAGCAGCGCGCCTCATCCGTCGTGACCCAGCTCGTCACGTAGCGGAGACCCTCCGGGGCCATGCGGCCTTTGTCGCGGAAACGACGGTAGATGGGAAGCGGATTCCCATCGCGAAAATTCTCGATGACCATGAAAAGCATTTCAGTGGAGATGCGAGGGTTGTCGAATGAACTCTGTTCGGGCAGTTGGAGAACGGTATTACGCGCCTGATTCGGACAGCGCCGGTGGTCCGAGCGGGGCGACGGCAACGAAGCCCGTCAGCCGGCGTTCGCATCCAATGCGTTCGAAGAATCCAACGCTCTCAGGTTGCGCGCCGAACGCCAGCTTGCCGCGCGGGGAACGTTCGACGATTTGTCTCATCAACTCGCGGCCAATGCCCCGGCCGTGATACGCCGGGTGGACAAGAATCTCCGGGATGGTGGCGAAGAAGTATCCATCGGTGAGCAGTCGCACGCTGCCGACCAATTGGTTGTCGTGCCACGCGCCGAGGTTGAGCGTTCGCTCGAGTGCGGCGGCGGCGGGGCCGGGAGCGAGCTCGCGGGGCCAGACGCGCATGGCAAGCGCGAGAAAATCGTCGACGGCGAATCCTTCCCGATACACGATGGCAGTCATTTTCTCGACACGATGATGCGATGGCCGGAGTCGAAACAGCGTTCAAGGAAGAACTGCAATGCCACGAGGTCGTAGCTGCTACGCGGGCAGCTCTGAGCGCAACTGCGACGGGACCGTTCCGTGTGAGGGCAGGTCAGCGGTGTTGAACTAAACCTCAATGCACCGCGTTCTGTCCCGTCGCCGTGCCACATATAGCGGCGAGATTAGCTGCTCCAGCACGTAGCATTGCAGTCTTTGTATCCTAGTCCCAATCACGCCTGTACCGTAAGTGCGTACCCTACTCCGCGCGATGTGCGAAGCCGTGGCGTCGCCACGACGCTCGAGAGCTTCTGCCGGAGACGACTCACCGTGGTGTCGACCACGTTGGTGTACGTGTCGAACCGCATTCCCCACACGTGCTCGAGCAGATCGGTGCGCGGCACCATCTGCTCCGGACGGAGCATGAAGTACTCGAGCAGCCTGTACTCCTTGGGGCTCAACGCCAGCGTCGTCCCCGAACCGCGGACGACATGGTGGACTCGGTCCATGACCAGATCGCCGATCACGACCTCATCGAGCTTCACCGCTCCGCCGCGGCGCAGCGCCGCGCGCACACGGGCGCGCAGGACGTCGGTGGGGACCGGCTTGATCATGTAGTCATCGGCCCCGGCATTGAGTCCCGCGACGATGCCAGCGTCGTCGGAGCGACCGGTCATGATGAGAATGGGCATCGTCTTGCCGGCGCGCCGAAGGTCGTGCACCACCGACAGGCCGCTGCCGTCCGGCAACTCGAGATCGACGAGCGCCAGCTCGTAGTCGACCGAGAGTGCCAACCGATGCCCTTCGCCGGCGGTGGCCGCGACGTCCACGACATGCTCCGCCTCGCGGAGCACTTTGGCCACCCAGTGCGACAACATCGCATCGTCGTCGATGACCAGAATCCGCATCCGCGGCTCCGTGCGTGGCTCGTCGGAAGTGAATCTCACAACTCTGTAAGAATCATGTTAGCGGCCTGTGAGCCACGCCGCCAAGAAAAGCCCGATCTTCCGTGTTGGGCGAGTCACAGTGGAATCGCTCGACTGTCCGCTCTCGGATCAGGGCGGCGCAGTGGTGGTCCGAAGATCGACGAGAATCCGTCCGTGAACAAGAGGGTCGAAGGCGAAGGACCGGCAGTCCGATCATGACGAACGCGACGCTGCTCGCAAGCATCCGAGCGCGCGAGACAGTGCTCAACGAGTCGCAACGGATCGCGAATGTAGGATCGTGGGAGCTCGACCTCCGCAGCGGCAGGTGTGTCGCAACGGAGGAGTTCTGGCGCATTGTCGGCTGCGCGGCGGACCCGCAGCCGCTGACCATCGAGTCGTACTACGCCATGGTGCATCCGGACGATCGCGCCGGCGTTGAATGCCGCCTCGCTCACGTCATCGCCGAGTCGACGTCGGCGTCCTATGACCACCGGATCGTTCGTCCCGATGGCAGTGTGCGATACGTCAACGCGCGCGGACAGGCAATCCACGATGCCGACGGGGCGCTTTCACACCTGATTGGCATCGTGCAGGACATCACCGACCGCAAGCGCGACGAAGATCGTGTGCGTTTTCTCGCCGATGCCAGCGCCCTGCTCGCCAAGTCGTTGGACGAAGACGAGCTCCTGAGACAGCTCGCCACACTCGCCGTTCCCGCGCTCGGGAGCGCCTGTCTGCTCGACGTCGTTCGCGGGGGGAAGCACAAGCGCGAGATCGGAGCGGCGGATCTCACGCGCGACCAATTCGCCGCGTTGAACGACTCCTTGTCGCTGCTCAGTCCAATCCGACCCGGATCGTTCTTCGAGCAAATGATGGCGTCGCCGGAACCGGTGCTGCTGTCTCCAACCCCCGACTGGTTTCACGAAATGTTCACGGCGGATCATCCGAGATGCGTGGACCTTCGGCAACGGCTCCCGCTCGAGAGCGTGATGATGGTGCCGCTGCTCGCCCGCGATCACATGTTCGGCATGATGAGCTTCGGAACGTTGGCCGGACAGCCGCGCCTCGACGAGCGAGACGTCGAGATCGCGACGGAGTTGGCGGCGCGCGCCGCGGTCGCGATTCAGAATGCGCAGTTGTTCGCCGCCCTTCGCCAGGAGCTGAGCGAACGACTGCGCGTCGAGCGCGAACGCGACACCACGGAAACATTTCTTCATGCGTTCTTCGAGTCGCCCGCGACCTATTCCTGCGTCTTCGACATCGACGATGCGAATGACGACTGGATCTTCGTCATGCCAAACGGTCCGTACGCGCGATCGTACGGCTTCACCGTCGCCGAGATGACGGGAAAGACTGCGCGGGAGATCGGAATCCCCGACGACCGCGTCCGCTACTTCATCGACATTCTTCGGCGATCGCGCGCATCCGGCGAGAGCGTGAGCGTCGAGGTGTCGCCATCCAAGACCGTGGATCGCATCTGGCGGCTCGGCAACATCGCGCCGTTCACGCTCAACGGCCGCCCCCTGTTCGCGTACGTCGCGACCGATATCACCGAACGCAAAGCGCTGGAGCAGCAGGTAATTCAGGCCCAGAAAATGGAGGCCGTCGCCGTGCTCGCCGGTGGAATCGCGCACGACTTCAACAATCTGATCACTGTCATCAGCGGATGCGCGGAATTGGCGCTCGAAGATACCAACCCCGACGATCCCGTTCACGAGGTCGTGGTTGACATCAAGGAGGCCGCCGACCGCGCCGGTGCGCTCACGAGACAGTTGCTCACGTTCAGCCGGCGGCAGCCCGTTCGCCCGCAGTTGGTGGACGTGAACGAGATCGTCCGACACGCCGAGCGTATGCTGCGCCGCCTGATCGGCGAACGCCACGAGTTGCAGATTCTCTTGTCGTCGTCGATGCCGGTGGTCCACATGGATCCGGGCCAGCTCGAGCAACTCCTGGTCAATCTTGTCGTGAACGCGCGCGACGCGATGCCGAACGGCGGCAGCATCGTCGTCTCCACGACTGTGGCGACGCGCGGCGTGCCGCGTCGCGACGCAGGTCGGGCCGTCTCTCGCGTTGAGGACGTCGAAATCACCGTCAGCGATTCGGGCGTCGGAATGAACGAAGAGATCAAAGCGCGAGTCTTCGAGCCGTTTTTCACGACGAAGGACGTTGGGAAAGGAACCGGACTCGGCCTCGCGACGGTTTTCACGATCGTGAAGTCGGCGCAAGGTCGCGTTTCCGTCGATAGCGCGCCGGGCCTCGGCACCACCTTTACGGTTTTCCTGCCGCGGGCCATGCTTTCGGGCGTGAGCGCGCCAGAAATTCTTCCGCCGGAGCCGGTGCGTACCGGACGCGAGACCATTCTCCTCGTCGAAGACGATCCGCACGTGCGCCGACTCGCGTGCCGTGCGTTGGCCGATCTCGGCTACAACGTGGTCGAGGCGTCGTCGGCCACCGAGGCCCTACAAGTCGCCGGCGCACTCGACGTGCCGTTGGACCTGCTCGTGACGGACGTCGTGCTCCCCGAGCTCGACGGACATGATCTCGCCGACGTTCTCGACGTGCGTCAGCCTGGACTCAAGGTGCTGTTCATGTCCGGCTACACCGCCGAGGCGTTGGCGCACCATCGGCGGATTGCGAACACGAACGCATTCCTCGAGAAGCCGTTCAACGCGCGGCGGCTCGCCATGGCGGTGCGCGGCGCGCTCGAGAGCTCCGAGGGGTGGCGCAAGCCATGATGCGTTCTTTTTTAATTCGCCGGCGCGCGTCCGCGATGTGCGCGTTGCTCGTCCTGTTCACTCAACCGCACACTGCACAGCAGACGGCTGCATCGAGCACGGCGCGTCGCGTGCTCGAGATTGCCGCGGAAGATGAGACTGAACCGTGGTCGCGCAGCGACGGCACCGGTTCCGCGAACGACGTGGTGCGGGCCGCGTTCAAGGCCGTCGATGTCGACGTATCGTTCCGTGTGGTGCCGTACGCGCGTTGTAAGACAATGGTCATCGACGGCACGGTCGTGGCGTGTTTCAGTATGTCGCGCACCGGGCTCGACTCGGGCGTGATCTTTCCGGTGATGCCGCTGTTCATCTGTTATGCCGACTATTATGTGCGGGCTGATCGCGCGGCCGGATCCAAACCGTTCGACCGCCTCGCCGCCGGAACGGTCGTGGGCGTGGTCCGTGGCTATGAGTATCCGGCATCGGTGTACTCGCTCGAGCGGCAAGGGGCGATCGTGCTCGAGGAATCGCCGTCCGAGGTCACCAATCTGAAAAAGCTCGTCGCGGGCAGGATTGGCGCGGCCATTATCAATCACAACGAGACAAAGCGCGATGACTACGTCGTCGCTCAGGCGGGTGCGATGGGGAAGGTGCGGCGCAGCATGCGCGCCGGGACGTTGAATTCTTTCATCGGGTTCAGCCGCAACCACCCGGACACAAAGTGGGCGCTGGAGCGATTCAACGCGGGATTTCTCGCGATCGTCAACAACGGCGAGCTGAAACGCATCGAACAGCGTTGGGCCACCGCCGCCCGATGACTGGCGCGTCAGAGGTCGCGAATCTCGCCTCGGCATCGATTCTTCTGGTCGACGACGAGACGCTCGTTCGACAAATGCTCTCCCGCTCGCTGCGGCGACTTGGATACCAAGTTGTGGAAGCGGTAAACGGCGCCGACGCGTTGCGTCTGTGGCCTGATGTCGCCGGCGACGTGAGCCTTGTGATTACCGACATGGTCATGCCGGGAGGCATCTCGGGCACGGACCTCGCGGCGCGCTTGCGGGAGCGGCGACCCGGGATCGAGATCGTCGTGATGAGCGGGCACAGCGCGCAAGTCGCCAACGAGAGCGATGCGGCCGTGCACGGCGTTCGATTCATGAGCAAGCCGTTCTCGCTTGCCATCTTGCGGCATACGGTGCTCACGGCGCTTGGCACGGGCAAGCCAACGGGCGAGTAAAAGGCGCAACAGTCGGGGTGCGCCCGCTCTGTCGTCCAGCCAGCCCGCGTGATAACATGGGTTGTCTCTGCCTGCCGGTGCTGCGCCAATGAACCGCCGGATCGCGTCGACGCCAGCTGCTTCACAAAACACCCGGTTCGTCGGCACGACCGTCGTGCTCGCGACCACGCTCGTGCTGGGCACATTCGGCGCGATCAGCTATTTCGCCGGAAAGGGACGTCTCTACGGAGAGCTCGAGGCCAGCACCGACCGCACAGCCAATCAGTTGTCGGCGGCGATCGACATTCCGTTGTGGAATTTCGACAAGCCGCAGATCGACCGGATCATCGAGAGCGCCGCGACCGCGGGCGACGTCTACGCGGTGATCGTTCGCCCGGTGGATTCCACAGGCACGAACAGCGCGCCGTTCTATGCACGAATGCGCGACGTGGACTGGCAGGTCATCGCGCCGTCGGCGCTCCCCACGTCGTGGCCGGAGGGCACCGTCGTTCGACAACACACCGTCACGCACGATGGCCGTCCGTTGGGAACGGTGTTCGTGGCCTCGAGCCCTCGGTTTGTCGAGGCGAGTCTGCAGCGCACGCTCATGCTCTCCATCACCGTCATCGCCACGCTGGACATTATCCTGATTCTGGCGTTGTCCGCATTGTTCTGGCGCCAGCAGAGAATTGCCGACGAGCAATTGGGCGACGTCTCCGACCGGCTTCACCTGGCGACGAGCGCCGCGAAGGTCGGCATTTGGGACTGGGACGTCGTGCACGACCGCCTGGTGTGGGATGAGACGACATATCGGCTCTACGGTACGCAGAAGGAAGCGTTTGGCGGTGCGTACGACGCGTGGATCCGCTCGGTGGCGCCCGACGAATTTCAGCGAATTGACGAAGGCATCCAGGCGGCGCTTCGCGGCGAGCAGGAGTTCGATCACGAATTCCGAATCATCTGGCCGGACGGATCGACGCATTTCATTGGATCGCGCGCGCGGACGTTCCGCGACGAACAGGGACAACCGCGCCGCATGGTGGGCGTGAACTACGATGTCACCGAACGAAAGCGCGCCGAGGATGCGCTTCACCAAAGGCAGCGTGAGCTGAACGAAGCGCAACGCATAGCGACCATTGGCAGCTGGGTATGGGAGGTCGACGCGGTCTCGTCGACATGGTCGGACGAGATGTACCGGATACTCGAACGCGATCCCGCCCTCGGGCCGCCGGCGCTCGCCGAGCGCGCGCGGTTCTATCCGCCGGAAAGCTGGCAGCGTCTTTCGGCTGCGATCGACAACGCGTTTCAAACGGGATCGCCGTACGAGCTCGAGTTGGAGATGATCACCGCGACCGGTCGCCGCCTGTGGGCGAAGACCGTGGGCGAGGCTCAACGCGATGCATCCGGACGCATCGTGATGCTGCGCGGTACTGTTCAAGACATCACGGAACGCCGACGAATCGAAGATGACCTGCGCACGTATCAGGAACGCCTCGAGGAGACCGTCGAAGCGCGCACGCGCGAGCTGACCGAAGCGCGGGCACAGGCCGAGGCGGCGAACCGCGCCAAGGGCGAGTTCCTCGCGAACATGTCCCACGAGATCCGCACTCCGATGAACGCGGTGCTCGGCCTCACGCATCTGGCGCTGCGAACCGAGCTGAGTGATCGGCAGCGCGGCTACCTGGACAAGATCGGCGCCGGCGCGCACGCACTATTGGGCGTTCTGAACGATGTGCTCGATCTGTCGAAGATCGAATCGGGTCGTCTCACGCTGGAGAGCGTTCCGTTCCGGTTGGCGTCCGTGCTTGATGGAGTCATCGGCATTGCGTCGCACGCGGCTGACCAAAAGGGCCTCGCGCTTCACGTCACCAGCGATGACGATGTGCCGCCGGTGCTCACGGGCGATCCGCTGCGACTGAGCCAGGTTTTGATC
This sequence comes from bacterium, assembly GCA_040002475.1. GTDB lineage: Bacteria > Gemmatimonadota > Gemmatimonadetes > Gemmatimonadales > Gemmatimonadaceae > JAQBQB01. The sequence goes on along the minus strand of JBDUEJ010000019.1, from coordinate 23,588 downwards.
AACCTCGTCACGAACGCGGTGAAGTTCACCGAGCGCGGAGAGGTCGTCGTCGCCGTGAATGTGGTCGAGCGCACCGGGTGGGACGCGACACTCAGGGTATCGGTTCGCGATACGGGCATCGGTTTGTCCGCCGAGCAGCAATCGCGCGTGTTCGAGTCGTTCGCACAAGCCGACGGGTCGACCACGCGGCGTTACGGCGGCACCGGCCTCGGACTGGCCATCTGCAAGCAACTCGTGACGATGATGGGCGGCACCATTGGCGTGGAGAGTGCCATTGGCGCCGGCGCGACGTTTATGTTCACCGCCAACTTCGGAACACAACGTGTGTCCGGCGAGATGCTCGCGGCGCCGGCCGGCGTGCTAGCCGCAACGCGCCGCCGGTCATCGGGAGCGACGTCGCTCACCGCGGCGAACGGGCCGCTCGTCGGCGTCAGCGTGCTCGTTGCCGAAGACAACGCGATCAATCAGCTGGTGGCTCGCGAGATCCTCGAGAACGCGGGGGCCGCCGTTCGGATCGCGAGCGATGGTCGCGAGGCCGTCACGCTCGCGCTGTCGACGGACGATCCCTTCGATGCCGTGCTGATGGACCTGCAGATGCCGGAGTTGGACGGGCTCGAGGCCACGCGGCGGATTCGCGCCAACGAAGCCACGCGCCATCTCCCGATCATCGCGATGACGGCGCACGCATTCGAAGCCGAGCGAACACGTTGCTTCGAGGCGGGGATGAACGATCATGTCGCCAAGCCGGTCGACCCGCGAGATCTGGTGAGCGTTCTTCTACGATGGACCGTCGAGCGTGAACCTGCGCCGCCGGCTGTTCACGAGGCTCCCCGCCGGATTATCGACATGGATGCCGCTGTGGAGCGCATTGGCGGAAACACGCTGCTTGCCGCCCGCCTCTTCGACGCGTTCATACGCGATCACGCCGCCGCGACCTCCAGCATACGGGACGCGCTCGCTCGCGGAGACCTCGGCGGGGCTCGGCGCGTGGCCCACGCCCTTCGCGGCGCGGCGGGAAATCTGTCGATACTCGAAGTCGAGGCGGCAGGCGCCGCACTGGAGAAAGCCCTCCGCGCCGACGACGGCGTGCTCTCGCTCAAGCTCGTGTCGAATCTCGATCAGGCGTTGGCGCGGGCGGTGGAATATCTCGCGGCCAATTCCGCGCATGGATCGATCGAGGATGCACGCGAGCCGCACCCAGCAGGGATGACCAACGGTGATTGACAAAAAGCCGGTCGTGCTCGTGATGAGCAAATCAGAATCCCAGCTTCGCGCGATCGCGCAGGCGCTTGGCGGGCGATGCGATACCGTGTTCGCCGGCACCGGCGGCGACGCACTCGTCTCACTGCGGGAGGCGCCCGACCTGGTGTTGTTCGATACGGAGTTCGCCGATCTCGATTGCCGTGGCGTGTGCCGCCGGCTGGCGAGCGCCGACGCCACGGAGACGGTGTCGGTCATCGCCCTCATCGATCGCAACGAGCCGGGCGCAGAGGCGCGCGCGCTTTCCGAGGGGGCAGCCGACTGCGTCGTCAAGCCGATCGACCCGCGTGTGCTCACGGCGCGTGTCCTCACGCATCTCGCGCTCAAGTCGCACCGCGATCGAATCATCCAGGCGCAACTCGTCGACGCGGTCACCGCCCTTCCAAATCGCGATGCCGCCGAACAGATGTTCGACGCCGAATGGCGCCGGAACGCACGCGACAAGCGGTCACTCGCCGCGCTGCTCATCGAGATCGATGATTTCGATCCACTGACTCGCGAGTACGGGGGCGTCGAGGCGGAAGACTGCTTGCGCCGCGTCGCGCGGTGCATACGCCGAACGTGCCATCGCGCCGGTGACTTCGTGGCGCGGTACGGCGACGCGCAATTCATCGCGCTCTTGCCGAGGGCGGACGATGCGGGCGCGGAGCTGGTCGCCGAACGCGTCCGGCGCGCAATTGTCGATCTGGGGTTTCCGAACTCGCGCTCGACGGTGTCCCCGTCCGCAACCGTGAGCATTGGTGCGGCCTCGATCATCCCGACGCGAGGGTTGCCGGCGCGGACGCTGCTCGAGCTCGCAGGCAAGCGGCTCGCCGCGGCGACGGCTGCCGGCAAGAACCGTTGGGTGGGCGCGCCACCCCGCCCAGTGCCGGCCTCGACGACGCCGCGTTCGGCGGCGATGCGCGGCAATGTTCTCGTCGTCGACGACACGCCGACCAACGCCGATGTCCTCTCCGGACTACTGTCGAACACGGGGTGCACCGTGCGCGTCGCGCTCAGCGGAGCAGCCGCGCTTTCCGCTGTCCGCTCCGAGCGTCCTGACATCATCTTGCTCGACATCTCGATGCCCGACATCGACGGATACGAAGTGTGCCGTCGACTCAAGGCCGATCCGGCGACGGCCGAGCTTCCCGTCATTTTCATCAGCACGCTCGACGAGCCCATGGACAAGGTGCTGGCCTTCGACGTCGGCGGCGCGGACTACATCCAGAAGCCCTTTCAGCCGCGCGAAGTGTTGGCGCGCATCGAGTATCAGCTCGAGATCACTCGGCTCCATGCCGAGATGCGCGCGGCGAACGCACGCCTCGTGGAGCTCGACAATCTCAAGGCGACGATCACGGCGATGCTCGTGCACGATCTGCGATCCCCGCTGACGGTCGTCCAGATGGTTCTGGATTCGATCCAAGCCGAGTCCAACGCCGAGACCGCGGCTGCGCTGGCGACAACGGCGTCGGCGAGCGTGACGAAAATCATTGGTCTCGTGACCGATATGCTCGACATCTATCGGGCCGATGCGACCGGCACGTCGTTCGCGCTTCGCCCGCTCGACATCCTGCCCACATTGATGCGCGCGTTGGAATTTGCCCGCGTCGCGTCGCAGCACAGTCAGATTCAGCTCGAGTCGAGCATCGAGTCCGCGCTGCCTTGGATCATGGGCAACGACGAAAAGCTCGATCGCGCGCTCACCAACTTGTTGTCCAACGCCATCAAGTTCACGCCCAAAGGCGGACGGATCACGCTCTCGGCGCGTGCGGTTGCCGCGCCGGCCGGCAACGGATACGAGCCGCGGTTGCGAATCGAAGTCGTCGATACGGGCTGCGGAATTCCGCCGACCGAGCTGTCCCACGTGTTCGACCCGTACCGGCAGGCGGCGTCGAACGCGCAGAGCAAGGGCGTGGGCCTTGGCCTGGCGATCGTCAAACGGATCGTCGACGGCCATGCCGGCAACATCACCGTTGCGAGCGAGCTTGGTCGCGGAACGCAGTTTACGATCGAGATTGCCGCGGCGCCGCGGAACGCGGCGGCGCAACCATCGACCAGAGAACAGCCGGCTCGCGCCTAGGGCTCCGCCAACAGGCGAGCGTGCTCGTCGAGCGTAGCCCGGGGCGTCTGTGGAACGTGGTTGACGCTGAAGACGATCGTGCCGCCTTCGATCTGCGCGTAGCGAGCGGACGTGATGTCGTACGGTCCGTGTTGCGGAACGAGAATGAAGTGGGCGTGCGCGACCCCGTAGCCATGCACCACCATGCCGACGCGTTGGGGATTGAAGACAGTCCGCATGCGTCGACCAAGGCGTTGGGCGAGCGTCATGATCCGTTGTGCGGTGTCGTCGTCGAGATCAGTGAAGTGATCGACGTGTGCGCGTGGAATTACGATGCACTCGCCGGGAGCGAACGGTCGGAGCGTCATGAGCGCCATGATGGCGTCGTCCTGATAGATGATGCTTGCCGGTGCCCGCCCGGCGACGATGTCACAGAACACACAGATCATTGGCGCGTGGTTGAAACAGGTTGAACAGGGTGAGACTGAATCGCGCAATAGCACAAGAAGAATACTTTGAATGGGTCAACTGTGATTGCGGAGCCGCGATCGCGGTGGCAATTCGATACAGTGTGATGGAATTGGCGAGCCAATCGTCCCTAGAGACGATGCCAAAGCCGCACCGATTCCCCCGACCCGCCGCACTGCTGCTGTTCCTTCTGGCCGGTTGTGACCGCCCCACTGTGCCAACGGCGCGCGACGGCATTCAGAATGCGCAACGGACTGTTCCCGACGGAAACGGTGGGTCCACCAATTTCCAGTTGGCCATGCTGTTGCAGGCAGTGAACAACGAGGGGTTCACGCCAAAGAACCATCCGACCGACACGGTGGTCGTTGAACGAAATGGCGATGCCCTTCGACTTGTCGCGACGGTGGTGGAGCATGTCTACCTGCCATCGCCTGGCATTGGTGCGCGACCGTACGCGCGCCGGACCGTGCTGGCATGGAATTGGGCAGAAAAACGAGGCTTGGTTCTGATGAGCGAAGATCCTCATTCGGACATCGCGCTCCCGACGCGCCAATACACGGATCGTTGGGAGATGGGCAGCCTGTTCGAGCATCGTGGTTTTGTGTTGCAGTCCGAGCCCAACGGAAAGGAGGCATGGTTCGGCCGCGACGGACAACTCGAGATCAAGAACGGAACGACGACAGGTCCGTGCCCGTTCTCGAGCAAGATCGCGGGGTATGAGGCGGGGTTACGAAAGGGCGAGTTGCCTCCCGACATGACATGCGAGACCGTCCGCTACCCCGTATCCGCCTCGACGACATTAGAGCGCGGTGATCCCAACAACCGCTCTCCGCTCGAAGATCTCATCGGGCATCATCCGTCGCTCCGGCTTGACGAGCAGATGATCTCCGGCGTGCGGTTCGTCACGAAGTGTCCGACGACCTTCCGTGGCGAAGTCCCTGTCGGTTGTAACGTCATGAACTTCTGGCGTGACAACACGCAGTTTGCCCCGCAGCTTGGCGTCGACCTCGTGCGGATGCATTCGCGTCAGGACTACCTGTACTGGCAAGAAGTTGCCTCGGGGTCCGGACGCTTGTACACCGCCGTGCCGATGATGATGGCTGGCCCCGTGCAATTCACGCTGTATGGCGCGGACGGACGCGTTCTCCTGGAGCGGACGGCGCGGAGCGTCGAGAACGACTCGACCTTGCGGCAGGTCATCATGATCGCGTCGCTGCCACTGCGCGTTGGCTATCATGGGCGTATCGTCGCGCCAGCGCGCCGCTTTGGGCTTGCGGCCGATCCATACGCGATGTCGGTCCTCGATTTCGTCCTGTTGCCCTCGGCGCCACCACGGCCGTAACGGGGGTCTAGCGCGGCTCGAACTACCGCGCCAAACTGCGCGGTCCGCGCAGACGGCCGCGCGCAATTCGAGGATGCGATGACACAGACGTGGCGGCTTTTCGCAATCGGTTTGGCGCTCATTGTCGCCGGCTCGTTTCTGGCTCATTCGATCCAGACCGCCGGCGGGGTGACCGTGCGCGACGTGCGCTTTCCCGCCGACTCGGGTTACGTCATGAGCGCACTGCTCTACACTCCGCCCTCAGCGACGCCCGCGCATCGCGCGCCGGCCGTGCTGGTGAGCCACGGCTACATCAACACCCGCGAAATGCAGAGCGCCTTTGCGATCGAGCTTTCTCGCCGCGGATTCGTCGTGTTGGCGATGGACATGACGGGACACGGCTACTCGCAGGGCACGGTCGGCGCACAGGGGTACGGCGGTCCGGCGGCGTTGAGATATCTCAGAAGTTTGCCTGTTGTCGATACACTCAACGTCGGCATGGAAGGCCACAGCATGGGCGGCGGGCCAATCCTCGCCGCGGCGGCGAAAGCGCCGAACGACTACGTCGCGATGGTGCTCGAAGGCTCCACGACTGGAACCTTCGGGCGCTCCGGCGCCGGAACACCAACGTTTCCGCACAACGTGGCTGTGGTGTTCGGCCAGTACGACGAGTTCGCCCCTCTCATGTGGCAGGCGAAGAAAGGGTCGGAGATCGGGCAAACAAAGAAGTTGCTCACGTTGTTCGGAGCAACGAACGCCGTAACGCCGAATACGGTGTATGGCTCCACCGACAGCGGTACGGCGAGAATTCTCTTTCTACCGGCCGTCACGCACCCAATGGAGCATTTCTCGAACGCCGGCGTGGGCCACGCGGTGGACTGGCTCCAACGGACCCTCAAGGGTGCCGCTGCGCCCCGAGATCCGCTCGACCAGATCTGGTTGTGGAAGGAGGTCGGCACGCTTACGGCCTTTGTTGGCTTTGTGGCCCTGCTGCTTGGCGTATTTCAAGTTCTCTTAACGATGCGCTGGTTCGCTCCGTTGAACGTCGCGGCGGCGCCGGTCCTCGAGCGCCGCGATGGAAACTGGTGGCTCGCCTTCGCGCTGACGACACTCGTTCCGGCCCTCACGTTCTATTCGTTCATGAAGGCCGGCACGATCCTCACGCCAAATCGCCTCTTCCCCGAGGGCGTGATGAATCAGCTCGTCGTCTGGGCGCTGCTCAATGGCGTGATCACGCTCGTGGTTGGCGCGATGCTCGCCCGGCGGAGTCCGAACGCACGTTCGGCGGCCCGCGGCGCGTGGGGCAAATCGCTGCTCATCGCGCTGGTCACGGTGGGCGTTGGCTACCTGTCGCTGGTGCTGATGGACGCGCTCTTCACCGTGGACTTTCGCTTCTGGGTCGTGGGCCTCAAACCGCTCGATGCTCGGCACTTGCGCATTGCGCTCGCATACTTGCTTCCGTGGACGGCGTTCTTCGTCGTATCGCTTCGCGCACTCAACAGAGACCTGTCCGTCAAAGACGAGACCGCATCGACCCAGTACATCACAGCCGCGTTGGCCCTCTGCCTCGGCTTCGCCGTCGTGCTCTCCTGCCAATATGCGAGTCTGTACTTCACCGGCGTGCTCCTCACGCCGAAGGAAGCGCTGAACACCATCGTCGCGATCCAGTTCGTGCCACTACTCGCGATCATTGGCGTGATCAGCGCGTTCACGTACCGGCGCACCGGCACGCACGCGCCCGGCGCCCTCATCTGCGCGATGTTCGTGACGTGGTACATCGCGGCCGGTACTGCAATCCACGCCTGAGCAGCGCCGAAACGTTCTGATCGGCATTCCCGTTTGCGTCGTTGCGCGCCATCATTTGGACGACGAGTTCCCGACGAACTATTCACCCGGTGATTGGCTTGCCGTTGAAGGGAGGAGGAGGATGGCGCTGAAGGTATTCCGGTCGATTCGCACGTTATCGCTCGTAACGCTTGCACTCCCGAGCGTGTCTCGCGTGCAGGCGCAGGCGCGGCCGCAAGCGCCGGCGCCATTTTCCACCGCCAAGGGCGAGTGGCCGAGCTATACGGGCGACACACGCGGCTCGCGGTATTCGCCGCTCCAGCAGATCACCGGCGCGAACTTCAGCACACTCGAAGTCGCCTGGCGATTCAAGACCGACTCGCTTGGCCCCCGCCCGGAGTTCAAGCTCGAGAGCACCCCGCTGATGGTCGGCGGCGTGCTCTATACCACCGGCGGAACGAATCGCGCCGTCGTCGCGCTCGACGCCGTCACTGGCGTCCAGCGCTGGGTGCACCGCGAAGACGAAGGGGAACGCGGCATGGCCGCGCCACGGCTGCTGTCGGGTCGCGGCCTCGCATATTGGACCGACGGCAGGGAAGCGCGCATTCTGTACGTGACGCCCGGCTACCGACTGATTGCGTTGAATGCGAAAACGGGCGCACCTGTGGCGAGCTTCGGTACGAACGGCGCCGTCGACCTGAAGACCGATATCGATCAGACGATCCTCCCAGACCTCGTCACCGGCGAAATCGGCTTTCAAGGCGCGCCCGTCATCGGACAGAATGTGGTCATCGTTGGCGCCGCGTTCAGAGAAGGCACCGCCCCAAAAAGTTATAAGAACAATAAAGGGTACGTGCGCGGGTTCGACGTACGCACCGGCAAACGTCTCTGGACCTTTCACACCATTCCGAAACAAGGCGAACCGGGCTACGACTCATGGGAGAAGGGATCCGCTGAATACACCGGCAACACCGGCGTGTGGACGCAGCTCACGGTGGACGAAGAGTTGGGATTGGTCTATCTGCCGGTCGAATCGCCCACGGGCGACTACTACGGCGGTCATCGCCCCGGCAACAATCTTTACGGAGAAAGTCTCGTCTGTCTCGACCTTCACACCGGCGTGAAGAAGTGGCACTACCAGATCGTGCACCATCCGATCTGGGATTTTGATCTGTCGGCGGCGCCGATTCTCGCCGACATCACCGTCGACGGAAAGGCGATCAAGGCGGTGGCTGCGCCGACGAAGCAGGGAATTCTGTACGTGTTCGATCGCGTCACGGGAAAGCCCGTCTGGCCAATGGTCGAAAAGCCGGTCGAGAAGGGCGACGTTCCCGGTGAGTGGTATTCGCCCACGCAGCCAATTCCCACAAAACCGGCTGCCTACGCCAAGAACGGAACGTCGCTCGATGACCTGGTCGACTTCACACCGGAGCTCAAGGCGCAGGCCGTTGCGATCGCATCACACTACAAGCTCGGGCCGGTTTTCACGCCGCCGGTGGTGAGCAACGCCGATGGACCGCTCGCAACACTCGCTCGCGGCCCGACGAACGGCGGCACCAACTGGCCCGGCGGATCGTACGATCCAGAAACTCATACGGTCTACGTTGCGGCGTCCAACGCCGCCGCGGCGGTGCTCGGTCTGGTGCAGCCGAGCAAGGATCGCTCGGACATGGATTGGATTGGCGGCATGGCGCCACAGCCCGGCGGCGGACGTGGCGGCGGACTCACCGTGCAAGGTCTTTCGATTTTCAAACCGCCGTACGGCACGCTCAGCGCCATCAACCTCGACAAGGGGGACATCGTGTGGCAGGTCGCGCACGGAGAGACGCCCGACGTCGTGCGCAATCACGAAGCGCTCAAGGGGATGAACATTCCGCGCACCGGGCAAGGCGGGTTTCTCGTCGGCACGCTCGTGACGAAAACCATTGTCATCGCCGGTGACCCGCAGGTGACCACGCTCCCCACTCGGCCGCGCGGCGCAATGTTGCGCGCCTACGACAAGGCCACGGGCGCCGAGTTGGGCGCGGTCGTACTGCCGGCTCCTCCGAGCGGGTCGCCAATGACGTACGCCGTCAACGGCACGCAGTACATCGTCGTCGCTGTGAGCGGCGGGCCCTACTCAGGAGAATTCATCGCGTTCCGCCTTCCGGCGGCCGGCGCGCGCTGACTCGCGGCGCGCCGGCAAGCGCTCACTTCGCTTCGTTGGCGCGGCGGGCGAGACGGCCGAGGAGATGGCGTTTGACGTCGAACCACTCGTGCTCGAGAATGCTGTACATCACGGAATCGCGAACGGTTCCGTCGCGCCGCGCCTGATGATGACGAAGCACGCCATCCTTCTTCGCTCCAATGCCCTCGATGGCGCGTTGGGATCTGAAATTGAAGTTGTCGGTGCGAAGCCCCACGACCTTGCAGCCGAGCGTCTCGAACGCGTGTGCGAGGAGTAGTGCTTTGCAGGCGGTGTTCACGTGACTGCGCTGCCACGATGCGCCGTACCACGTGTAGCCGATCTCGACTCGATCCACCGGAAGCACGATATCATGATAGCGCGTGCTGCCGATGATCGTGTTTGTCCCGAGCTCTCTCACCACCCACGGAAGCATGTGGCCGGCCTGCATTCCGGCGAGTGCGGTGACAATGTAGTCCGGAGTTGCCTCAGGCTTCGGTACCGTCGTGAACCACAACTCCCAAAGGCGGCCGTCCGCGACGGCGGTCGCCAGCGCGTCGGCGTGCGCCGGCGTCAGCGGTTCAAGCCGAACCCCGTGGCCCTCGAGAGTGAGAGGTGTTGGTAACAACATGGTTTGATTTGCGATCCAAGGTTTCAAGGAATGCAGCGGTGTCAGGCTAGGCTTGTCCGCCGTTGCGCTCGATTGCTGGGACGATCCCCGACGCGAAGTTTAATCGGTCGCACCCGTCGGAAAGCGAGACGACCAGGAGCGATTGAGCGCGACGACGACGTTCGTCGGTCAGACGATGTCGTCGTCGTCGAACGCGTTCGTCACCGGCTTGATGCGCCGCGTCAACGCGGCGCTGCCGAGGCTGAAGAGAATGGCGATGGTCATCGCTCCAAAGCCCCACCCCGGATGCACGGCGTGCCGCAACACCGGATCGAAGAATGATCCCGACGGCGCTCGCACAATTTTCACATAGGCGACCGCCACGATCACAGCCGAGAGGGCTCCCGGCACCCAACGCCACCATCCGCCCGGCCGAAATGCGATCGCGATCGTGAGGACCCCAAGGGCGACGAGAACGACGCCGGCATTCGGCAACCGAAAGAACGGGATCGTGCCCACGATCCGGGCCCGCACCGCCGGTGTCAGCACGGCGCCAAGCTGCAGGACGCCAGCCGCGAGCAGCGGGCGACTCAGGCGAGAAGGCGCGAGGCCGGGCGGTGGCGGAATGGTCATGATCGATGGGTGGGCGTTTGCGGGAGGCCAGCGCAATATGGAGACGGCCTCGACGAGTGGCGATAGCCGTGTCCGCGCGGCGGCGCGCGGCTGATATCTTGTTCAGGGTGGATGATGGCGAACCGAGGGGGGACGGCGAACGTGTCACGCGCATTTCTGAGAGACGATGCGGAGGGGGAGATGCCCCGCCGCCACTACGACCTTCCGGAGCGGGACCATCCGGACTTCGAGCGGGCTGCTGCACGCGCCCTGCTGGAGGCGGCGCGCGTCAACGAGACGCAACTCGCCGAGCGCGCGACTGGGTTCTACTGGGGCGAACCGCGGCTCCGCCCGTTCGTGGAAGAGATCCTCGTCGAAGCCGAGCGGGCAAAAGACGAGCGGCTGGAGCAGCTCGCGCGGCGCTTTCTCCACTGACCTGGCGAGACATCGTGTCCGGGCGCGTGGGGAACGCACCTTCGCCCCCAGCAACGACGAGCGCCGGCTTTGCCAAACCGGCAAGAGCGTTCTCATATGACTGGCGTTCGGCGCGTCCGCGACGCGCGGCGGCCGGGCTTACGCCGTACGATCGCGGTCGGGGCTCCCGATGCCGATCGATGCTACAATCGGTATGGCGACGAACGGAATATGCCCGATCAGTTGCACCCACCACCGAAAATTGATCGCGGGCGGGCGATGCAGGAGCGTTGGGATGACGGCCAGGGACATCACCAGCCAAACGAACGGGCCATACAAAGACGCGACACGAATCACTCCGTACGGCGACGCGAGCACGCCACGAATCCAGGACGACCGTATTCTGAGAAATAGAAAGACGGCCGACCAGCCGAAGGCAACTCCAAAGTGCATCAGAATGCCGATGAGCGCCGTGGGCGTGCCGCCCTCGAGCGCTGCTTTGCCAAGCAGAGTCGATGCGACGCCTTGAAAGAGTCGTGTCACGGTCGAACCGTAGAACGCGACGCTCAGAACGCTGGAGAACAGTCCATCGGACACGCCGGTCAGCACGCCGGCGCGCAGGAGTCGACGAAGGTTATCTCGGGTCATTCGTCAAATATGCGCCGCGCAACCGCGCACCGCGAATCTCGAGCGGTTCGTCCCAATGCGGCCCTCGGCGCCACCCCGACGCCTCCGTTGCAGCCGAACCTATTGGTGCGGTTGCGTCGGGTGCAGTCGAACCTGAAACATGACGGGCCAGTGCTTGCCCGTGAGCAAGAGCTGTCCGCTCTCCGGCGCGATCGCGATTCCATTCATGACCTCCGCAGAACCCGGGCGTTTCGGATAGAGATCAGCAAAGTCGAAGAGCTCGCGTACGACACCGGTCGCGAGATCGATGCGCAGCACCCAATCGGATTGGTAGACGTTGGCGAGCAACTGGCCGTCGGCGTACTCCAACTCGTTCAGGTTGTACAACGGCGCGTTCTTGTATCGCACGTGGACGACGCGCTGCACCTGAAATGTCGACGGCGATAGGACGCGAAGAGAATCAGAACCATCGCTCATGATCAATGACGTCCCGTCCGTTGCCAGGCCCCATCCTTCTCCTGCATAGCGAAACGAGTCGCGTGGGGCCAGCGTGGTTGCGTCGTAGGTGTACGCCACGCCGGATTTCCACGTGAGCTGGTACAGGCGGCCGTTCACGAGGGCGAGTCCTTCGCCAAACCGATTCGCCGCCAGGGTTTTCGACGCGAGCACTCGCCCTGAGCGAAGATCAACGCGACGCACCTCGGAGTGGCCATACAATCCTGTACTCTCGAAGAGAATGCTATCGACGCGTACGAGCCCCTGCGTGTAAGCGTTCGGATCGTGTGGAAAACGGGCGATCACGTCGAACAACGCAGGCTCATGACGCTCGGCGCTTCCACATCCGGCGGCCACGAGACTCGCGGTAAGCGCGACCAACACGCGCCGCGCAGTTGTGATAACCGCTATGACGATCGACGCGATGCAACTCTGTCTCGAAGGCGCTCCGTTCGTCACTCGCTTCCGTGGTAGTGCGTGCCGCGCCACGCATCGCGGTGCTTCACGTACCCGATCGTGACCTGACCGGCGTAGCGACTCGGCTGCCCCTCCCAACCACCAGCGACCGCCTCCTGGGATGTCAAAATGGCGACGTCGCCGTACAACTGGACGTCGGGGTTGAGAATCTGGATCGAGTCGCGCTTCCCCTTGCGCACCGGCTCATGGAACTGCGGCATCTGCTCCGACTTGGGCACGACCTTCGGATTGTCCAGGCCCAATGCATACGTGAGCGGATGTGCGAGGGCCGGGGCCCAAGCGTCACGCCGGTGTATTGATGCCAGCAGGAGGCTGGTGGTCAACGCGGCCGCGCTCACGAATGCGGTGTCGCGAAAAACGGCGGCGACGACATCCACTCGTCTCGTGTCTGCCCCCACAGTTCCACCGGCTCGTTCTGATATGGTGCGGGCAGTCGGCCGGGACCGCGATGCCGCGCGCCGAGTCGCTTGGCGACTCGGTGCGATCGAACATTGTCCGGGTGAATGCAATGAATAATGTCTGTCCACCCGAGCGTGGTGAACGCATAGTCCATCGTGGCAGTCGCGGCCTCGATCGCGTATCCGTTTCCCCACACATCCGGGTGCAGTGACCACCCAACTTCGGTTCCGGGCCAACCGAACGGCTGCCATGGCCCTACGCGACCAACCCACCGTCCGCTCGACTTCTCGATAACGGAGAACATGGCCACCCCGGTGAGGGCCCACGCGCCCGCCTGCGACATGATGGTGCGCCAAACGACGGGCTTCGCCTGCACTCCGCCAACGTACCGAGCCGCCTCATCGTTGGCCATCATCTCAGCCCATCGATCGAGGTCTTCGACCTTCGGTTGTCGCAACAACAATCGACTCGTTTCGATCATGATGATTCAGGAATTCAAAAGTCGACAAACCACAATATCGGGAAATTGCCCTTCAGTCCCAGCCGTCGGGAGCGAAAGATGCGACGTCCTTCGCATTGGCGACACTGCCGCGCCGGAGTGCCGCATCCAACGTGTATCAAACCGTCGGTCAACTGAGGAGTCTGGATGGTTGCAACAACCGCCTGCCATGTTCAACGGCAACTCGTAACCGCTTGCTGCATCGCACTGTTCGCCGCCGCCCCCCTACTCGGTCAGGGATCGCTTGGCGGCGTGATCGGCACGACTGTTCCCAAGGGCATGCGTGTCGACGAGGTGCCCGCGGGCAGTGCGGGCGCCCGCGCCAGCCTGCAACCCGGTGACATTGTCTACGAGTTTAACGGCGTCCGGGTTGCAAGCGTCGAGGAATTGCAGGCGCAGCTTGGACAGTCGCGTCCAGGCGCCACCGTCAAGCTCGGTATCATCCGCGCGGGTCGGACCTACCAGACCACGGCCACCCTGCAAGCCACATCGGACGCGGACCGGTTGCAGCGACGGCTGAGCGACCGGCAACGCGAGACGGAAGATCTGAGGCGGCAAATTGACGCCGCGAAGCCGGCGAAGTCCACGACCGGCGCGCAGACACCCGGCGCCAAACGTGTGGTCGACGGTCCAGGGATTCCGCCCGGCATCTACAACTGCCGGAATCGCACCGTCAACGGCTACAACGTCGTGCTCACCATTCGCATCACGGACGCCGGCAACTATACCGTGGTTGGCGACAACAGTGAGCGGCCGGGGCAGTATCGCTTCGACGCGCAGCACAACACCGTCAACTGGCTGAGCGGACCACTCAAGGCGAACACCGTCGACAACAACCGAGCGGCCGACTTCGAGCAGGAGCGAATCCCGCCGGCGAAAGTGCTCACGGTGTATCGAGGCCTCACGGCGACGCGCTGCATTTTGAGCGAATGACACAGCGCTCGGCAGCGCTTCATGACGGAGTTATGAATCTTCTCATGCGACCCTTCCGGGCAAGGTGGGATGCGGGAGCTTCGACAGATCGGTGGTATACGCGCTCGTTTCGTTGTAGAAATATTCTTCGGCAACCGTGAGCTCGCGCAGCCGCATGCGCGTGCAGTTTCGCGCATTGGTGCTTCTGTAGCCGGGAGGTAAGCCAACGCCGCCGGTGGGATCGTCCGCGTCGACGACTCGATCGCGCCATCGGTCACGATTGTTCTACACGGCACCTTCCAAGGCGTCGAGATCGCCGCGGCACAAGGCTTTCACGTTGCGCGTCAGCTTTGGCGGATCCCAATCCCACCACTGCAATTGTTGAAGGCGCTGAATCGTGCTGTCGTCGTACCGGTACCGCAGAACCGCGCCAGGATTGCCGCCGACGATCGCATAGGCCGGCACATCCTTTGTGACCACCGCCGCCGTAGCGATGATGGCACCATTGCCGATCGTGACGCCGGGCATGATCGTGACGCCGTAGCCGATCCAAACGTCGTGACCGACGGTAGTATCGCCTTTCACGGGCCAACTGTCCGGCATCGCTGCTTCCCATCCGCCTCCAAAGATTGGAAACGGATACGTCGTCAGCCAGGTGGTCGGATGGTTGCCGCCGTTCATGATGAATCGGACTTCCGCCGCGATGGAGCAGTACTTCCCAATGATGAGACGATCGCCGATGAAGTCGAAGTGGTACAGGACATTGTCTTCGAAATGCTCGGGGCCGCGGGGATCGTCGTAGTACGTGTAGTCGCCGACGATGATGGTCGGGCGCGAGATGAAGGGTTTCAGAAAGCCAGTGCGAGATATGCCGGGAATGGGATATCTGGTATTCGGGGACGGCCCTTCGAGCGGCATCGTGCAACCCTCCATGATGGAACGTGATGGTCTGGCACTCACGGGCACTCTCTGAGGCCTCTCCGGCGCAAACGGCGAGCAACGCGGCGCAGGAGAGAGAACCCTGCCATTCAAAAATGACTGATCGGCCGGTTGCATCGCAATTCCGCGTTATTGCTGACGTGCCCTACGATTCCTTCAGCGCCGACAGCGATGAACCCAAGAAACGGACGTCACGCCGTTGTCATCGGCGCCAGCATGGGCGGGCTGCTCGCCGCCCGAGCCCTCGCCGAACACTTCGAGCAGGTCACGGTGCTCGAGCGTGATACGTTTCCCGACGACGCAGGCGAGAACCGCAAAGGTGTTCCGCAGGGACTACATGCGCACGGTCTCCTCGGCCAGGGGCGGCTGATTCTCGAGCAGCTCTTTCCCGGCTTCACGACCGAGCTCGAACGGCAGGGCGCGATTCTCGGCGACCTTGGCGGCGAGACCTCGTGGTTCCATCACGCGGGCTTTCATCGCCACCACGACAGCGGTATCGTCGGCCTGTTTGCCAGCCGACCGTTGCTCGAGGCGCATGTGCGCCGCCGTCTCCTCGCCCTGCCGAATGTGCGCGCGATCACCGGTGTCGATGTCAGCGGACTGCACGTCGTGCCGAGCGACGGATCTGTGGTCGGCGTGTACCTTCGGCGGACATACGAGAATGATATGGAGGCCTTGCCGGCCAATCTGGTGGTCGACGCTTCAGGCCGTGGCTCGCGCCTGCCGATTTGGTTCGCGTCATTCGATTTCGAACGTCCGAGGGAGGAACGTGTCCAGGTCGGCTTGCGCTATACCACGCGCGTCTATCGGCGGCGACCCGAACACGTCGACGGCATCAAGGCAGTCGTCAAGGCGGGCAGCCTGAATAACTCGCGCGGCGGCGCGCTGCTCCCCATCGAGGGCGACCGCTGGATTCTTTCCATGGGCGGTTACGACGGTGACCACGCGCCGGCCGACGAGGCCGGAATGTTGGAGTACGCGCGCGGGATGGGCGCGCCGCAATTCGCCAGTGTGATCGAGCAGGCGGAGCCGGTCTCCGATCCAATCACGTATCGTTTTCCGGCCAGCGTGCGTCGGCGCTATGAACGATTGCGGCGCTTTCCGCGCGGCTTGCTCGTGTTCGGCGATGCCATCTGCAGCTTCAACCCTGTGTATGGCCAGGGCATGACGGTGGCAGTGATGCAGTCGCTCGCGCTGCGTGACGAGCTTGCGGGCGACGCGAACACGTTGGCGCAGCGGTTCTTCCGCCGCGCCGCGCGCATTGTCGATACGCCATGGACGATCGTGATCGGGACGGACGCGCGCATCCTCGATATCGATAAGCACAATGGGTTGGGGAATCGATTGCTCGGCGGCTATCTCGACAATTTGCACACGGCGGCGTTGTCCGATGCGCGCGTCGCCGACGCGTTCCTGCGCGTTGCGAACCTGATGGCTGCCCCGACCGTGTTGCTTGCGCCGGCGATGCTGTGGCGGGTGTGGCGCGGCGCCCGGACGGCACGCGCACGTTAGCGATCTGCAAAGCGTGACGGCGAGGGCGCGGCGCTGCGATGCATTGGCGAACGCGCTTTCAATTCCGCGCGGCCCGACGCCACAGGCGAAGAGCCCATAGACAGAGCACAGCGGAAACAGCCGTGATCAGGAGAAACCACGGATTGCGCACGCTTGGTTCGACAATGGCGCGCCACACGTGCACGATCGTCAGCAGGGCGAAGAGGGCGGACGTGAGCGCGAGATAGGTCTTCACAATGCGATCCTCCCTGTGCGGCTGGTGTGTGTGTTCCAGTGTCGGGTAAAACTGCGAGCCGGCCGAGAGAAATGCGAGCGAGCCGCGTCAGCCCGCTTGGTCATCGGACACTGGCCGTCGAAGACCCGAGAGCCAACAGGCGGCGATCCAAGCCGCGCCGAGTCATGAAGCTGCTCACATATCGCCCGATCGCGGACGCCCGATAGGGCTCGAGATCTGCCCAGCGGAGTAGGGCAGCGGTGACGACGACGGATGGCGATGCTGGAATATTGCCAGTCGGTGCGCTCGCCATCGCAGTCGCGTCACAGACGGGTCCACGTGCGGCCCTTCTCCAACTGTCGTCGTTCCGCCTCGCCCGCGAAGAGGCGGACGAGCCCACAATCGGCGCAGACGACGACGTCGAGTTTTGCCGGGCTGAAAAGACGCCCGAGCCTGGGGAGCAACGCGGGCCCTTCTCCGTTGGTGGTCGTAGGCGACGTGTAGAGAACCTCACCGCGGCAATTGGGGCACGGACTGACCTTCGAGATCGTCATGACGATGGAGATTGGAATTGTGTCGGCGCGAACGCCACGGCGGCTAGTCAGACCGAAGCGCTATCGCCGGATCGACCTGTGCCGCGCGACGCGCGGGGAGCCAGTTCGCTACCGATGCGATCGCGACGATCGCGAGCGTCGCGCCGGCGAGTGTCAGCGGATCGTCCGCTGCCACCCCGTAGAGGAATGTTCGGAGGAACTGCGCCGCGATCGCGAACAGCAACAACCCGGCACCCACACCGGCGGCGACTAACGTGAGGCCTCGGAGCGCGACCGTCCTGGCCAACCCGCGCGGGTCGGCGCCCAGCGCGACTCGCACGCCAAACTCGCGCGTTCGCAACGCGACCATATACGCCATCACGCCGTACAATCCAATCGCGCCGAGCACGAGCGTGATCACGGCGGCGGTGCCCATGAGCGCAAGCGTGAACGAGAGGCGGGCCGTGGATGCGCGAACCACGTCGCTCATCGGCTGCTCGTTGTACGTCGGCACCGATGCATCGAGCTCGCCAACGAGCTGCCTCACCGATGCGACAATGCTCGTTGGCGCCACAGCGGTCTTCACGACGAGCGCCATGCTCCGCGGCGCCCTCGGCTCGAGCACGCTATCGATCGGCGACGTTTGCGGCAGATAGACCGTTGCCGACGGGGGAGTGGCCAGGTCACGATCACGCACGTCGCCCGCGACGCCGATGACCGTGTACGACGGCCCGGCGGGCGCCATTCCGAGGCGTTTGCCCACCGCGGCCCTCCCGGTTGGATCGTGCCACAGGGATATTGCGGCGCGGCGGCTGATGATGACTTCGCCGTCGCGCTGCACACCAAGCCGGCTGAAACCACGGCCGGCAAGTAAAGGAATGCTCATGACCGCGAGGTATCCATCGTCGATCGTATAGGTCGGCACCGACACCGTTTGTCCGTCGCCAGTGAGCCGGAACGACCGCTGAATTGCTTGACCCGCGCCGAGCGGCAGGAGCGTCGTGACTCCGACGGCGCGAACGCCTGGCAGCCTGCCGACGGACGCAGTCAATCGCGCGAAAAAGTTCACGGCGCTCGAATCGCTGTCGTAGCGCGCAAAGGGCAACTGCATCCAGAAGGTTGCTACGTTGTTCGCGTCGAAGCCGGGATGCTCCTGATAGAGGAGACGAAAGCTGCGCAGGAGCAGCGCCGATCCGGCCAACACGACGAGAGCGACCGCGATCTGCAAAGTCGCAATCAATCCCCGCAGGCGTTGGCGCGCCTTTCCTGACGTTTCGCTTCGGCCTCCGTCGCGAAGACTGAACGACAGGCTCGCGCGCCGAATGCGAAAGGCCGGGATCGCGCTGCAGGCAATCGCGGTCGCGGCGACGACAAGCAACGTGAATCCGACAGTTGTTGTGTCTACGCTCAACTCGGAGAGCCGAGGGATATCGGCTGGCCCGAAGGCGACCAGCGCATGGATCGCTCCCCATGCCGCGAGGAGTGCCACAACGCCGGCTGTCGTCGCGAGCACCGCCGATTCGCCGGCGAAATGCGTCAGGATGCGCATACGACTGGCGCCGAGTGCCTCGCGGAGCGCCAACTCATGCTGCCGGCCGTCCGCGCGGATCAACATGAGGTTCGCGACGTTCGCGCACGCCACGAGCAACACGAGGCCGGCAGCGGCCGCCAGGATCCACAGCGTCCGTGCAATTCCACGTGTGATCTCATCACGCAACGGAGTGACAACTGGCGTCGGCGTCGATTGATCGAGCCAGACGCTGGCGCTCAGCCCCGACTCCAGACGTGGGAACGACTCGGCCATTCTTGGAAGTATGGAGGCAAGCTCGCGCTGTGCGTCCTCGGGTGTTACGCGCGAAGAAAGGCGCGCGACTGATGAGTAGGAGAAATCACCGACGACGGCGCCGTTTGGATCGAGCCTCGCGGGAAGCCAGACTCGCGTCTCGCGCGTAGGGAATTGAAACCGCTCCGGCATGACGCCAACGATCGTCCGGGGAACGCTATTGATACTGAGCGTTTTTCCAACGACGGACGGGCTGGCGAGAAAGCGCGTTCGCCATAGTGCCTCACTGATGACGACGACGTTTGGTCCGCGCGCTCTATCCTCGTCACTCGTGAACGGTCGTCCGAGAATGGGTGGGATCTGGAGCGTCGCAATCGTCGACGCCGTCATCCAGGCCGCGTTGACGCGTTCGGTCTCGTTCAATCCTCCGTCGCCGGAAATGTTCGCCGAGCCGAATCTATAGAAGCCGATGTCCTCGATGCGGCGCGCCAAGCGCGTGTAGGTGAAATACGCCCCGGGTGGCTGCCGGGTGCGTCGCAACTCAGGCGATCGCAAGTCGATCGAGACGGCGACCAGTCGATCCGCATTTCCGTATGGGAGCGGCGCGAGGAGAACACTGTGAACGATGGCGAACATTGCCGCCGCCGCCCCGATGCCGAGAACGAGGGTGACGATCGCCGTGACCGAGAAGACGGGCGTGCGTTTCAGCGATCGGAGGGCGTGCCGGAGCGCAATAGGCGTCATGGTTGGAGTCTCGTCAGTGACTGGACGTGCACGAGGATCTCGCCGGAGCGCAGAGCCGCGGAGTCCCCGAACCCTCGTAAGTGCATCACAGATTGGTCATCAGAGCAGGCTGGGTCGGTCATTCCGGTCGCAGCAGAAGCGCTTCGATGCGGCAAGTAGAAGAAAACTCTAATGCTCTCCCAGTATCCCGAGGAATCGCCCGACTGATCCAGCGTTCGGTTGGACAACCGCGCGGTACGTGATACGGGGTAGATACATAGGTAACAGAATAGTTTAGGGACATGGTGGACACTCGTACAGACTAGGCCATCCCGCGAGGTGCCCGATGCCCTGGAGTGAAACCGGTCCCATGGAGCAACGCGCGCAGTTTTATCGCCGATGTCCAGCGCGATGAGAATGATAGCAATGTCTGTCGTCGGTATGGTGTCAGTCAAACCACCGGGTACACGTGATGTGAGCGGTACGCGACGAGGGGCCTCGTGACCCTTTGAGAACGCCACGCGAATGCGGAGCATTCGCAATCTTTAAAGCGCCTGACTGGTGCGGCGTTCGTTAGAGAGCACGACTCGAGAGCTACGGCACTACCGTGACCACGACCGGAGGCGGTGACGTGCGGCCATTCCGGTATGTGGGGGTGATCGTCGCGACTCCGGTACGCCGACCCTCAAGCCGCGCGCGAAGGGAATCGAGCGCAACGACGGACGCGATGGTGGAATCCGACGTCTTCCACAGAAAATCGGGCGGCGGAGGTCCAGTTTCGCACCCGCCATATGTGTTTCCGGCGGTGGCTATGGTAGACGCGCCGACCCTGATGGTTGTCGTGTCCGGGATCGTGGCTTTGAGATAGAGAATCTCGGGACAGACCACCGTCGGACCATCTCTGCAACTTGTGCTGGCACCGGCGATAGCGGCAAACAGAACGATCGAACGTACGGCTGATGCTTTCACGGTCGGGAGGTCTGGGTGCTCTCTAACGCTCAAGATCGTTTGACGAGTGCAGCGCCACGTCAGCTGGCGCGGTCGAGAACTCGAACTTCCTTCTCAAGGCGCGCGCCGAGCGCGTCTCGCTGGGTCTCCAGATCAAAACGCGCTTGGAGATTGAGCCAAAAACGGTCCGTGGTGCCGAAAAAGCGCGCCAGTCGGAGCGCGGTGTCAGCAGTAACGGCCCGGGTGCCGTGAACAATTTCGTTGATCCGCCGCGGCGGCACGGAGATATCGTGCGCGAGGCGATACTGCGACAGGCCCAACGGCTCGAGAAAATCCGCGAGCAGGACTTCGCCCGGGTGGATCGGGGCCAACTTGGCCGTCTTACGATTCGCCATACGCCACCTCAATGATAGTCAACGATCTCGACCTCGAATGCATCACCATCGTGCCACCGGAAACAGACTCGCCACTGATCATTGATTCGAATGCTGTGCTGGCCGGCCCGATCGCCGCGGAGCTTCTCCAGGCGGTTTCCTGGCGGGATGCGAAGGTCAGGGAGCGCTTCTGCCGCGTCGAGCGCCGCGAGCTTCCGGAGCATGGCTCGAAGCAGGTCAGCGGGATAGCGACGAACGGCCTCGCGTCCGAAGAGCGCTTCGGTGTCCCGGTCGGCGAAGCTTTTGATCACTTCGGAAGGTAGTTTGGCGGTATAGTAACGTCAAGCGTTACTATTGGCGGCCAACCAACGCCCCCGCTAACCCGCGGGCGAGTCAAATAAGCGAATGCGAAGCATCCACAAATCCTCATCAAGTGCAGCGATTGTTAGACCGCCGGTCGAGACGATCGACGCCGCACGGGCGGTTATCGGCGGTACTCGACGCGGTGCTACGAACTCATCGATCCGACCAGCGGCTTGACCGCTCTGCCTGGCCCGTTCTGCCGCAAGAATCGCCGATAGCCCAATCCCAGCAACGCGGGGCAATAGCCGAGCAACATCACAGTACAGAGAATATAGAAGAGGTAGCGATATTCCGGTCGAAAAAAATCTTCAAAGTTTCCTCCTTGCGCCAACGGTTCTCCTTTGGCCGCTGCCGAATGCTTCATGACCACGAAGAACGCCGACGCGCCACAGGTCCATGCGGCCTGAAAGGCTCCCACACTCAAGACGGCGCCGCCAACAACGGTTCGTGCCAGCAACGTGAAATAGGGAACCGTGCAAATCGAAATGAGCAGCGCAGAATCAAGGAGCCAGACCGCTGGGTCGTTCCCGACGCCACGACGTTCCAGCAGAGGAACCAGTGTGAACGGCAATAGGCAAAAGGCGGTCATGCGCATCTTGTAGCGCCACTCGCCTTGTCGCGTGACTTCGCGAGGCAGCGGTTTCCCAAACGATGGATTGACGCCCTCCGTCGAAAAAATCAGAGCGACCATCGTGGCCGAGCCAAACCAGAAGGCCACGAACACCATCGGAACGCGCCCGCCGATCGTGGGCAACTGGTGCGCCCAGAGGATCAGTCCAATAGTGATGAGCCCCGCGGTGACAGTCCGTTTCATCGCAGGTGTGGGCTACGGTGCCCGGCATCGCCCCCCACGAACACCGCCGTTTTCACGGCCTCACGAGGCGCGCAAGCGGGGCGGAGCGGACGCCGCCGCCACCCCGTCGGTGCTCGCGCGGTCGGCGATCGCGTCGTATACTCGACGGATAGTCGGCCCACCCCGATTGAAATGCCTATCCCGACGGTGATCGACGGCAAGAAGTTGTGGTGACGGAGAAACCAGCACGCAACGCGAAGCTTGACGCGCTCAATGTGTATCTCGGCAAATGGATGGCACGTAGGTATGTCGTTCGGTGGCACCGATCAACCGATGCTGCCTCAAAAAAAGGAAAACCCGAAATGAAACTCTGTGGAACGCCGCCGAGCGGATTCTTCGAAGGCATAGATAAGCAACCGGTGGAACAGAAATGATGCGCGCCAACACCAAGTTTGCAATTACTCGCGAGGGACAGGCGCAGAAACATTGGAAGGAGATGACATGCGGAAGGTGACCCTGATTATGAACGTATCGATCGATGGCTATGTCGTTGCACCGAAGGATGCAGATATCGATATCCAAACGATGGCCGAGCCAGCAGAACTTAAGAAATGGAAACTTGATCGCATCTCGCGCGCAGGCACGCACATCATGGGCCGTGTGACCTATGAGGGGATGAAGACTTTCTGGCCGACGTCCAAAGACCCCTATGCGGCACCGATGAACGACATCCCTAAGGTCGTCTTTTCCAAGACCCTGAAGAAGGCGGACTGGCCCGAAAGCACCATCGCCACCGGCGAACTCGCCACCGAAATCGCAGCTTTGCGGAAACTGCGCGGCGGCGAGATCATCGCATGGGGCGGGGCGCGCTTCGCGCAGGCGCTGATTCGCGCCGATCTTATCGATGAGTTCGCGCTGATCACCGCGCCGGTGGCGTATGGCGGCGGCAAGCCCTTGTTCATCGAGCTCCCCAAGGCATTGCAGTTGAAAGTGCTGGGTACGACCAATTTCGCCAGTGGCCATATGCTGCGGCAATATACCGCAAGGAGCGCTGGTCGTGCCTGATGAGCAGATCGCAGAAGGAGAGCTTGAGTTACGGTGACGTGATATCAATTGCATCGTGCGTTGGACCTCCGGCGCAGGTCGCCCGCCGCGGTCGACACAGTTGCTCGCGTGCATGGACGTCATTGAAGTCTTCATCGCACTAAAACGCCAAAAGTCGGCTTGGCCTATCGCCTGACTGGTGCAGCGTTCGTTAGACGCCATGGGGTACAGCCCGGACACATGGGTAACAGAAGAGTCCGGAGACAGAGGTAACACTC
>JBDUEJ010000018.1:0-103502 GCA_040002475.1 bacterium | reverse complement strand
GGCCGGGGCAACCCTCGGTCGCAACATCACCGACGAGCACGGGCAGTTCCGCCTCCCAGCGCTCCTCGGCGGCGCGCTTCACTCCTCGAATTTCATCGTGACTTCTACGCCTTTCGCAACGCCCGTCATCGCGGCGCCTGCCGTCGACCGTTCTGCGGCGCCGTGGCGCGAACAACTACGAGCCTTCGCCAATGTTCATCTTCAGCATACCGCGTGGGGCGTGGCGCACGCGCAGCGCGACTACGAATTGACGCTCAGGCTCGCCGAGGCAGAACGCGTTGTCGTCGATTCCGACGCGGTCTACGCGGCGGCGTATTTGCACGACATGGGTGCCTTTCCGGAATTCGCGCAGACGGACGTCGACCATGGCGTCAGATCGGGGCAACTCGTTGCCGAGCAATTGATCGCCATTGGCTTCCCCGCGGAAAAGATCGCGCTGGTGCGGGACATTGTGGAGCATCACATGTACTACCACTCACCCGGTGCCTCGCCCGAGGCTCTCCTGTTCCGCGACGCCGACACACTCGATTTTCTGGGCGCGATCGGGATCGCGCGCATTTGCTCGATCACGACGCGGCATCGCTGGGCGACCGATCTTTCCGCGGCCATCGCGACGCTGCGGAAGAACGCGATGGAGTTGCCGGGGACCCTCCACTTCGCGTCGGCGAGACGCGAGGCCAACGCGCGGGTGGCCGTGATGCGGACGTTCCTCGACGCAATCGATGCGGACGTCGGAAGGTCACGCGCCTACTAGCCGGCGGTCATTGACCTCGGGTAGCCTTGCGACGCGTTAATATCCAAGCCTATGGAATCCAGCGAACTCTTTCTCGCCCGCTCACGCTACTACTTTCAGCGCGAATACCGAACGAAGCTCCGCGCCGCAGTCACCGCCCTGCCAATTGATGCGCTCTGGTGGCGCGCCAACGAGCAGTCGAACAGCGTCGGGAATCTTCTCATGCATCTCACGGGCAATCTCCGCGAGTGGGTCGTGGGCGGAGTCGCCGGCGCGCCGAGTCTACGCGATCGCAACGGCGAATTTGCCGCGCGATCCGGGCCGGGCGGCGAAGAGTTGCTTGCGTCGCTCGAGAAGACACTCGACGATGTGGACGACGTGCTCGCGAAGCTCGGACCCGCGGACCTCAGTTCCATGCGCACCATACAGGGACGCGCAATCACCGTGCTCGAAGCGGTTTACCACGTCGTCGAGCACTTCTCACTGCACTTGGGTCAGATCATTCTCATTGCCAAATGAGTCGCACCGGGCTCGGTTCGTTTTTACGACGACGCGGGCGGCCTGGCACGTCCCCTCTGGCCAGAGCTCGCGCGGGACCGCGGGCTCGAAACGGACGCCGACCTCCACTGATCGCGACGCAAGGAGGAACCGGTCGAGCATGATCGAACACGCTCAATCGGCTGGACTATTTCTCGATCGGACCGCCGAGAGCACGAAGCTCCTTGGCCCACGTCTCCTGGCTCGGCTCGCGCTCGAGTCCCTCCATGAGGAGGCGTCGTGCCCCTGCGGTGTCGCCCTTCGCTAAGAGAATGCTCATGAGACGCGTCCGGCCGCGCGCCGCGCGCGGGCTCACGGCGATCGCCTGCTCGAGCCACGCGCGCGCGGTCGTCGTGTCGTGCAGTCGGAGCGCGACCGTCGCGGCGTCGGTGAGCATCTCCGGATCGCCCGGAAAACGCTCGGCCGCTTGCCGGAATTGCTTCACCGCTTCCGCGTCGTTCCCATGATCGCGCGCCGTATACCCCAAGTGCGAGAAGGACCGGTAGTCCTCAGGGTGGCGAACCTGCATTTCGGCAATGACTGTTTCGCTCGACCGCCAAACTGCCGCCTCACGCCAGGTGACGCTCGCGGAAATCACGACCAACACACCAACTGCGGCGCGCACCGGCCAGACTCGGCGACCGGTAGCGATTCGTGCGACGATCGCGCCAACAACGAACGCCGCGCCAAGACTCGGCGAATAGAGCGTTCGGCCCGCGAGCAGCACGCCGCCGGCGAACAGCAGATTCGCCGTGGGAGCGAGCGTCGCCGCCGTGATCCACGCGCCGAGGCCGGCCGCTGAAGGCCGGCGGAGGTGAAACACCATTGCCGCCGCCACCGCGACGACGAGCGTGAGGCCCAGCACAACGGCCCACGATGCCGGATGATGAAGCTGAATGAGCGCGGGCACGTAGTCGATCGCCGGCCGCACGGGGAGCAGCAACATTTCCGTCGACCGCGGAATCATGGCGAGCGCAAGGCGAATGCGTTCTCCGTCCGTCACCGCACGAAAGACCGGGTTGCGCATCTCGCCGCCCAGCGTGCCAAGAACGGCGAGCCGCGCCGCGAGGAGCGCGACTGTGCCCACGGCGGCCGATACCACCCACCGAGCAGCGAACGGACGTTGGTTCGGACGTGCCCACGCGGCAGCGAACACGAGCGCCGGAGCGGCAGCCCCGCTCTCCTTGCTCGCGAGCGCTATCGCGCTGAGCAGACAGGCGAGAAATCGGTCGCGCCTCGACGGCGGGTTGTCGCCCGTCACGACGAGCATGAGCGCGATCAACGCAATCGCCGAGAGCAGCTCGGCGCGACCGACGATTGACGCCACAGCTTCCGCGTGCGCGGGAAGCACGGCGAAGACGAGCGCGCCGGCAACCGCTCCGATTGGCGGAAGAAAGCGAGCGAGCAGACACGCGAGCAGCACGACGGCCAGCGCGTGCAGCACGATGTTGACTGCATGCGGGTACACCGGCGCCGGTCCCACGACGGCGCGCTCGACGGCGAAGCTCGCGAGTGTAAAAGGCCGGTACAGGCGGTTCGTCGCATACCACCACGGCGACACCAGAGCCCCCGGCAGCGTGCGGAGCGACTGAATCAGTGGATGCGCGAGGATGACCGCGTCGTCCAGCGGAAACTGGTTCTTGAGCGCCGAAAAGTACGTGGCGATCGCAACAAGAAAGAGCGCGCCCAGTGTGGGGCGGTTGAGACGGCTCACGGGAGTGTCGGAGGCAGCTGGCATCCACGACTTGACGCGGAATTGTGCCGGGCGTCACGGCTGATGCTGTGATTCCCCATGTACTCTTGCCGCGGGCGAACGGGAACGGATGCCGGATTACGCAACCGCGTTGATGTCCTCCGATTCCAACACACGCTTCGGTGCTCCGCGTTTGGCTACTCCGAGCATGGCGCGCCCGATCTGCTCTGTCGTTGTTACATATTTTGGAAAAAGACTCGCGATGCCTGGAAGCAGCGGCTTGGCGAGGGTGTAGAGCAGGCGATACGATCGCGTTTTCGACGTCACGCCGTGCATTGGCCGAATGAACCCCGGACGGAACACGTACGCCGCGGCGAACGGCAGGCGCAGCACGGCGTTTTCCGCGCGACCCTTCACGCGCGCCCACATCACTTTTCCCTTCTCCGAGCTGTCGCTGCCGGCGCCGGAGACGAAAATAAACGTCATCGCGGGGTTCACCGTCACGAGCGCCTCGGCCACCGCAACCGTGATTCCGTACGTGATTTCAGAATAGTCCGCCTCGCTCAGCCCCGACGACGTGGCCCCGAGGCAAAAGAAGCCGGCGTCGAATCCGGTGAGATCGGATTTGATGTTCGAGAAATCGTGAAAGTCCCGATGAACAATCTCTCGGAGTTTGGGGTGCCGCTCGTCGCTCGGGGCACGAACCA
This sequence comes from bacterium, assembly GCA_040002475.1. GTDB lineage: Bacteria > Gemmatimonadota > Gemmatimonadetes > Gemmatimonadales > Gemmatimonadaceae > JAQBQB01. Next base: position 99,832 of record JBDUEJ010000018.1, on the reverse strand, counting down.
CGGACGCGACGCTCTGCACGTCATCATCGAGCAGGCACTCCCGGAGCACCCCGCGGCCGACCATTCCGGTTGCTCCAAACAGAATAACTTTCATTATCAGCGGCCGTGTCGGTGTCGAGGGGATTACGAACGCGAGATCCTGGTGCGAATATGGGTGCGATTACGCAGACGGGCGAGGCGGGTTGAGAATTGTCAAAGGAGCGTTTGCAGGGCGCGATCTCATGTCGCCGGCGGATGCCCGGGTGCGCCCGACCGCCGAAGGCGTGCGCGCCGGTCTCCTCGACCTGCTGACGCCGGACCTGCCCAACGCGCGGGTGCTCGACCTGTTTGCCGGAACCGGAGCGCTCGGCCTCGAAGCCATCTCGCGGGGGGCGGGCAGTGCCGATTTCGTCGAATTCAGGCCTGCCAGCCTGCATGCCCTCCGTGCCAACGTTGCGGCGCTGCGGTTACGTGACAGAACTCGCATCTTCAAACGTGACGCGCTTCCGTTCGCTGCCGCGCTGACCGCGGATAGCTACGACATCACGTTCGCGGATCCGCCGTACGAATCACGAATGCTGGACCGGGTGATCGACAGTTGGCGAGAAAAGAGTTTCTCACGACTGCTCGCCGTCGAACACGCGCGCACACACCGCATTCCGGCGGGCGCGCAACACAAGGTATTCGAAGAAACCGTCGTGACGATCTATCGCGTGTGATTTGGCGGGCGCGATTTGCGGATGTGCTGTCGCCGGTCCGCCAGCAGTTTGCGACCCGGACGTTGGCGGTTTCCTAATCCCCATTCCGATAGCATAAGGTCAGACTTTTTTGGTGCGCGCAGCGCAGTGTTTGGGGCCGGAACCGGTTGGTCGATTTGAGAATAGCCTGGAAGAGAGAAAGAGATGGCCGTGATCGATCGTGAGCGCTGGCAGGCCCTGGAGCCGCTGCTCGATCGGGCGCTTGGGCTGTCGAGTGAGGCCCAGGCGGCCTGGCTCGACGAGCTGACCGTCAGCTCGCCCGATCTCGCCGCGGCACTCGGCGCTCTGCTCACCGGCGAGTCCGATGCCGATCGTCAGGGTTTTCTCGTCAAGCCACTCGAATTGCGCCTCGCCGGCCTCGAGCTGGGTGCGTACGTCCTGGAGCGCCCACTCGGCCAGGGCGGTATGGGCTCCGTTTGGCTCGCTCGGCGCGTCGACGGACGGTTCGAGGGACACGTTGCCATCAAGCTCCTCAACCTCTCGCTGCTCACAACCACCGGACAAGAGCGCTTCCGTCGCGAGGGCTCCGCGCTCGCACGGCTTGGCCATCCGGGCATTGCGCGTCTGCTCGACGCCGGCGTCTCGTCAACCGGACAGCCGTATCTCGTTCTGGAGTACGTCAACGGGATCCCGATCGATTCGTATGCTGCGATTGAGCAGCTCAAAGTCGGCGGGCGCGTTGAGTTGTTTCTTCAGGTCCTTGCCGCCGTCGGGCACGCGCACGCCAACCTCGTAGTTCACAGAGACCTCAAGCCCAACAACATTCTGGTCACCTGTGAAGGCGTGGTGAAACTGCTCGACTTCGGCATTGCCAAGCTACTCGACACCGAGGGCACGAGCGAGCGAACCATCACGGCCGAAGGCGGCCGCGCGCTCACGCCGGAATTCGCCGCGCCGGAACAGGTGCGGGGCGACACCATCACCACCGCCACCGACGTCTATTCGTTGGGCACGCTGCTCTATCTGCTCGTCTCCGGCCGGCATCCCACCGCCGAGGGCTGCCGCACGCCGGCCGAGGCCGTCCGCCGTCTCTTTGAGGTGGAGCCCGCCCGCCTTGGCGAGGGGGACTTGGACAACATCCTCTCCAAGGCGCTTCGAAAGGAAGCCAGTGAGCGTTATCAGACTGTCACGGCGTTTGCCGACGACCTCGAGCATTATCTGCGCAATGAACCCGTGAGCGCGCGCCCGCAGTCTCTCGCCTACCGCGGCGGAAAATTCCTCCGGCGGCATCGGACCGGCGTCGCGGCGGCATTTTTCGTCGTCGCAGCGCTCGCCGGCGCCACCGTCTTCTCCGTCCGGCAAATGCGTGACGCAAGGCGTCAGCGCGACGCCGCGGTGCAGGACGCAAAACGATCGCAGGTGCTGGTGGAGCTTCAGTCGGTTTTCGCCGGGGACTCGCGGGGTCCCGACGGACAACCACTCTCGGCCGTCGAGCGAATCGGTGTGGCCGAGCGGATCCTGACGCACCAATTCCGTCAGGAACCCTGGCTCGTTTCCGAAATGATGACGAATCTCTCCGGACGCTTTTATGAGAGCGGAGATCGTGCGACACAGCGGCAGATGCTCGCGCGTTCGCGGGAAATCGCCCGCAACGCGGGAGCAGATCCGCAGGTCGCGCTCGCCGGTTGCCTGCGCGTGTACAGCTTCGCCTTCGAGGACAAGCTCGACTCGGCGCGAGCCGACTTGGCCGATGCGAAAGCGGCGCTCGGTCGCTCGGAGAATGTGGATCCGGTGATTCGATCGCGATGTCTCACCGGCGAGGGTCAATTGCTCGTCGCCGAAGGGAAGTCGAACGCCGGGATTGCGCTACTCAAGCAGGCCGTTGCTCTCGAAGTTGGTGACGCCACCGAAAGCGTCGCGACGATCAACGACCTCGCCGAGGCGTTGCGTCTGAGCTCGCGCATGCGCGAGGCCGTTCCGCTGCAACGCCTCGTGCTCGCCAAGCTCGACTCGAACGGATACGGCGACACCGACATGCTTCCCAATGCCGCGTCCTTCCTCGACGGATCGCTGTGGGAGCTTGGCGAGCCGGCAGAGGAACAGGCGGCGCTCCAACCGTTCATTCGCGAGCAGGAGGCGATCCACGGCGCCGGGCACGTATCGACGTTCTTGGCGTTTCTCTACGGCCAGGCCAAGCTGCGTCTCACCGAGTACGACTCGGCCGACGTGTGGATTTCTCGCGCCATGCGCGACACGACGCAGGGTGCCGGCGGCATCGCCGAATGGGCGCCGGCCGTGCTGACGCAGATCCGCATTGAGCAGCGCCGTTACGACGACGCGAAGCGAGAGAGCGCCAAGCTCTTTGACTTCCCGCGCGGGCGCGGAACGAACGCGGCCCTTCTCAAGGCGCGCATTCGGTGGGAAACGGGAGACAAGGCAGGCGCGTCGGCGTTGCTCGAGCCGGTGCTTCGCAGCGTGTTGTCCGACGGAAAGCCGATGATCACGCAGTTCGCTATTCCGCTCATTTCAGCCGCGGAGTGGCGTCTTGCCGCCGGCGACGCGCGTGGCGCGGACTCGCTGGCGCGCCTGGGCCGACGTGCCGCGGCGGTCGATACGCTCACGCTCGAACGGAGCGTGTTCGTTGGTCGAGCGGAGTTGCTTCGCGCCCGCGCGCTGCGTGCACTTGGCAACGCACCGGCCGCGCGAATTTCAGCGCGACAGGCTACGATAGCATTGACCAACGGCTACGGCGCCACCAATCAGTGGGCCATGCGGGCTCGCGCGCTGCGCGACAGTTTAGAGCCGTAGCGCAACCGCGCTCGCGAGCCACTCTCGCCCGCTGCTCGCCTACTGCCTCGTCTATTGCTCGCAGCGCGGCGGCGTTTCGACGGCTGCCGTCGCGATCAGGTCGACGGGAAGCACTGCTTGGAACAACAGTAGCCGTGCCTTGCGCCAGTCGCGCTGTACCGTGCGCTCGGATACCCCGCGCATGGTCGCAATCTCGGTGAAGGTGTAGCCGCAGAAGAAATGAAGGTCCACGAGATCGGCGAGCGCGGGTTCGACGGTGGAAAGCTCCTCGAGAGCATCTCCGAGATGCTCGAGGTTGGCCGCCGCGTGTTCCGTGTCGTTGGAGGAGGCCTCTTGGCCGGTGAGCGTGATCTCGAGTTGGCGTCCGCGCTTCTTCGCTTGGCGGCGGCGCACATAGTCGATCACGAGTCCGCGCATGGCGCGTGATGCGTATCCAAGAAAACGCGGCCGGTCGACGAACGCAGCGTCTCCACTGGCAACGCTGAGATATGCTTCGTGGATCAACGTCGTGGGGCTGAGTGTGAGCTCGCTCCCGCCGCGCCGCAAATTGTGCTCGGCAATCCTGTGCAGCTCGCCATAGAGCACGGCGAAAAGATCTTTTGTCGCGAGTGGCCCGGCGGACACAGGCGTGCTCATCAATTCATGGGTGCAACCATCCATCATCTTTCGCCTTCGAAAATTGGAAGCGCGAACGTAGGACCACGTCAGCGATATGGAAGTGACGTGCGACACAACCGCCGTCACTGTGCGCAAACTTCGCGGACCGTATCGGCGTCACGTCGGATGGTACGAAACTCTCATTTTCGCTCCAGCCGATCGAGCCATTTGAGAGTGTGTTCGGCTACGGCGCCCAGCGCGCCCGGCTCGGCGAACGTATTCCCCGCGCGCGGGATTCGTACGAGCTGCGCGCCGTTCGGGAGCTGTCGCAATACATCGTTGTTGCGACGGAGTGTGTCGACGTCGGCCGCGCCGACGATCAACAAGCTCGGTGTTTCAACTCGCGACAGCGCCTCGCCGGCAAGATCGGCACGTCCTCCGCGTGAGACAACGGCGAGAATTTGCTGCGGGCGCCGGGCAGCGGTGACGAACACCGCGGCTGCGCCCGTGCTCGCGCCAATGAGAATTGTGTTATCAACCCCGTGCACCGCTTCGTCCACCGCCCAGTCGCACACACTCGACAGCCGAGCGGCAATTTGTTCGACATCGCGACGCACGTCGGCGCCCCCGCGATCACCACACTGTTCATCCTGGGTGAGCAGGTCCACTCTCAGCGTGGCGTATCCCCCCGCGCGGAGGCGGCCGGCGATGTACCGGCTTCTGTAGCTGTTTCTGCTGCTCTCGCCGCCGTTGGCGAGAATGACCAGACCGCGCACGCCGTCGGTCTCATCCCCGTCCACGTGACGCGGCCCGCCAAGATCGGCCATGAGAACGCTGCCGGACGCCGAGATCTCGACCGTCCGCTCAACTTCCGAGCTTGGGTCGAGCGCGCTCGACGATGCGGGAGCGATACGACTGCTGATGTCGTTCACCATGCTCGACGGCGCGCGGCGCGCTGGGCGACCGAGGAGGGCCAATACCTCGTCGTCGGTCACCGGCGAGTAGTCGCCGTACGACGCGGCCACCGTTTCGAACTCCTCGGTCGTGACGATCGACACCAACTCGTCGACATCGGGCCGTACTTCTTTCGCACCCGACGGAGTGGCAATCGGAACCGCCGCGATTAGTCGCTTCGGTCGCTTGCCTCGAACGGATCGGGCCGCGGCGCGCAGACTCGCACCGGTCGCCAAACCATCGTCGACGAGAATCACCGTGCGTCCGCGGAGATCGGGCAACGGTTCGCCGCCCCGATACAGTTGCACCCGTCGCTCAATTTCAACGCGCTCACGTACCGCCAACTGGTCCACCACGTCGGCGGGAACACCGATGTACCACGCGACGGCATCGTGAACGGCGCGCCGACTGCCCTCCGCAATCGCACCGAGTGCGACGTCCTCGATGCCGGGCACGCCGATCTTGCGAGACACGAGGGTGCCGAGTGACGCTCCGAGAGCGGCGGCCACTTGGCGCGCGACTGGGACACCGCCGCGCGCCAGGCCGAGCACGACAACCCCTCGCTCGCCGGCAAAGGTGTTCAGCGACAGCGCCAGCGCATCGCCGGCGTCGGTTCTATCGCGAAAGTGCGGCCGGAGAACGACGCCTCCCACAGAAGTCGCGTTCAGCACGGCGTGCGCTTCTCGAAGTCCCGAGCGTCGCTGGCGGCGACGAGCATCGAGTGGGCGGCGGCTGCCTTCGCGCTGTCATCCGTTTCGGACGCATGGGAGCGTGTGACTCCGGCCAGGGCCAGGAGCGAGGCGAAGAGTTGCATGGTGGGTTCGCAGAGATTGGGGCACGGAGTTTAGAACCCTCTCATGAGCCACACAATCCACCGCGAGAAACGGATGGATACACCAACATCGAGAGGGTCCTCGCCGGCTCGCGAGCGCGACCTACGCGCTCTGCCGTCCTTGTTCAAATCGGAATGGAACCGTCCATCCCGACACGAGGCCCCCTCTCGCGTTAGACCGCTGCGGCGATGCGTACGTCGTCGGTGGTTGTGTTCGTCGCTTCCGTCGGCAGCACCGCTTGATACAACAACAAACGCGCCTTTCGCCATTCACGCTGCACCGTGCGCTCCGACACCCCGCGCATTGTCGCGATCTCGGTAAACGTGTACCCGCAGAAGAAGTGGAGATCCACGAGATCGGCGAGCGCCGGTTCCACAGCCGAGAGCTCTTCCAATGCATCGCCGAGCTGCTCGAGGTCGGACATCGAACGTTCGGATTCGGCAGACAGCGGCTCCTGGCCCGTCAACGTGATCTCCAACTCACGACCGCGCTTCTTCGCCTGCCGGCGGCGCACGTAGTCGATGACCAATCCACGCATCGCGCGCGACGCATACCCCAGGAACCGCGGATGATCGACGAACGCGGCGTCGCCGTTGGCAACGCTGAGATACGCCTCGTGGATGAGCGTCGTGGCGCCGAGCGTGAGCTCGTTACCACCGCGCCTCAAGTTGTGCTCAGCGAGTTTATGGAGCTCGCCGTACAAAACGGTGAACAAATCCTTGGTTCCGAGCGCGGCGGACTGCATTGGGGCGCTCGTCAATCCGTCGGTAAGACACTCCACGACACTCCCCCCGCTAACAGGATAAGATCGAACACATGACGGCCTCGTCATGATGCGTGCGACGCGGCACAGACGCGTCGATGATTTTGGCCCTCTGCGCGCTGCGCTGCTGCGCGAGCAAGCGAGGCCGGTTCGGCGGCGCTTGCGTGGTGAACATCCACCGAGCCATTCGGCCAAAAGCACCGCGCGGTTTCACGCACCATGTGTATTTCGGCCGCGGCGTCCCACAACTGTCATTGACCGCAACGCAGTGCGTTGCCGGAATCGCCACCCACAAAATGTAGCGTGTTCGTTCACCACGTACAGTCGCAACAAAAGACCGGATCAACCGAATGTTTACGTTGTTATTCTCAATGAAGAACGCTGCGGTGTTGTACACATCCGTGTTCGCAAGAACGTCGCGGAAACTTCGCACACGCTCACGTGATTTCCGCCAAACGTCTATCCGTCGATGCACCGAATAGTTCCGATGACTGATGCGCGCGCCGCGCTCGGTCTTCTGACCGGTATCACGTCGCCGCGAGAGATCGACGACGACATTCTCGAGCTCTCGCCGGGAACGCCGCGCGCGGCGCACTACGATCGGATCGCGTTCGGGTACGACGCGCTCCTCGGCGCGACGTCGTACAACCGCATTCTCTGGAAGACGTCGCCGCAACGCTGCCGCGCGTTCGCGCACGACGTGTTCCATGCGCGCACCTCTGGAACGCACGTTGAGCTTGGATGCGGGTCGCTGTTGTTCACATCGCATCTGTACGCCGAAGACCGCGGCCGCCCAATTGTGTTGATCGATCAGTCGATCGAGATGCTTCGCCGCGCCAGACGGCGTGTGCGGTCCCGCGCTGGAGCCGTTCCGTCACACGTCGTTCTCGCGCGCGGGGACGTTCGCGATCTCCGCGTCACGCACGCGGGCGCGACGACCGTGTTGGCGATGCACGTGCTGCATGTCGTCGATGATGCCAGTGCATTGCTCGCGGCGCTTGCGTCGTTCGCGCGACCAACGGGAAGCACGATCGGCCTGTCGTCGATTTTCCTTGCGGGTGGCCGCGGCGACGTCTTTTTGCGCATGCTCCACGCAGCCGGCGAACTCGCCACGCCGCGCGCCCGGCACGAGATCGAACGGCTCGTCGGCGCGCGCGTCCCGGGGCGGATGAACGTGGACGTGGAGGGGAGCATGGCCTTCGTGACGGTGGGCCGAGATACATAGTCGCGGCATGCGCGCTAAGTTGTTAGTACGGCCAATGCCGTCGTTTTACTGGGCACTGGGTGACTGTCTCCGGGCGCCTGGAATGACCACCAGTCCGGCACGGAAACTGACAGTAAGCAAGCGGACGCTGCCGCGCCCGCCCGACCCCACACCGATGACAATGGATCACTCACTCAATTCGCCGCCGAGCCCGCGTTCCACGCCTCCGACAGCCAAGGAGAAGAACGCGGTGCAGCGAGCGGTCAACGGCCTGTTGGACATGCTCGCCCCGGAACGCGCCACCACGCGCGCCAGCCGGATGCCGGTTCCGGTCGAGCGTCACAGGACCCCTACGGGGTGCGTCCTCCAAGCCGCGACGGCAGCGCTCAGCGTGTCGTGGTTCCCGGACACGACCACCGACGGATCGCTTGGCGAATTGCAGATCGCCGTTTGGCGCGGCGTGCTCTCGCGTCGCGGTTCGGCGCCCCAGCCGGAGGCTGCGGTCGTCATGCGCGAGCTCGTGGTGCGCCCGGTCGCGCAGCCAACGGACGAATTCGTATGGCGCGGAACAGACGGCGCAACCTACGACGTCACCACGCTCGCAGCGCATTGCACAACGCTTCTCGAAAGCCAGATGCTCGCCGACGATCCCACGGGCACGGCGCAATCAACGACGGCTCGCCGGCGCGACTGACAGCAGCGCGCGCCCGATTACGGAGTCTTGGGTTCGGGCGCGCCTAGTGGAATGAATCGGCCGGCGTCGATCACACCGTTCCGCACCGTGTACACCGTGATGCCCGATGAAAAGCGCACGCCGGCCAAGTCCGTGGGGGCAACGATCGCCGACGACTGATTGAACCGGGTGCGCATTCCCTCCGCCTCGAACTCCAGATGCTCGACGGCGTGAATGTGTCCGCCGAGCGCGAGCACGTGGCGGTGTTGGCGAAGGATGGCGAGCACGTCGGCGGCGTTCGAGACCGTGTGTCGAAACACGGTCTTGCCTTTGACCGTGATCAACGTCGGCGCGGGTTGCTCGTCGCGGAATCCACTGAGCGCCTCGAACGACGAGTAAAACGGAATGTGGTCGAACGTCACGACCGGCATGCCCTGCGGCACGTTGGCGAGGTCGCGCGCCAGCCAGGCCAATTGGAGACTGTCGACGTGGCCGTAGTACCAGAGATCGTCGATATCCACGGTATTCAAGCCGACGAAGTGCACGCCCCCGTAAGTGAACGAGTAGTAGTCGGGGCCGAAATATTTGCGATACATCTTCCGGCCGTACAGCGGATGCTTGGGGCTCACGAGCGACAAGTGTCGTTCTATGCCAAAATTCTCATGATTGCCCGGCACCGTCCACAGCGGCGTCTTGAACTGCGCCGTTTCGTGCGCGAACAGGTCGTAGTAGCCGGTGGCCTCCGCTTCGCCGACGCGTAGGGCGTCGCGCACCAGATCGCCGGTGATCAGCAGCAGCGACGGGTGAAGCGAATCCACGAGCGCGCGAAGGCGGCGCGTGCGCTCGACGTTGGCCGGCGCGATATGCGTGTCCGACGCGTGGACGAAGCTGAACTCACTCGTCTTGGGCACCGGCGCGAGCGGGAACGCCAGGGTCGGGGCGGCGGCCGAGTCGGCGACGCTGCGCCAGAACGGGCCCACGGATTTGTAGCCGTCCGGGACAGAGACGAACGCGACGCCGTAGCCGCCGCGCGGGAGGCGGAACGCTCCCGACGCATCGGTGACGACGACCGCATCCTGATTGGAGACCGCCACGCCGGGCACGCCCGGCTCGCCGGAGTCGCGAACGCCGTTGCCATTCGCGTCTATGAATACGACGCCAGTGACGGCGGGCTGTTGTGCGCGAACGACGGTCGCTGCGTTCACTGTCAGCGCAAGCGCCAGCACGAGCGGCCGGTGCCACTCATCGCGTCGCACGGACAATCCGTTTCGTGTCATGCTCCTCCTGTCGCGCGCCTGACCGCGGGCGCAACCTGTGTCCCGAACAGCTCGATCGCCCGCATGACCTTCGCATGCGGCATCGCACCCACGCTCATTTGCGCGAGAAAACGCTGATGCCCAAACAGCTCATGCTGAAAGAGAATCTTGTCGATCACTTCCTGCGGACTTCCCACCAGCAGGGCGCCGCGCGGCGATCGAAGCAGGTCGAACTGCTGCCGCGTCGTCGGCGGCCAACCACGCTCGCGCCCAATCCGCGTCATCATCGCGGCGTACGATGGAAAGAACTCGTCGGCGGCCTGCTGTGTGGTGTCGGCGACATACGCGTGAGAATTGATGCTGACGGCGAGACGCGCCGGATCGTGCCCGGCTTGTTGTCCGGTCTCTCGGTAGAGTGACACGAGCGGCACGACGTGCTCCGGTGCACCACCGATGATCGCGATGGCGACGGGCAAACCGAGTCGCGCGGCGCGCGCGACTGATTGGGGCGTCCCGCCCACCGCGACCCAAACAGGCAGCGGGTTCTGCAGCGGCCGGGGATAGACGCCCAGGCCGTTGATCGATGCGCGATGCTGGCCGGACCACGTGACGCGTTCGCTGTCCCGAAGCTTCAGCAGGAGATCGAGCTTCTGCGCGAAGAGGTCGTCGTAGTCTTCGAGCGCGTAGCCGAATAGCGGGAATGACTCGATGAACGACCCGCGCCCCGCCATGATTTCTGCGCGGCCACCCGAGAGCAGATCCAAAGTCGCGAACTCCTGGAACACGCGGACTGGGTCGTCGGAGCTGAGCACACTCACCGCGCTCGTGAGACGAATGCGTTTGGACCGCTCAGCGCCCGCGGCGAGCACGACCGCGGGTGCAGACACCGCGAAGTCGGGCCGGTGATGCTCGCCCACTCCGAAAACGTCGAGACCGACTTGGTCGGCGAGCTCAATTTCCTCGAGGACTTCGCGCAACCGCTGGGCAGAGCCGACGGTGTGCCCGTCGACGGGATCCGCACTCGTCTCGGCGAATGTGTAGAGACCGATCTCCATCTGACAGAATAACGGTCCGGCGGATGGCGTGGTCCAGAGGGAGACCGCGATGTCGGAACGCGGGTGGCTTCCGGCGTCGAGCCGTAGCGATCAGGGCCAAACGATCGCGGTGCTTGCTCGGCCCTGCCCGTTCAGGCGTTGGGCCGGTCGGGCGGCTGATGAAGGATCGCTTCGATCTCGGGTCGGAAGCGGCGCACCAGGGCCGGCAGCGACTCGCGGATGCGGATGTCGTCGCGTGAGAGCTGGCCCCATTCGAACGGAGATGCCGACAGTTCCGGACGAGTCAGAGATGTTGTCACCGACTGGTCGAGCATGGGCATGGGTTGGGGTGGGTTCATGGGCCTGGCGGGTTGGGCTGATGCGTGATAGGGTATTATCGTACACGACAGAATTGACGTTCGTGGTGCCAGCCGCAAGTAACTCTTTATTGCATAGCGCGTTATCCGTATGATAGTGTAAATCTGTAGGTTGTGAAATCGTCAATCTTGTTAAGAGACTAATGGACGAGCAGGACACCCCCCGCCTTGGCTCGCGCCTTCGCGCCCTTCGTGCGACCCACAAGCTCTCTCAAAAACAGCTCGCCGAGCGACTCGGCATCTCCGCCAGCTATCTGAACCTGATCGAGCACGATCGGCGGCCGTTGACCGCGGATCTCCTCCTGCGGCTCGCCCGCGCGCTCGACACGGACCTGCGCGCCTTTGGATCGGAGGATGGACAGCTCACGGCCGAGCTATGCGAAATCCTCACCGATCCGGTCTTCGAGGCGCATCCGCTCACGTCGACGGAGATCCGCGCCGCCGTGAGCTCGCATCCGGAATTCGCGCGGGCGATGCGGCACCTGCACGAGCGCTTCGCGACGGCGCGCGAGTCGCTCGAGACCCTCGGGGCCCAGTTGCTCGATGCGCAGGCCGACACGGGCGGCGGCGACCGCGCGCGTCACGCGTCGGAACAGGTGTCGGACTTCATCGAGCGTCATCACAACTATTTCCCGGCGCTCGAGGCCGAGGCCGAGCGCGTGCGACGCGACGGGCGTCTCGGGGATGCCGATCTGTTCGGGCAGTTGTCGCGCTACATCGAGCGGCTGCACGGCGTCACGGTGCGCATTCGAACCGTGGACGAAATGCGCGGGGCGGTTCGGCGATACACCCCCGATGTTCGCGAGCTCGAGCTCTCGGAAATCCTTCGGCGCGGGTCGCGCAACTTCCAACTCGCCGTCCAAGCGGGACTGCTGGACTGCACGGCGACACTCGACCAGCTCACGCGCGATCCCGAACTCTCATCCGAGTCGGCTCGCGCCCTCGGGCGCGTGGCTCTCGCAGGCTATTTCGCCGGCGCCGTGCTCATGCCGTATGAGCGATTTTTGAAGGCCGCCGAGGCGACGCGATACGACATCGAGCTGCTGGGCCATCGGTTTCGTGTGGGGTGGGAGCAAGCATGCCATCGACTGACGACGTTGCGCCGGCCCGGCGCGGAGGGCGTGTCGTTCTATTTGTTGCGCGTCGACATCGCCGGCAATATTTCCAAGCGATTCAGCGCGGCGGGCATTCGATTTCCGCGGTTCAGCGGACTGTGTACGCTGTGGAACGTGCACGGCGCGTTCGCGCAGCCCGGTCGCGTGCGCGTGCAGCTGTCGCGTCTTCCCGACGGTCACACGGTGCTCGCGGTGGCGCGGACTGTACGGCGAGAGGTCGCGTCATATCACAGCCCCGAGGTGCTGTACTCCGTGGGGTTGGGGTGCGCCGTGGCTGACGCCCGGCGTCTCGTGTACGCGGACGCGATCAATCTCGATGCTCCTGATGTGGCGGTTCCGATTGGGATCACGTGTCGTTTGTGCGAGCGGGTCGACTGCACGGCGCGGGCATTTCCATCGATGCGGACGCCGCTCAGCATCGACGAAAACACGCGGGGTGTTTCCTTTTTCGCGCCCGTGCGGCGCTAGCCGACGCGAGCGGCGGACTGGAGCGCGACGCGGCGCCCCGAGGCGACCGGGCGACGTAACTTTGGCTGGATCGCGCGACCAGCGGCTCGTACGTACACCGGAATCGAGCATGACGACCGACACGCAGCACCCAGCGGTACACATCGAGTATCCGGATTGGGTCGACTCCGTGGTGAACTGGAATCGGCGATATCTGTCATGCGACGACCGGATGCGCCTGGCCATCGAGGTATCGCGCGAGAACGTCAATCGCGGAACCGGCGGACCGTTTGGCGCCGCGATCTTCGAGTCCGACTCGGGTCGCCTCGTGTCCGTCGGCATGAATAGCGTCGTTCGACTGAACAACTGCACGCTCCACGGAGAGATGGTGGCGTTCATGATGGCACAGCGGCGCGTCGGGTCCTTTACGCTCAATGCCATGGGCATGCCGGCGCACGAGCTGCACACGTCGTGCGAGCCGTGCGCGATGTGCCTTGGCGCCACGCTCTGGAGCGGTGTCCGCCAGGTCGTTTACGGCGCCGCGCGAGAAGACGCATCGCGCCTGAATTTCGAGGAAGGACCCGTCTTTCCGGAGTCGTATCGTTATCTCGAAGACCGCGGCATTCAAATCGTGCGAAATGTGCTGCGGGACGAGGCCTGCGTGGTACTGGACGACTACCGCGCCAAGAGCGGGAAGATCTATAACGGATGACCATCGCCGAACCACTGGATCACGCCTGATGCGGACGAGTCTCGACGACGGCGCGGTGCGCGAAGCGCAGGACGCAGTGCGCGAAGCAAACGTGGCGTTCGCGCGACGCTATCCCGGCGAAGGCGACGCGTTCCAACCCGTGCACACGCTGATCGAAGGCGCGCAATTCTTCACCGCCGACGTCGCCGCGCGGCGCGGCGCGCACGCGCTTGGCCACCTCGACGAGTACGCGCCGGATACGGCAACGTTCGGCGCGGCATTCGGGATCTCTGAACACCCGGCGCTCGACACGGTCGCGCAACGTGTTCGTGACAAGCTCAGTCGCGATCCCGTCGAGGACTATCGGATCGATTTCGAGGACGGGTACGGCGTCCGCGCCGACGAAGAGGAAGACCGCGCCGCAGTCGCCGTCGCCGGTGAGATCGCCAGCGGCGTGCGCGCGGGATCGCTGCCCGGCTCGATCGGCACGAGAATCAAACCACTGACGGAAGAGTTGCGAGGCCGCAGCGTGAGGACGCTCGACCTTCTGCTCACCGCGCTCATTGAACACGGCGGCCTGCCGCCGCGTTGGGTGATCACTGTCCCGAAGATCACGGTGATCGAGCAGGTGGACTATTTCGTCGCGGTGCTCGCGTCGATCGAGCGAACCCTCGGACTCGGCGATCGAACGCTCGTGTTCGAGATCATGGTCGAGGTGCCGCAGGTCATTCTCGATATGACCGGCAAGTCGCTGCTCCCGCGGATGCTCGACGCCTCCGATGGTCGCCTCCGCGGCATAGACTTCGGCACGTACGACTATACGGCAGGCTGCAATATCACGGCGGCGTATCAGCGGTTGCGGCATCCCGCGTGCGATTTCGCGAAGCACATGATGCAGGCGGCGTTTGCCGGCACGGGCGTTCGGATCGCAGACGGGTCGACGCAGGTGCTCCCTGTTCCAGCGCACGTCGCGCCGGCCGGCGGACCGCCGCTCACGCCTCATCAGGCCGCAGAAAATACCACGCGCGTGCACGAAGGATGGAAGCTGCATTTCGACGATGTTCGGCACGGGTTGGCCGGGGGCTTCTATCAAGGCTGGGATCTCCACGCGGCCCAACTCGTATCGCGCTATGCGGCAGTCGCCAGCTTTTTTCTCGACGGTGTCGAGGTCGCAGGGGCCAGGCTTCGGAGTTTTCTCAATAAGGCAGCGAGTGCCTCACTGGTTGGCGGCGTACTCGACGAGCCCGCGACCGGTCAGGGTCTGCTCGGTTTCTTCCTGCGCGGCATTCAGGCCGGCGCGATCACCGAAAGCGAAGCGATGCGACGCACCGGACTGTCGCCGGCCGAAATACGCGAGCGCTCGATTCTCAAGATCATGCGTGCCCGTGGAGTCCTGGGCACCGACGCCCCGCCCGCGACATGAGCGCAGGCGCCTGGGAGCTTGCCGACCTCGTTGCGCGTTGGGTGCACGTGATTGCCGGCATCATGTGGATCGGCAATTCCCTGCTCTTCAACTGGCTCGATCGCAATCTCCGACCGCCGGCACCGGGAAGCTCGAGCAAACCGATCGGGGCGATCTGGCTGCTGCACAGCGGCGCGTTTTACTACGTCGAGAAAACGCTGCTCGACGTTCGCACTCTTCCCCGGCCGCTTCACTGGTTCAAGTGGCAGGCGTACACGACGTGGCTCACGGGCATGGCGTTGTTGCTGGTCGTCTACTATTTGAGCGACCGGGCCGTGCTCGCCGATCCCACCGTCGCACACTTGAGCCACCGCACGGCAGCCTTGATCGGGCTGGGCTCGATCGCTTTTGGCTGGATCGTGTATGAGTCCATGCAGCGGCTCGTCGCACCGCGCGCGCCGACGCTGGCGGCGGCCGTCTGGATCGTGCTGTTCATCGCCATCACCGTCGTACTGACGCAACTACTGTCGGGTCGCGCCGCGTTTCTGCACGTCGGCGCGATGCTCGGGACGATCATGGCGGGCAATGTGTTTTTCACGATCGTGCCGTCGCAGCGCGAGCTCGTGGCGTCGATCGGCGTGGACCGGCCGGCGAGTGTGGCAATCTCGGCGCGCGCCAAACGCGTGTCGATTCACAATAACTACTTCACGTTTCCCGTCATCGCGCTGATGGTGAGCAATCACTTCCCATCGGTATACGGGCACCGGTGGAATTGGCTGCTTCTCCTGGTGATCGTCGCGTCCGGTGCCGCGGTCCGACACGTGCTCAACGTGCGGTTCAACAATCCGCGGTGGAAGACGACCCTCGCCGCGACGTTGATCGTGAGCGTAGCGGTGCTCTCCGCGATTCTGTCGCTGCCGGCCGGAACAACCGCATCGGCCTCCGCCGAGTCATCCGCGGCGGTCGCGAGCGTGGCGAGTCGGATCGTTGTCTTCGCCGACGCGAGACACGTCATCGACCGCCGGTGCTCAGCCTGTCACTCGCTGCAACCATCCGATCTCACGTTCGGAGTGGCGCCCGCCGGAGTCGCGTTCGATACACCGGATCAGATCGTGGCGCGCGCGGCGCGAATTCGCGAACGCGCCGTGATAACGAGAACCATGCCGCCGGGGAACAAGACGCGCATCACCGAGGTGGAGCGTGCCATTCTGGGCAGATGGATCGAGCTCGGCGCCACCATGAAATGAGGTGCTTCGGGAAATTCCGGGATGGTTCGCGGCGCGAGAGAAACAACACTAGCGCGGGCATACACCGACACAGCACCGACGAAACACGGAAGCCCGTCGGGCGACGTCGGCCTCGTCGGTCGACGCCGGTCTCCGTCTGAATCCGTGTGTTGACCGTACCCGGTCAGTGCTAGAGCAGTTCAGGGCCGGGAACCGTTCTCGGAAATTTCAACTGCCGCGATACGTGGAGTAGCCGAACGGATTGAGCAGCAGCGGAACGTGGTAATGGTCCTCGCCCGCGCGGACGGTGAACAGCACCACGATCTCGGGATAGAACGACTCGCGGTGCGTGCGGTCGAAATACTCCGCAACATCGAAGCGCAGGCGATGCGTGCCTTCGGCGAGAGACACGCCCGGTGCAACGAAGTCGCGCAGCCGTCCGTCGGAGTCGGTCGTGCCCGACCCAATGACCGTCTCCGATTGGTTGCCGCGCTGACCAATGCGCTCGAGCGTCACGTGAATACCGCCCGCCGGCTTGCCGAGCGCGGTGTCGAGAACGTGGGTGCTGATGGTGCTCATGTGGGCGCCGCGAAAAGCTTCACCAACCGAAGTCGCGTGATCTTGCGCTGTTCTTCCGCGGCGACGCCCAGCTCGACCATGGGAGCATTGTTCATGCGTTGCCGCGCGAGCGCGAGAAGCTCGTCCGTGCTTTTGCCCGTGGCGCATACGATGTAGATGAAGCCGAACCGGGCTTCATACTCCCGGTTCATTTTCGCCAGCTGTTCGTGCACCGCCTCAGGGGCAGTCGCGACCGCCGCTTGTTCGCCGGCCGACCAAGCCGATGCGCGTTCCGATCGCTGCGCATCGCTTTCTCGCTCGCCGATCCGTGGGTGGTGCGCGAACGCCTCGTACCAATCATTCGGATCGAGGGACTGCCAGATGTCGTCGGCCTGCGTGAGCACGGCGTCCACGGAGATGAACGGGCGCCGGCCCAACATCGCCGACGTCCACCGCGCGGAGCCGCAGCATGCCTGGAGCAATTCAAGGGCGCGCTGCGGCGCACTCTCGTTGAACGCGCGTATGGTGAAGGTCACGCCGACGCCGCCCGCCCGATGAGACGCAGTCGCGCGACGCCGCCGTCGGGATAGATGTTGAGTCGGACGTGCGTCGCCGCGTTCGCCGCGACGTCGTCGAAGAGGTGGCGTGCGTGCGGTTGCAGCGCGGACTCGGGAAGCAGTGGCCGCCACTGCTCCGCCTCGGACTCGAAGACCGACGGGTGTGCCGCACGAGAATCGCAATACTCGAGCATGCAGCTGCCGGGCGCGTTGCCCTTGAAGTGGTCGGTGTCGATCTCGACATGATGAATGCGACCTCGGCGCCCGAGACGCACGATCGTCCAGTCGTGTCCGGGTCCGCGACGACGCTTGGTTTCCCAGCCGTCGCCCATGTGGGTTGAACGGCCCGGCAGAATGAGATTCTGTCGGTGACCATAGTGCATGTCGCTGCACGCAACGACGAAGCCGGCGTTGGTCATCGCGGCGAGGTCCACGTCGCGCTCGGGCGCAAACACGTGGGGGTCAGGATGAACGTCGCCATGAAGGCGCAAACGGGCAACGCCACCGTCGGGAAAAATGTTGAGGCGTACGTGGGTCACGCGCTTTCCCTGAGCGTCCACCGCGAAGGCGTTCCTCGAATCACCCTGCAGGTCGACGGATTGCAGCAGTGGCCGCCAAATCGTTTCGTCGCTCGTGAGAACGTCGAGCGACGGCGTGCCCGTCGTCGAACACGCCTCGATGCTGGCGCGCGGCGGATAGTTGCCGGTGAAGTAGCTCGTGTCGATCACGGCACCGCGCACGAGCCCGGGCAGGCCGAGGCGGACGATCGCCCAGTCGTGGCCCGGCGAGCGGCGCCGCCGCGTTTCCCAACCGTCCATCCATTTTCCGCGCTCGGTGTAGAGGCCGTCACGCCACTCGGGCGCGTTCGCCTTGATGAGCGCTTCCTTGGGGGCGAAAAACTCGTCGTTCGCGGCGACGACCGCGCCGCCGAACCGTTCGCCGGCAAGATCGGGAAGGTCGGTGAAATCCGAGCCGGCTGTCGTCATGCTTGCGTTGGCGGTGATATTGGTTCTCCAAACACTCGGCCCCCTCCGACATACGTTGCGCGCACGACGCCGAAGAGTGTGCGTCCGGCGTACGGTGTAATGTGATGCCGATGACGCAGGGTGGAAGGATCGACCACGAAACTCGCATCGGGATCCCAGATGACGACGTCGGCGTCGTTGCCGGGAATCAACGAACCCTTCCGCGAAAGACCAGCCAATCGCGCCGGCGCGGCCGACATCCAGTGCGCGATGCGCTCGAGGCCAATACCGCGGTCGCGCGCGCCGGTCCACGTCGCTGCCAGCGACAGTTGAAGCGACGCGATCCCGCCCCAGGCCGCAAAGAAATCACCGCCGGTCTCCTTCATCGCCGGCGGGCAGGGTGAATGATCCGACGCCACGAGATTTATCTCATCGGCGATCAGAGCGCTCCAGAGCGCCTCGCGTTCGCCGGCGTCGCGAATTGGCGGCGCGCATTTGAACGCGGTGTTGCCGTCCGGAATTTCGTTTGCCGCGAAGGTGAGATAGTGCGGGCAGGTCTCGACGGTAATCGGCAACCCGTGCGCGCGCGCTAAACGCACAGGCGCGAGCGACGCGGCCGACGACAGATGTACGATGTGCACGGGCGTGGGACACCACTCGAGCAATCGAACCATGAGCGCGACCGCCGAACTTTCTGCCGTCGCGGGGCGCGACGCCAGGTAGTCGGCGTACGAGCGTGAACCGCCGGCCGGCGCGGCGACGAGCAGCGTCGGATCTTCGGCGTGAACCATGAGCGGCAAGCCGGTTCGCGCCAGCACCGGAAACGCCTCGCGCAGGTCGCGTTCATTCACGGCGGGGAACTCATCAACGCCCGAGGGCGTGAGAAAGCATTTGAAGGCGCGAACGCCGGCGCGCGCGAGCGGCTCGAGTTGGTCAGCGTTTCCTGGAACGAGCCCGCCGATGAACTCGACATTGACGACAGTTTTCCCGCGAGCCTCGTCGCGTTTGGCGCGCAGCGCGTCGACCGTTGTCGTCGCCGGGATCGCGTTGAGCGGCATATCGAGAAATGTGGTAACGCCTCCCGCCGCCGCCGCGCGCGTTGCCGTCTCAAAACCTTCCCACTCGGCGCGCCCCGGCGCGTTCACATGCACGTGCGTGTCCACGACGCCCGGCATCACGACCGCGTCGCCGGCGTCAATCTCTTCGGCGTCGCCAACCGAGGCATCGTGAGTCGATACGCTTACGATGCGCCCGCCGGCGATGTGCACCGAAGCGGGGCGCACGCCGTCTTCCGTGACGACGCGCCGACCGCGAATGACGAGACGGTCAGGCTGGAGCGGTGTCACTCCAAAAACGCCGGAGCAGATTCCCCGACACACGAAGCCGGTACTCTGCGGTTGAGCGAAGGTCGTCGATCGGTACGATCTCGCGCCCAAGCGCCGCGACGGCTTCGTCGATCGACGCGCCGGACGTGAGGAGACGCTCGGTCTCGCGCGGACGTACGACCGTTGGGGCTACGCTGCCGAATGCCACGCGCGTCGTGCTTCCGCGTACGCCGGCCACAACGATCTTTGAAATCGCCTGGGCGGCGCGCGTTCCCACCTTACGAAACCACTGTGTGCCGTCGACCGCCGGCACTTCCACGGCGACAATCAACTCGTCGGCGCGCATGACGGTCGTGCGATAGCCGGTGTAATACTCGGTCAGCGGAACGCGCCGCTCCTCGTTGACGCTTCGAAGCACGACCACGGCATCCGCTGCGGCGAGCACGGGGAGTGAGTCGCCGGCCGGCGACGCATTGGCGATGTTTCCGCCGATGGTGCCGCGATTCTGAATCTGTGGACCGCCGACCAGTCGTGCTGCCTCGGCGAGCATGGGCAGCCTCGTACGTACGTGCGGCGATCGAATCGCCTCGGTGTACGTGGACAGCGCTCCGATGACGAGCACATCGTCGCGCACGTAGATGTTGCGAAGCTCCTTTAGCGACCAGATGTCGACGAATGTCTTGGGGGCGAGCGTGCCGAAGTTCAGCGCGACGTACAGGTCGGTTGCCCCGGCGATCGGTGTGCCCGGTTCATCGCGAAGCATGGTCAATGCCTCGCCGACCGACGACGGACGCCGGACACTCAGCTCCGAAATGGCGGTTCTCACGCGTCATCCCGCCGGCGCGGCGTCAGCTCTCTCGTGCTGATCTTCCATTTTTTGATGGATCTATAAATCGCGCTGTAGCCGGTGCAGCGACACAAATTCCCGGCCAACGCCGCCTTGATCTCGTCGAGGGTCGGAGCGGGTCCGAGCACCTGCGCTGCCATGATCATTCCGGGCGTACAAATTCCGCACTGCGCGCCAACTTCATTCATGAACATGTGCTGGAGCGGATGATCTTCGCCGAGGCCTTCGATGGTGACGACGGCGGAGTCCTCGATCTGCGATACGGGAATGAGACACGAGCACACGGGATCCCCGTCGACGAGCACGGTGCACGCACCGCATTCGCCTTCGCCGCACCCTTCCTTGGTGCCGGTGAGGCCGCACTGATTGCGAAGCACGTCGAGGAGTCGCGCCATGGGATGCGCGTCCACGTCCTCCGGGTGCCCGTTCAGTACGAAACGCATTGCGCGATCAGCTCGGGTGTGGCCGGAATTTCGCGCACGTCGAGTCCGTAGTGCCGAAGAGCGTTGACGACGGCGGGTGCCGGCCCATCCATGGGAAGCTCGCCAAGTCCTTTCGCGCCGAACGGGCCGCCAGGATATGGATTGTCGAGCATCACGACGTCGATCTCCGGCGTGTCGAGCGTGGTGGGAATGGTGTAGTTGGTGAGTTGCGCATTGGCCATTGCACCATTCTTCATCACGACGCGTTCGAGCAGAGCGTAGCCGAGTCCCTGCGCCGTTCCGCCTTCGATCTGTCCACGCGCGAGTGCGGGGTGAATGGGCCGGCCGAACTCCTGCACGGCGGTCAGCTTGATGGGTCGCACCTCAAACGTGTCGGGATCGATCTCGAGCTCGGCGACGTCGCAGCCCCACCCATAAGTGGCATAGGCGTCGCCGCGATAGGTGGCGTCGTCCCACTCGATCCAGCCGGGCGGCTCGTACTGTCGCTCGACGGAGAACGCGCCGTGCTGCGCATGATACTCGGCCGGCGAGAGGTCGCCGAGCGTGGTGCGCATCTCGTGGGCGCATTCTTCCAGGATTTTGCCGACGACCATGCAGGTGCGCGACGCCACCGTTGGCCCGCTGTCCGCCACGAGCGACGTGTCGGGCTGCATGACTTCGATGTCGCCGTACGGAACTCCCAGTGCATCGGAGACAATTTGCGCATGCATCGTCCGCGTGCCCTGTCCGATCTCCGTGCTGCCGACGGCGATGCGAACGCCGGTCGCCGTGAGGTCGAGACGGGCGCGCGACTTGAGATATCGCTCGCCGCTGCCGGTGAAGCCGGCGCCGTGAAAAAACAGCGCGAGCCCGATCGCCTTGTTGGTGCCGCGATACGACTCGCGCTTGCGTCGGAAGTCGCTCCGGCGAACCGCCTCGTCGAGCACCATCAACGCGCTCGTGTCTTCGCGCAGAATCTGGCCGGTGGCGGTCGTGTCGCCGGGCGTCAGCGCGTTCATCGCGCGCAACGTCACGGAATCCATGGCGAGCGCTTCGGCAACGCGCTCCATGTGGACCTCGACGGCGAATTCCGTCTGCGGCGCCCCGAAGCCGCGAAACGCGCCATTTGGCGGCGTGTTCGTGGCGACGGCGCGGCCGCGAATGTGAGTATTCTCACAGCGGTACGGACCCGCGGCGTGAATACAGCCGCGGGACAGGACGACCGGACTGAGCGTGATGTACGCGCCGCCGTCGAGAAGCACGTCCACGTCCATGGCCACGATGCGCCCGTCGCGCATCACGCCCGTGCGGTGTCGCACGATCGACGGATGCCGCTTGGTGGTCGCGATCATGTCTTCGACGCGGTCGTAGATGATCTTGACTGGACGGTTCGACTTGAGCGCCAGGAGCGCGGCGTGCCCGGCGATCATCGACGGATACTCCTCCTTGCCGCCGAATCCGCCGCCGGTTTCGGTTTGTATGACGCGAACCTTCGTGATCGGGCCCAGCATGCACTTGAGGGCTTTGAGCGCATAGAACGGGCACTGAATCGACCCATAGACCGCGACGCCGCCGGCCTCGGGAACGGCGATGACGCCGTTGGTTTCGATGTAGACGTGCTCCTGATGCCCCGTGCGATACGTGCCTTCGACGACGATGTCGGCGCGGGCGAGAGCGGCGTCGACGTCGCCCTTCACGATGTCGATCGATTTGAGCAGCTGGGTCGATCGCTCAGGATCGAAGACCGCCTCGGCCTCTTCATACTCGATCTCGACGCGCGCGGCATTCAGCGTTTCCGCGTTCTCGTGCGCAAGCAACAGAATCGGCTCCGCCATATGCCTGACCTCGCGTTCAACGAGGAAGGGCTGATCCTGCTCGATGAGGTCGACGATGTTGCGGCCCGGAATGTCGAGATGATCGACGACGGTGAAACCGGTCGTGTCAAACGCGAGCCGTACTGAGCGGATGCTCCCGCACGGAATCGTGGCGCGGATGGTTCGGCCGTGAATCATGCCGGGGAAGGTGATGTCGTCCGCATAGAGCGCGCGGCCATTCGCCTTTCCGATCCCGTCCTTTCGCGAAACGCTATTGCCGACTGCTGGCATGATTTGGCGTGGAGGGTTGCGTGACGTGAAGGGCGAAGATGCCGTGCGGTACTACGCGCGGCAAGGTTCGATCCGCGGTCGCGGCGCCCTATGCGGGCGAATCGACATGAGGATCGACGCACAACACTCCGCTCTCGTCGGCGCCGGGACCCGACTTCGCGAAGACTTGAGCCGCGCGTCCAGTCTCCGCGGCGTAGCGGTTGGCAATCTCACGGACGATTGGCTCGGCGTCGTCGCGGCCGAACACCGCCACGGTTCCCCCGCTTCCGCCGCCCGTGATCTTCGCGCCGAACAAGCCGCGCTCGGGGCCAGCCATCGCGACGAGCTCGACCAATCGATCGGTGCCGTCGCTCCCGAGTCCGCACGCGCTGTAGCTCTCGTGTGAGGCTTTCATCATGTGGCCCATCTCGATCGCCGCCTGCGGTTCACGCGCAACCTGCGCAAGCAGCTCGGCGAATTCCTCCACTCGCCGCTGTTCGAACACCGGATGCCTCGTTGCTTGGCGCACCGGATAGCGGCGCGCCGGGTCCACGCGCGTGGCAGTGTCGGTGATTCCGTGGTATCGGTCGAGGAATTCCGAGCCGTCCATCTCGACGGGCAACACTCGCTCGAACCGGGTCGCGAACTCGTTCACCGACATGTTCGCGAGGTAACCGCCCCACTTCGGATCCTTGAGTCGAAGCGGGACACCGAATTCTTCGCGGAGGCCCGCCGCGGCGGCGATGATCCGATATCCCATAAATGCCCCCGTGCGTACAGTGCCGTAGTCGGCGCCGGTCACAGCGTGGCGCAGGCCGGAGTCGATGCCAAAGAACTTGAAACCCGCTGGGATCTCGATATGGCCTTCGATCGTGCCCGGCTGGCACGTGAGGCGCATGAGTCGATCGCTGCGACCACACGCACTCGTCATCTGGTCCATGATCCCGCAGGGCGCACCGACCACATGGTTCTCGACCCATTGGCAGTCGACGGCGATCTGCTCCGGCGTCAACGTGAAGCCGTAACTCGCGACGGCCGCGAACTCCGTCGCTACCTCGAGCGCCGCCGACGAGCTCACGCCTTTGCCCTCGGGAACGTTCGATTCGATCAACATGCGCAGGCCCGGCTGCGCCGAGCCTTGGCCGATCTTCGCGTGATGCAGGCAGCGCTGAATGGTGCCCACGACATATGACGCCCAGTGGTCCGCGCCACGGTCCGCGAACCATCGCGCAAGCACGAGCGGATCATTCAGCTCGCCGCTGATGAGCGAATTCACATCGATGGTAAAGAACGCCCATTCGCCGGCGCGATACGTGAGCAGATCGCAACGCGGCGCATGTTGCCGCTGAAGCGTGGTCACGGTCGCGCAATCGAGCGGGAGCTGAAGCACGGTGGCCCCGCTGTAGTCGGCGATCCCGCCCATGACGTCGAGGCGGCCTGGCGCTCGCGCAATGTGGACGGGAACGTTGGGGGCAAAAAAACTGCGCCGGAGCGGGTCCGTCTCGGTTCCGAGCGCGCGCAGTCGATCGAGCGCCGATTGGAAGCGCGCGAGGTGCGGGGGCGCATCACAATCGAACAACCGTCCGGCCAAACGATGCAATCGCATGAATGGCGTACTACGATCCACGCGCCGAAAGCAACCCGCGACGACGAAGCGCGTTTTGAAACGCCGGTTCAACGACCGCGCGAATGCGCTCGTTCGCGTAGCCAACCCAACTCATATCCGACTCGACGTCGAACGGTCCGTCAAGCGGCGATCCATCCTCGCCGGTGACGACGACACCAAGCTCCTCGGCAATCAACATCGTGCAGATGTCATATGGATGCGCGCAGAGTCCGCGCGGCAAGCCGCGCGCCGAGGAGATGGAGTGCATCAGTGGGCGGACGTCGGCGACGAAACGATCGTGGCCGGCCATCAACTCGTACAGCTGGCCACCGGTGGAGAGATATTGATCCTCGAAACATGCCGCCTTGCCGGCGAGCGGCGGCCCGAGCACCTCGTGCGTCATCTCGTCCTCGATCGCGGCGAGAACGTCGCGCACACCGGGAAAAAAGCGCGCCACCGTCGAGAACCCGTGCGCAATCGTGTCGGCGCGCGATGGACGCAGCGTCAGCGGTTCGCTCAGGCCCGTGAGGCGATTGAAGCGCGTTGCGTGCGCTCCCTGCCCGCGTAGCGCCCACAGCTGATCGCTCAAATGCTGCTTCACGAGCGGGATCTCCGTCTGCACGGCAAGCGTGACGTCGCGAAGGCGCGTGTCCTCGCCGCGGTTGGGAGCGACGCCGGTGAGAATCCACGCGCTGCGCTTTTGATACATGATCCCGCGCGTGCCGTCGATGGGGTCGACAATGACGCGCCAGCGGCAATCGGACTCGCGCGCGTCACGCGGCAAGACCAGCGTGCCGCCGGGCAAACCCTCCGCCATGAGGCACAGTGGCTCGTCGCGTGCGACGGTCTCCAGTCCGGCAACGAGAATCTCCTCACTCACGCGATCGACCTGATAGATCGTATCGCTCGCTTCTTCGGCGGAAACGGCCGCAAGCTCGTCGATGCGCTGCCTGGTGCACGCGGCAACAACCGAGTCGCGAATACGGTCGTGCAGCGCGAGCATCGGCTCGAGGAGCGCGCCGGCCTCAGACATTTCCGCCACCCCGCTTGTAGTGAACCGCCGATACCGCCTGAAGCTCCGCAGCCTTCTCCTCGGGGGCGGTGTCGTTGAGAAAATTGCCGCCGCCAATTTCCGGACCCGCCAAGTACTTCAAGAGACCGGGCTTTCGTAACGGCGGATGTATCTGAATGTGAAAATGAAAGGTATGCTCCGCGGTATTGCGGGTCGGCGCCTGATGAAAAACCATCACGTACGGAAGCGGCATGCGCCACAAATTCTCGAGTCGAACGAGCGTCTCGCCCAGGACCGCGGCGAAATCGTTCAGCTCCGCCGGTTCGAGGTCGGCCAGGCTTGCTCGCGTCGCGCGCGGAGCAACGTACGTCTCATACGGGTACCGAGCAAAGAACGGAACGAACGACAGCGCGCCGTCACGGCGCACGAGGAGTCGTCGCCCGTCGGCTTCCTCCGCGGCGATGATGTCCTGAAAGAGCACGCGACGGTGCTCGCCGAAGTGCGCGGCCGCCGCATGTGCTTCGACCTCGATGTTCTTGAAGACAAAGTTGGTCGCGTAAATCTGACAGTGTGGATGCGGATTGCTCACGCCCACGATTTCGCCTTTGTTCTCGAACATGAGCACATGTCGGACTTCATCGCGCGCCGCGAGCTCGCGGTATTGATCCTGTAACAACTGCAACAGGCGCACGATGTCGTCGTGCGGCAGCTCGGCGAGCGTGAGATCGTGTCGCGGCGAAAAGCACACGACGCGCGAAAGCCCGTTCGCTGGGCGAATTCGATAGATCCCGGCAGGCGACTCCAAATCCTGCGGTGCCTCCGGGCCAACGCACGGATGATCGTTGTCGAAGGCGAACACGTTCGCATACTCGGGGTTTCGCTGTCCCGACACGCGCGTATTCCCCGGGCAGAGATAACAGCCCGGATCAAAATGCGGGATCGACGGACGCGCGTCGCTCACCGTCTCGCCCAACCACGGGCGCTTATCACGGTGCGACGAGACGATTACCCACTCCTGCCGCAGCGGATGCCAACGTTCTTCCCAGACCATGGGCGTAAACTATTGGCTAGTATTCGAGACCGCACGGTGACCTTTTGTGGAGGGGAGGGGGACCCACAACGTGGAATATCGAGAGCTCGGCCGCACGGGATGGCGAATCTCAACAATCAGCTTCGGCGCCTGGGCGATCGGCGGCGCTGAATGGGGAAGGACCGACGACGCCGAGTCGATGCGCGCCCTGCATAAAGCCGTGGACCTGGGCGTGAACTTTATCGATACCGCCGACGTGTACGGCGACGGACATTCGGAGCGACTGGTTGGGCGACTGCGACGTGAGCGGAGCGAGCCGATCATCGTCGCGACCAAGGCCGGCCGCCGATTGAATCCGCACACCGCCGCCGGCTACAACCGAGAAAATCTTACGGCGTTCGTCGAGCGGAGTCTGCAGAACCTTGCAACGGAGTCACTCGACCTGCTGCAGCTTCACTGCCCGCCGTCGGCGGTGTACGAGATGCCGGAAGTGTTTGGAGCGCTCGACGACCTCGTTCAGGCCGGCAAGGTTCGCCACTATGGTGTCAGCGTCGAACGCGTTCAGGAGGCCATTCGCGCGGCGGAGTACCCGAACGTTCAGTCGGTGCAGATCATCTTCAACATGTTTCGGCTCAAGCCGGCGGACGATTTCTTCGCCGTCGCGCGCGCCAAGCGCATAGGAATTCTTGCCCGGGTCCCCCTGGCCAGTGGTCTCTTGAGCGGCAAGCTGCGGCGCGAATCGAACTTTGCGACGACCGATCACCGCCATTTCAACCGAAAGGGCGAGTCGTTCGACATGGGCGAGACATTCAGCGGCGTCGACTATCAGTTGGGACTGGACGCCGTGGACGAGCTGCGATCGCTCGTGCCGCCGGGAACGACTATGGCTCAACTCGCGTTGCGTTGGATTCTCATGTTCCCTGAAGTGACCGCGGCCATCCCGGGCGCCAAGAACATGCGGCAGGTCGAGGAAAACGCGCGGAGCAGCGAATTGCCGGCGCTCCCCGAGGTGGCCATGCAGCAGGTGCGGACGGTGTACGATACACACTTCCGACGCGCGATCCATGAGCACTGGTAGCGGGCAACCACCGGCGATTCGCTGGGGCATTCTCAGCACGGCCAACATCGGGCTGCGCACAGTCATTCCAGCGATTCAACGAAGCATGAGCGGCCGCGTGGTCGCGATCGCTTCGCGCGACGCCGGCAAGGCACGCGCGGCGGCGAAAGCCCTCGGCATCGAGCGGGCGTATGGCTCGTACGAGGAGCTGGTCGCCGACCCCGAGGTCGACGCGATCTACAACCCGTTGCCAAATCACCTGCATGTGCCGTGGTCGAAGCTCGCGGCCGAAGCGGGCAAGCATGTGTTGTGTGAGAAGCCAATCGCGTTGTCGGCCGTTGAAGCGCGAGCGTTGCTCGACGTGCGCGACCGCATGGGTGTCCAGATCGCGGAAGCGTTCATGGTGCGGACGCATCCACAGTGGGCGGCTGTGGGCGAGCTCATCGCCGAGGGACGGATCGGCGAGCTTCGCCTCGTCGCGGGACACTTCAGCTACTATCGTCGCGACGCGAGCGACATTCGGAGCCGCGTTGACTGGGGCGGCGGAGCCCTGTTGGATATCGGGTGCTACCCGATCACGATGTCGCGCTGGCTGTTTGGCACGGAGCCATCGGACGTCGTCGCACAGATCGAACGCGATCCAGAGATGAAGATCGACCGGCTCGCGTCGGCGTTGCTGCGCTTTCCAAACGGACAAGCCAGCTTCAGCTGCGCCGGACAGCTGGTACCATTTCAAAGAATGCAGATATTCGGCACGCGCGGACGGATCGAAGTCCTCATCCCGTTCAACGCGCCGGCCGATCGCGCCGCACGTTTCCTGGTCGACGATGGCAGCAGCGTGCACGGCGACGGTGCGGAGACGATCGAGATTCCGGCGGCCGACCAGTACGCGCTTCAGGCCGATCGCTTTGCCGACGCAATTCGCGGGACGGGAAGCGTTCCGGTGTCCATCGAGGACGCGATCGCGAACATGGCCGTGATCGACGCGTTGTTCCGTTCAGGCGATACGAACCGTTGGGAGAAAGTGGCGTCCTGAAACGCTACAACGACGCGCCCAAGTAGGACGCCAGCCGCAGGAGATCGGCGAACACGCCGGCCGCGGTGACCTCGCGGCCCGCGCCGGGCCCCTGCACGACGAGTGGGTTCTCGTGATATCGGCGGGTGCGAAAGAGCACAATGTTGTCGGTGAGGGCAATGCGCGCGAACGGATGCGTGCGCGGATACGCTCGCAGCCGAACGCTCGCCGTCCCATCGCGCTTGATGCTTCCGACAAAGCGAAGCGCATTTCCCGCGGCGTCGGCGTCGGCCCGAAGGCGCTCCATGGGCGCGTCATGCTCCGGCAACGCCGCGAGAAAATCTGCGGCGGATCCACTTTGCAGAGCCTCGGGCACCAGGCTCTGGAGATCGACGTCTCGCAACTCGATCGACATCCCCATCTCGCGCGCCAGAATGACGACCTTCCGCGCGACGTCCATCCCCGACAGGTCATCGCGCGGATCAGGCTCTGTATACCCCAAGTCGCGCGCCTGCGTGACGAGCGCCGAGAACGGAACGGTGCCGTCGAATCTATTGAAGAGATATGACAGCGTTCCGGACAGAATCCCTTCGATCTCCGCCACCTCGTCGCCCGTCTGTACCAGATCTCTCAACGTCTGCACGATCGGCAGCGCGGCACCGACGGTGGTTTCATACAGGTAGTGCGCGCCCACGTCACGATTGGTGCGACGCAGCCGCCGATAGTACTCGAGCTCCGCGGTGTTGGCGCGTTTGTTTGGCGTGATGATGTGAATGCCTTGCTCGAGCCAGGCACCGTACTGGCGCGCGATGTCATCGCTCGCCGTGCAGTCGATCAGCACGGCGTGCGGCAGGTGGTCGGCATGCACGTGCGCCGTGAAGCGCGCGAGATCGGTCGCTTCGCCATTGGACGCCAGCTCGTCCCTCCATTGAGCCAAGCCAATCGACTGGTCATTCAGGAGCATGCGCTTCGAGGTCGTGACGGCGCGAACGCGAAGATCGACGTCGAACTCCGCCTTGAGACGCGCCGACTCCTGCGCGAGCTGTGCGAGCAGCGTTGCGCCGACGTTCCCCACGCCAATCACTCCGATCGACAACGTCTGGCTCGACAGATAGAAGCTCGAGTGCGCGGCCCGCAGCGCGCGCTGCGTGTCAGCGCCGTCGACGACGACGGAGATGTTGCGCTCCGACGACCCCTGCGCGATAGCGCGGATGTTCACGCCGACCTTGCCGAGCGCGCTGAAGAATTTTGCCGCCACACCGGGTTGTCCGGCCATTCCATCACCGACCACCGCGAGGATGCTGCACCCCATCGCCATCTCCACGGCGTTGATCTGTCCGTGATGACGCTCGGCGAAGAATGCGCGCTCAACGGCGTCGCGCGCGCGTTCGGCCACACCGCCCGGCACGGCGAAACAGATCGAGTGCTCCGAGCTGCCTTGAGAGATCATGACTACGGAGATGCCGGCGTCGCGCAGCGCGCCGAACAATCGCTGCGCCGTGCCGGGCACACCGATCATTCCGGTGCCTTCGAGATTGAGGAGCGCGATATCCTCGACCGTCGCGAGACCTTTGACAGCAAATGCAGATGCCGCGTGCGCGGCGATGCGGGTTCCGGGAAGCTCTGGTCGGAACGTATTGCGAATGTAGATCGGCAACCCGCGTTCGACGGCAGGCGCCATGGTGCTCGGATGGATCACCTTGGCGCCGAAGTACGCGAGCTCCATGGCTTCGTCGTACGTGAGCGCGTCCAGCGTGAGCGCCTCCGGCACGAGCCGCGGGTTGGCGCTCATCACGCCGTCCACGTCCGTCCAGATGTGGATCTCTTCGGCATCGAGAAGCGCGGCGAAAATCGATGCGGTGAAATCGCTGCCGTTGCGGCCCAGCGTCGTAGCAACGGCGCTCGGAGTGGACGCAACGAAACCGGTGATGACGAGCGTGGACGACAGATGCTCGTGGTGCTTTCGCCAATCGTCGAGACGCTGCCGCGACGGCTCCCACAACACTTCGGGTACGGCCGCATCGGGCGCGACGATCAGAACGTCGCGCGCGTTGAGCCAACTCGCCGGCACACCCTTCGCCACGAGGTAGGCAGCGAGAATCTGTGCGGACCAGAGCTCGCCGTATCCCGACACGAGGTCGAGCACGTCGCGCGAGTGGCGATGTAGCAGAGTCGTCGCGTGCAACACGTCGTCGATGTCGCCCAAGTCGCGCTCGATCGCGGCTCGGAGCCGTTCGCCCGCCGCGGCGGGGAGCAACTCGGTGATGGTGTCGCTGTGACGACGTCGCAGGTGGTCCAGTGCGCCGCGGTATTCCGTGTTTCGCGCGCCCGCCATCTCGACGGCCTCGACGAGCGCGTCGGTGACGCCGCTCATCGCCGACACCACCACGGCTCGCAAGCCGTCCGGACGCCCGGCGACGATATCAGCGACGCGGCGGAAACATGACGCGTCGGCCAGGCTGCTACCGCCGAATTTGTGGACGACGCGACGTTGATTCGGCGGCGCGGCCTTCGCTGCTGTTTTTGGGTTCGGCGGCGGCACTCAGCGCGACACAGGTGCGCGTGGAATGAGTGCGTCGCGCATGGCGGCGTTGTAGGCGAATGCGGCGAAGACGATCGCGGACTGCTCCAGGTCCTCCGGCTTCATGCGCTCCATGGTGTCCATGTTCGTATGATGGATGCGCACGTCGTAGTTGGCATATTCCTGCACGGGGTTGAAACCAGGCACGCCCTCGGCGATGAAGCTCAAATGGTCGGTGTTGCCGATGCCGGCCACGACGTTCTTGCGAGCGCCGAGATCCTTGAAGGGCTCGAGCCACGCGTCGAAGATCGCCTTGGCCGGGTCGTTTCCTTCCATAAAGAAACCGTAGATCGGTCCGTAGCCTGGATCGATGTTGAGATAGACGGAGAACTTGTCGCGCGCGGCTTTGTTCGTGTCGCCCGCCAGGTGCTTGGCGACCCACGCCTTGGAGCCGTACAGGCCCTCCTCCTCTCCGCCCCACAGCGCCACGCGGATCGTGCGCTTGGGCTGCGCGCCAACCGCCTTGAGAATGCGCATGGCCTCGAGCACCGTCGCGGCGCCGTCGGCGTTGTCGGTGGCGCCGGTCGCGGAATGCCACGAGTCGAGATGCGCCCCGATCATGACGATCTCGTCACGGAGGCGCGGATCGGTTCCGGGAAGCTCGGCGATGATGTTGTAGCCGCTGGTGTCCTGGGTGAAATACCGGCCCTGAACGTTGACCCGCACCTTGACCGGAATACGATTCTGTAAAAGTCGAATGAGGTTGTTGTAATGTTCGCCCGAAACGACGACCGTGGGAACGGCAGTCGCGCCCGCATCGCGCGTTTGCAGAAAGATCGTTCCGTGCTCGCCTCGACTCGGCTTGAGCACCGCGCCCACGCCGGCGTCGTGCAGTAGTATGGCGATCCGCGCCGCTTCGCTCTGTCCGCCCCGGCCACCGCCCGCTCCTCCGCGCCCGCCCCGTCCAGCCGCCGGAGCGGGCGGCACGGGCGGCGGCGCATTCGGGTCCGTCGGGTTGATCCGATCCTCGCGGATGAACGTCGTCATCAGCGGCTGCGTCATCACGATCGCACCCTTGAGCCGATCGCGCATCTTGTCGAGCGAATCGTATGGCATTCCGGCGATGAACAACGGCGTGCCCACGACGTCGCCGTTCGTCGACGCGGACCAGGCGTCGGGATAGCCGATCATTGGCGCGAACCGCGGCTCCGTCATCTCGAGCGTGAACTTCTGGAGTTCCCACCCGCGCCCAAATGGCCACGTCTCGAAGTGCACGTCCTTGAATCCCCACGCCGTCAGGTGGTCGCGCGACCATGTGGCGGCGCGCATGAACGCCGGCGACGCCGTGAGCCGCGGACCGATCACCGTCGCCAGCGTGTCGACCATCGACCAGGCGCGCGGGTTCTTGAGCCCCTCGTCGCGAATCTTCGCGACCATCGCGCGATCGAAGGGTTCCTGAGCCGCGAGCAACGAGGGCACAGCGGCCGCAGCGAGAAGGATCGTCTTGAGCGACATCGGCACACGGATAGGGAACGAGAAATGGACCGGCGAAAACACAACGCTACTTACCATCGTGGACGTTATCCCATCACCCGTCCACTCGTCCACCCGCCACGGGGCGCCCGTACGCGCCACGGTCGGATTTCTCGCGCCCTTTGCTCTCCGTCGTGTCTCCATACGCCGATTTTCTCGCTTTTCGCAAATCGCTGCCTCGTACACCTCGCCTGGAGCGGCAGACGGTGCGCACCCGCGGCGTCGACTTCGCCGTGCTCACGAGTCCACTGGTTGGGAACGCGCTGCCAATCTGCTGCATTAACGGCGGTATGCTCTACGATCACTCCATGCTCTGGCCGGCGCTTTCACCCCTCGCGGCAAAGCGACAGGTCATTCTATACGATCAGCGTGGCCGCGGCGCATCCACTCCTCCGGACAATCCTGCCGACGCCTCGATCGACGACGATGCCGCTGACGTGGGCGCCCTCCGCCGCGCGCTCGGAATCCGGCAGTGGGATCTGCTCGGACACTCGTGGGGCGGCGGAATCGCGATGCTCGCCGCGGGCGCCGACCCCGCCGGCGTGCGCCGGATGGTGCTCGTTGACCCAGTCTGGACCACGAGCGAATGGATGGCACCTCTGCGACTGGCCGTGCTCGCGCGACTCCAAGGGGCCCAGCGAGAAGCGGTGGCCAGCATTTCCGAAGAAGCGCTCGGGGTCCCGGATTCGGCAGTCCACAGCGCGTTTAGCCGCGCGGTCTATCCGGCGTGGTTCGCCGACGCCGAAATGGCGAGTCGATTTACGCCGCCAGATGCGATGAGTGAAACAGGAACGGCTGCGCTCGCGCGCCTCCGGCGCGAGGGCTACGACTGGCGTGAACGTGTGCGTGCCGTTTCAACACCGACGTTCGTCATTCACGGAGAGCAAGACCCTCTGCCTCTGGCGGTTTCGCGCGGCAAACCCTATATACTGCCTAACGCCGTGTCCGCCACAGTTCCCGCCTCAGGACACATGCCGTTTTGGGAAGCCCCCGCCCGCTTCTTCGCACTGATCGACTCCTTCCTCTGATTTAGTTCCGCAGTACCCAACCGATACTCACCGGTATGCAGCGAGCAGTCCTCTCCCTCCTCACGCTCGCGCTGGGGGTTTTGTTCCTCGGCGATGCGCGTATCCCCACAACAACAGTCAGTCACGGCACGCGCCACAGCGGCGTGTCCGGCGGCGCGATTGCCCGCGCGCTCTCGGTCGTCGTGCCGACGATGCGCCGCGACAATGACGATCGCGCGTCGGCGAAACAGCGCCTGCGCGACGGAGAGGCCGGCACCTACATCGCCGACATTCTCCTCGAGCGCGATTCGTCGCTCGCACGCTGGCCCGAGCGAAGCGAGCGTCCGCTCACCGTCTGGATTCAGCCGCAGTCATCGGTGCGCGATTTCTCGGCCGCCTACGTCGCCAAGGTTCGCGACGCCTTCGACGTATGGGACGCGCTCGTTCTTCCGGTGCGATTCGTTTTCGTCGCCGATTCGGCTGCCGCGGAAATCCACGTCAATTGGGTCGATCATTTCGACGAGCCAATCAGCGGCCGCACTCGCTGGGCCCGCGACGACGACTGGATCATCACCGACGCGAACATCGTTCTGGCCATGCACCACAACCAGGGCGATCTGCTCGACCAGCAAGCGATGCGCGCCATGGCCATGCACGAGATCGGACATTTGCTCGGCCTCGATCATACGTCGGACAACACGAGCATCATGGCGGCACGAGTCCGCGTCCGCGAGCTTTCGGACAAGGACCGCGCGACCGTGCGTCTCCTGTATGCGCTGCCTGCCGGTCCGCTGAGGTAGTCTCCTCCCGTGCGCCGCACTGACACGTTGTTGATGGCCGTCGTCGGTGCCCTCGCCGTTTTTGTCGGCGTTCAGGTCGCGCACGCACCACGCCTGGTGCACGCCGCCGCAAAACCCAGCGCCCACACAGCTCGTCCTGACCAACCAAAAGAAACGGCACCGCCGCCACCTTCGCCCGCTCGCCCAGCGATTCCGGCCGAACGGATGTCGGCGCCGGATGTCGCCCTCACCGTAACGCAGTCCGCCGCCGCTGCACCCACGCGAAACCTCGATGATATCCACAACCGGATCACCGGGACGCCTGGCACGTACATGACAAGCATGATCGCCGATCTCAACGGACAGCTCGTCCGGTGGCCCGACCGGCGCGAACTGGGACTGCGCATCTGGGTGCAAACGGCGACGTCCGTCCGCGATTGGGATCTTCGCTACGCGCAAATGGCCCGCGACGCTTTCGCCGACTGGGGCACAGGGCGCGACGGCGGCGGCCTGCCCATCCGTCTCGACTTCGTACTCGATTCTGCAACGTCCGACATTCAGATCGTCTGGCTCGAACGCTTCGCTCCCGAGCTCGGACGCCGCGTCGGCACCACGCGCCGCGCGACGGATCAGAACGGCTGGCTTGTCGCAGCTCAAATCGCTGTGGCCGTGCACGACAGCACCGGTCGCACGATTCCCCCAGCCAGCCTCGCTGGAATCGTTCGGCACGAGGCGGGTCATTCCCTCGGCCTCGGCCACTCCACCGACGCGAACACGAAAATGTTTCCTGTCGAGATGGTGAGCGATATTCAGCCCGCCGATCGCGCGACCCTTCGCCTTCTATATCTGTTGCCCCCGGGCCAGGTGCGGTAACGGGCCTCGAAAGCGCGGATCGCAGCCGGACTCGTTCTTGCAAAAACTGCCGGGATGACCGGGACCACAAACGACTCGCGCTTCGACGTTGGGATAGCCGGCGGCGGCCCCGCCGGCCTGTCCGCGGCGATTTGGTCGGCACGGTATCTCCACTCGGTCGCTCTTGTCGACAGCGGCGACCCGCGCAACTGGGACACGCGCGGAGTCAACGGGTTTCTCGGACTCCCGCAGGTCACGCCACCAGAACTGCGCGCCCGCGGACGAGAGGAGTGCCGCAAATACGACGTCCAGCTGATCGATAACATTGTCCTGCGCGCCGAACGACAGGGCGACGACGACATTCTCCTGCACATCGAGGGCGGCGGTCAGATCGTCGTGCGGCGTCTCTTGCTCGCGATTGGGATCCGCGACGTCTGGCCCGACATCCCGGGACTCGCGCACGCGTACGGCGCCGCCGCGCACGTTTGCCCGGACTGCGACGGCTACGAGGCCCGCGATAAAAAGGTCGTCGTCATCGGAACCGGCCGCCGCGCGCTAGGCATGGCCCTCAGCCTCACCACTTGGACTCGCGAAATCATCATCTGCACCAACGGACGCGCGCCCGAAATGGACGAGGCCGAGTACGGCACCAAGCTCGAAACCCTGAACATCCCGGTGCTGACGGAGCCAATCGTTCGCGTGACTTCCGAGGGAACCAGAGTGCATTGCCTGATGCTCGAGGGTGGAATGCAGCTCGACGCCGACAAGATCTTCTTCACGATCGCGCAGTATCCGGCCGACGACCTCGCGGTACAGTTGGGATGCGAGCGTGACGACGAAGGACACGTCATCATCGATGCGCATTGCTGCACGTCAGTCGCCAACGTCTTCGCCGCGGGAGACATCACACCCGGGCCGCAGTTGGCAATCGCGGCGGCCGCCGAGGGGGCGACCGCCGCGTTGGCGATGCACAAGTCGTTGGTACCGAAAGAGCGACAGCTCGCTCCGCTCTCGCCGGCGAAGTGAGCCTTACGGTGAAGGCAGGGTGACCGTGAAGGTCTTCGGCTTTTTGTCCCGAACGATTTGAAGCGCCACCGCCGCTTCGCCGAGCTCCAGATTCTTCCGCACGAGCGCCTGCACTTCGCGAAGCGTGGTCACCGGCTTTCCCGCGACGCTCACGACGAGGTCGCCGGCACGCAGCCCCGACGTCCAGGCCGCCGACTCCTGCGCGACTTCGGTAATTAGCATGCCCTTGTCGAGCTTGAGCACTCTCGAGAGATCAGCACCCACCGAAACCATGCTCGCGCCGAGCACACCGCTGGCCGAGTAGATGACGACTTGAGATCCCGGCATGCCTTCGCCGCGTCCTCGCCCTCCGGTCACCACCACCCTCCCGTCGAATCCGCCCAAAGCGGCCACCACCGCGGCGGTGCGCTGCGCGCTTGCCTGGGCTTGTTCGAACCCGGCTCGCACATCGAACGGCATGGCGGCGTCGAAGTCCTGCCTGCGTAGCACGACGCGCACCGGCGTCTTGGCCACGGTGATCGCGTAATCCTTTGCCTCGCCTTCGCGGCGAACTGTGACGGTCACTTTGCTGTCCGGTACCTGCAGTCGCGTGAGATTGAGCTCGTGCCCAACCACGTCCACGCCGTTATACGCAACCAACACGTCGCCGCGCACGATCCCGGCGCGTTCCGCCGGCGACTCCGGATCGATCGAGATGATCGACGGATAGGCAAAGTACGTCACGCGAAGCCCCGCCGAGTCGAAAAATGTTTGACTCGGGCCCTGCGCGTTGAAGCCGATCCACCCGCGAGGCTCGCTGGGCAAATTGCTCATCGAGCGCTGGAAAAATATGTTGCCGCCCTTGCGCATCAGCAGGAGCGAATCGAGACGTTTGGCCACGGCGAAAGATTCCGGCGTTCCGAAACCCTCACGATCCCAGACGCGGAACAGCGTCTTGATCGAATCCACGCGCGCCGCGCTCATCTCGGCTCCGTCTCGCGTGATCCGGACCACGATCGAATCGCGCGGACGCGTCGGCCCGGCACCCGCTCCCTGCGAGTACGCCGGAACGGTGACGCTGATCGTCGCAATCGCGGCCACGACGCCGCGTGAGAGAATTCTAAACATCGGATAGCGCTCCATCAGTAGCTCTGAATACGCATGCTGGCCGGCGCAAACGTGTTGAGCTGCCGGAGTGTCGCCTCACGCTGCCCCAGCGTCGTGAGGTAGTAGCCGTTGATCACCGGATCGTACGGCGCATCGTTGAGCGCCGCACCGAGCACCTGGCGCGTGCGATCGAGCGCGGCGAGCCGCGTGCGCATCGACGCCGGGCTGTCCGAACCACGGTTCGACGTGTCCCGTTCGGCCAGGAACGCTGTGGCGCTCTGATACACGAGCTGTGACTGAGTCTGCGCCGCACGCGCCTCGGCCAGCGATCCAAACTTGGGGGCGGAGTCGATCACCGGCACGCTGTTCGCCACCGAGCCCGCGTCGCCAGCGGGGAACAAACTTGCACCCGCAGACCGACGTCCCGCCATCATTCCCCCCGCGACAAGCAACACCGCCGCGGCGACCTGCAACCACGGACGACGCACATGGCGCGGCCCGTAGGAAACCCCGTGTCCGTCGTCGATCACTCCGTCGGCGATGAGTGCCGGCCGCAGCTTTTCCCAGCTCGTCAACGGCTTTCCAATGCGCGACGACTCCCCGGCAGACAGCTCGGCAAGCTGGCGATACGTTGCTCGCTCACGCGCGCATTCCGCGCACGCGGCGAGATGCGCCATCTCCGTGGCCGAGGGCGGCTCGTTGACGAACGCCGCCAACCGCTCAGTAGGCAGGTGCGACATGTTCCGTTCCTTCGTTCGATGATCGTACATCGTTGGCATCTATGAGATGCGCGAGGAGCTTCCGCAGCTTCGCGCGCGCTTTGAACAGTTGCGACTTGGACCCGCCCGACGTGATTCCCAACTCGTCGGCAATTTCTTCGTGCGTGTACCCTTCCACGTCGTGGAGCATGAAGACGGTTCTGGCACCCGGCGAGAGCCTGGCCGCCGCGTTCTCGATGGACTCGGCGACGAACGTCCGCTCGTGATCCGGTTCCACCGCGGCCGTGTCTTCGTTCACGTCCGTCTCGATGTTCGCGAGCCGGCGTGTTTTGCGAAGCGCGTTCAGCGTGCGGTTCACGGCGATTCGGTGCGCCCAGGTACTAAACTGCGAATCGCCTCGATAGCTGGGCAGGGCGCGGAAGATCTGGATCCAGACTTCCTGCGCGATGTCCGCGGCCAGGTCGGGGTCGCCGCCCACCAGCCGACGGACGACCAGATCGATGTGAGGGGCGTGTCGGGTCCAGAGGGCCCGAAGCGCCCCTTCATCGCCTGATATCGCGCGGCGGATGATGAGGGGTTCCTGTTCCATGACTGCAGTATTGGTCACGGGGTGGACGCGAAGGGTTTACGACGGCGGCGAACTGAGCCGCTGGGGCTTCCCAAGTACATACAGCACAGTTACATCCCCAACGGTTGCTCGTCGTCCCCCAGAGAGACAATATGTACCACATTGGCACCTTGCCACCGGGAACATTCGGAGCCATTGTGACGTAAGGCACTTGGGTGCGGTTGGGTTTGTATTCCCCCTCCTGACCGATACTTAGAAAAGACTGATCTCGTCCCTTCCCACCCGGTTCGCCGGGTGTTGCCCGTTTGTTGTCCCGCAGCCCTCCCGTAGGAGCCCAATCAGTGTTGTCGTTGCTGATTTCCGTGTTCGCCTTAGCGAGTGGCCCCGGCGACGGCCTTCCCATCAAGGCCCCGAAGTCCGTCGGGATGTCCAGCGAGCGCCTCGCAAAGATCGACCACGTCATCCAGCGCGGAATCACCGCAGGCGGCTATCCGGGGGCGTCTGTCGTTGTCGGCCGCCGCGGCGCCGCCGTCTGGGAAAAGGGTTTTGGGAAGCTCAGCTGGGAAAAGAGCAGCGAAGCAGTCGTCGCTGAACGCACCATCTATGACCTCGCGTCGCTCACCAAAGTCGTCGGCACCACAACGGCGCTCATGGTGCTGTACGACGAAGGCAAAGTTCATCTCGACGATCCCGTCTCGATGTACGTGCCGGCGTTCTCCGGCGGCAACAAGGATCGCGTCACGCTCCGCATGCTCCTCGAGCACCGCTCCGGCCTTCCGGCAGGACGCGATCTCTGGCGCATCGCGCACACGCCTGAAGAAGCCCGCGCTGCGGTTATTT
The DNA here is from genome assembly GCA_040002475.1 of bacterium. GTDB lineage: Bacteria > Gemmatimonadota > Gemmatimonadetes > Gemmatimonadales > Gemmatimonadaceae > JAQBQB01. The sequence continues at coordinate 60,366 of JBDUEJ010000018.1, read as the reverse complement.
CCACGAACCTCGGCTGCGAACCCGGGCGCTGCTACGAATACTCGGATCTCGGCGCCGACATGCTCGGCTTCGTTGTCGAGGCGGCGTCGGGACAGCGCCTTGATCAGTTCCTCCAGGAGCGCGTGTTTGGACCGCTGGGAATGACGGACACCTTCTTCCGTCCAGCCGAGTCGTTCCGTTCGCGTATTGCTCCGACAGAAGTTGCGCCTCCGCGCGGGTATCCGCTCCAGGGCGAAGTGCACGACGAGAACGCCTTCGCGCTCGGCGGCGTCGCCGGTCACGCCGGGCTGTTCAGCACCGCCAATGATCTGGCCGTCTTTGCGCAGATGATGCTCGACGGAGGTGTTCACGACAGCACGCGCATCATCGCGGATTCCACCATCGCGCTGTTCACCAAGCGCGCTGCGGGCACACGCGCACTCGGTTGGGACACCTGCGCCGGTTCGGGCGGCTGCGGCCAGTACCTCGGCTCCGACGCGTACGGACACACCGGCTTTACCGGCACGTCCCTGTGGATCGATCCCGAGCGCGACATGTTCGTGGTTCTTCTCACGAACCGCGTGCACGAAGCCAGAGCCAAACGTCCAGCCAAGGTCATCGCCGATGTGCGCGCCGACCTCGCCGACGCGGCAGCCCTCGCGGTCACGGACTACGCCGACGGCCCAATGTTGATGCCGGCGAACTTCCGCGCCGACAGAGCCGTGGATTGGAACAAGGCAGTCCGGCGCCCACGCTCGCATTCGAGCTCAAAGAAGAGCAGCTCGAAGAGCAGCGCACGCACGTCGGTCAAGCCAAAAACGAGCAGCTCGGCACTGCACGCGAACGCAACCGTTGCCAGGAGCTCGGCTTCAAAGAGCTCGGCGGCCAAGAGCCCCGCTCGCAAAGCGGTCGCGACCAAGAGGCAGTAACGCCTCCCGGCGCCTTTACGGCGCCGTGTCTTGTCGTTGACCGTCACGCTACGCCCGCGCATTTTGCACGTCGAGCCCTGGAATTAGCTCGCTAGAGCGCTACCCCTGAGCCGCGGGCGCCGGCAAACGCTTCTCGTCCAACAGTTCGATCGCCCTGGCGTAAACCCTTGACCGCAGTTCCAACCGGTCCGGTGCGCGCGTGATGTACCGGACCGTGATCTCGATGCCGCCAATGATCGGCTTGATGTTGACCGCCGGCGCTCCCGCAATGCTTTCCAAGTGCGGCGAGCGTGACGCGCCCCGCCACTCCTGCTCGGCCTGCGGCGCAGTTTCGGCGGTCGCCTCTTCGACCTCCTTCCGAATCGCGTCGACAACCGGATAAGGGTCGCGCCCGGCGGGAACGACCACTCGGATCTCGTCCCACAACCATTGCCCCGAGGTCGAGAAGTTGAAGTAGTGGCCCTCGATAGCGTAGCTGTTCGTGAAGGTCACACGACGGCCGGTGGGATGGTTGGAGTCGGTCCAATCGCCCGTCTCCAGCAGCACGGTGTAGAACAGTCCGAGCTCCACGACTTCGCCGGTCACGCCGTTGATCTCGACCAGGTCGCCAATGCGGATGCCGTTCCTGCCCATGAGCATGAACCATCCGAGAAAGCCGATGATGAAATCCTTGAGCGCCACCGTCAGGCCCGCGCCGGCAAGACCAAGGAACGTTCCAAAGTTGCTCGGCAGCCCGAAGATCACGAGCAGGATGAGCAGCACTCCGATCACCTGCAGCGAAACACGAACGATGGTGCGCAGCGTCTGCATCCGGCGGCGCTCCATGCGCAACCGTCCCACGAGTCGCTCGATCCATTTGTCGAAGAACAGCGCGATGAGTGCGATGATCAGAATTGCCAGCACGCCGCGCAGCGCTCGATTGACCACGGCGCGCTGCTGGCGATTCACCACGCGACCCCAGCGCGCATACACTCGCCCGAGCTGGCGCTGGTTGTCGGCGCGCTGATCGAGCGCCGTTCGCGTCCTCTGCTCTCCAACGAGACGCTCCGTGCTTCGGACGAGCGCCGCTGCCGAATCGTGGTTTGGAGAGGTGCGCGTTGACTCGGGCAAAACCGGCGGCGCCTGCGATGCATTTTTCGGCTTGGTGGATCCCTCCTCCATCGTGTCGTGCTGCTTTCCAAACATCGTGGCCGATGTGTCCGCCGCCGCCCGCGCCGCGCGCAGCAGTTTCTTCTTTCCGTTGAGCGCGTACCACAACTGCGCGCGTTGAATCAATCCACCCGATTCGACGGGGACGGTGATCGCGACGCGAGTACTGTCCGAGCGCTTCGACGCGGCCTCGTGCTCATCGATCATCGCTTGCATGCGGCCCGGAGGATCACCGCCCGCGCGGATCAGGTCCTGCCGCGCGTCGTCTACCTCGTCTTGATCGAGCTCGATTTGCGCTTTCGTGAGCGCGAGTTGGTCGGCGATCGCGTCCTTACGAGTGACATTTGCCGCCGCGAGAGCCGCCGTCAGTTGCGTCAGTCGAGTTTGGTCGTTCAGCTGGCTTTTCTGCGCCTCGGCGAGACGCGCGGCGATAGTGCGCGCCTTCGGCGTCAATGTGGGTGGATGCGCAGCCGCTTGTCGCACGGCGTCGGCGAACGCCAGATCCATCTCCTGGTCGGCCATTCGCAAGGCATCGTGCGCAAATTGTGCTTCTTCGGCAGTCGTGGGCAGCCGGACGATTTCCTGCGCGGCCGTGAGAGAACTGTCATCGAACGTCGCCGAGTCCGCGGCGGCAACGGCGGCGGCGCTCGCCGCGGTCGACGACACCGGGCGCTGGCGGCTGGTCTGGTACAGCCCGTAGATCACCGCCCCAACCAGCACGACGAGAATTGCCGCCAGGATATTCTGCTTCGACTTCATGAGGCTCGCGCGAATCCGGTTTGGGGAATGCATGCCTACCTACGCCCCCTGCGAACAGAGCGCAAGTAGTCACGCGCCGCACGACGTGCGCCTCAAATCGGTAGGGCTCGCCAGACTGTCGACGAGACCTAGAACATGTAGCCAAGTCCGATGTAGATGGGCAACGTCAACTGGGACGAGTGGCCGGCGTCCACTGCAATCACGAAGCTGTTGCCGAATCCCAAGCGAGCGCCGCCGCCGTAGCCCGCGTGCAGGTCGTTGAACACCGACGAGACGTCCACACCGCTGGCCCAGACGCGCCCGGCATCGACAAAGCCACTGAGCACCAGCGATGACGGCCGCCCGTGCAGCGAGAAGTCCACGGCGCGCCATCGAACTTCATTGTTGGCCAGCGCGACTCCTTTGCCCACGTAGCGATCCTTGGGCAGACCGCGGACGCTGCTCGATCCGCCGAGTCCGTCCTGCGGCTTTTGCGTCGTCTGGATCTCGCCGAGCACGTAGAAAGGAGCGTCGCCGATCGTGTTCTGCACCAGCAACCTGTTCGCGAGGGTCAGGCGTGCGTTCAGCGGTTGATAGTGTCGCGCCGCCGCGGTCCACCGCGTGTAGTCGGACGACGCGCCCAATCGTTTGTCGACGCGCTGCACCAGAACGTCAGCCCACGTTCCGGTCTGGGTCCCGATCTCGCGATCGCGCGTATCCCACGTCAGCCCGGCACGCAGATAGTTGGTGCGACCGTTCGCTGGCGTGCGGTTGGACAGATCGCGCTGAATGAGCGTGGTGCCGCTGTCGAACGGCGTGAGGTCAATGTGGTCGGATGAAACCCCGGCGCCAAGAAGTGCGCGGGCGGACGTCGGCCCGATCGCGTGTTGAACGTCGGTTGTGAGACGCATGCGATCGCGCCCATAGCGGTAGAAGTAGCGCATGTTTCCCTGCTCGAGCGCGGGATTGAACGGCGTGTCATTCCCAATCCCGTAATACGGTGCGGCCAGTTGCTGCTCACGTCCCAGAAAGCCGGATGCCCGCCACGGATGTTCGCGACTCGACGGCGCGTCGAAAAAAAGCGTATAGTCGCGACGTCCTTCAGTGGTCAGGAACACCGTCGGCTGGACGGTCCAGCGGTATGTCGTGCTTCGCCCATCGTAGCCGTAGAGCGCCAGAATCACTCCGTACCCGAACCCTTCGTCGGCGTCGAAATTCAGGGCGGGCAGACCGGACACCTCGAATGGCCGCGACGGCTGTTGCGCGACCGAAGGACTAGCGACAAGGAAAGTCGGGAACAGCGTTGCGCCGAACACGGCGACTGAACGCGGACAATTCATGGCGGCTCCGCCGAGGTGAGAGGAGCCAATGATGTCGGTCAGAGGTGACCCGATCGATGCGGCGAACGACGTAGGCACCGAACGCAGATGACGTAGATGCGACGTTAGTTCGGCTTGCTCCCGCCTCACCACGCGTTGATCTTGCAGACATGAGCGATCCGACCAAGGCCGCGAAGGCCGTACCCGACAAAGACGCGCAGGATCAGGCGACCAGCGAGGGCATGCCGGCGGCGCCGGCGACCGTTCCTTCGGCGCCCGAAGGCGGCGGCGCGGATGCAACTGAAACAGGCGCGACGCCGAGCGTGGATCAGGTGAAGCTCGCGCTCCGAAAAGTGAAGGATCCGGAGCTGAACCTGAACATTGTCGACCTCGGGCTCGTGTACGAGATCGCGGTGGATGGATCGGACGTGAACATCGACATGTCGCTGACGTCGCCCGGCTGTCCCGCCGGGCCGCAGATCATGGGCGATGTGGAGCGCGCGGTGAAGGCGCTGCCAGGAGTAGCCAACCTCAATCTCAATCTGGTGTGGCAGCCGTTCTGGACGCCCGATCGAATTGAGCCGCGGGTTCGCGCCTACATGGGTCTTTAGCGAAACTCGCCCCGCCTAGTCCTTGTACGGCGAGTCGTTCGCGGCTGGCAGCGGATCGGTTGGCACCGGCGCCTTGTCGGGTTTCGCGTGCGCCTTGAGTGCTTTGAGAAAAGCGTCGCCGAGTATTTCGCGCTGCCACCGGCGGAGCTCGGGGATGGCGTCGAGCTCTTCGCGCGTCTTTGGGTTCTTACGCGCGACAGCTTCGAGCCGATCGCGGGCGCCGAGTACTCCGGGATCGAGATCGAGTCGGACCGCGGCAGCGTCGCGCACTGTTTTGAGTGCGTTGGTACGCGCGTCGAAGTCGGGGTCCCGATCCCAACGCGGCGCCTTTGGAAAGCGCGGGAGGTCTGCCTCGGGAACGGCGAGACCGCGTTTGATCGCCTCCAGCATGTCGTCGCCGCGCGACTCGAGCAGACCGCGTGGCATGCCTTTGATCGCGGCGAGGGTGTCGCGAGTGGCGGGTTGCTGTCGGGCGATGTCGAGGAGTTGCTCGTTGCCGATCACGCGAAAGGTTGCGCGGTCGAGTGCGCTTGCGACGCCGTCTCGCAGAGGCACGAGCTCGCGGAGAACGGCGAGCTCGCGACGCGTGAGATCGCGCGCGCCTTTGAGTTTGAGGAACGAGTTGGCTGGATCGTCGTCGCCCCACTTGGTGCCCTCGAGCAGCGCGAACTCCTCGCGCGCCCACTCCCAGCGGCCGGCGCGGACCAACTCGTCCTTCATCAGATCGCGCACTTCGAGCAGGTTGATCGTATCCTGTGCCGCGTAGTCGAGCATTCCCTGCGTTAGCGGCCGCATTGACCAGTCGGCGCGCTGGTGCTTTTTGTCGACCTTGAGCCCGAAGTACTTCTCGAGCAGCGCCGCGAGTCCAAAGGCGCGGAGTCCGAGGAGCTGCGCCGCGACGCGGGTGTCGAAAATATTGCGCACCTGCCAGCCATAGTCCTGCTGCAGCAGTCGCAGATCGTAGTCGGCGTCGTGAAAGACGACTTCGACGTCGGGATCTTCGAGGAGTTTACCGAGCCCGGCAGGTGAGCCGATGGGCAGGGGGTCAATGACCGCGGTCTGCTCGCGCGTCGAGAGCTGGAGCAGATAGATTCGATCCACGAAGCGGTGGAAGCTCGCGCCTTCGGTATCGAGCGCGAGGATGCGCGCGCCGGCGATCGAGGCGAAAAAGGCGTCGACCGCGCTGGAAGTGTCGAGGTAGAGAGGCGTGTGTGGAGTCGTAGCGGCTTGCACGCCCGCAATCTAACCGGCATTCACCTTGCCCGGAGTCGACGTGCATGAGCCATCCGACGGAGGAGCAGGCCGGCGACGGTGAGAAACGCCCCCCAGCGCGCCGCGTTCGCCGCCGCCCCCGACGCCCGGGCTGGGGCAATTCGGACGTGCTGCGCACCGCGGCGCTCGTCATCGCCATGTACCTGGTGGTGCAGCTGCTGTGGTTCGCCAACGGGTTGGTGATCACCGCCTTTCTTGGCGTTTTGTTTGGGCTCGCGGTTTCGTCGGGCGTGGACCTGCTCGCTCGATGGCGCATTCCCCGCGGCGTGGGCGCGGCGGCGATCGTAATCGGCTTCTTCGGCGCTCTGGTCGGGTTCGGCGCGTGGATGGCGCCAACGCTGCACACGCAAGGCATTGAGCTGCGCCGGCGGCTCCCCGACGCGATCGACCGGGTCGAACAATGGATCGACGCGCGGCAGAGTGGTCTGCTCGGCATGGTCACGAGCATCACCGCCGACTCGGCGGCCGCGCCGGTACAACCTGGGCAGCCACCCCAAACGGCGCAGCCCGGGCAGGCGGCACGACCGGATTCGGCACACACCGGCTCGACGCTCAAGGATCGGATCGGCGGCCGAATGGGCGACGCGACACGCTACCTGTTCCCCTTCCTTCATTCCACCGCGGCGGCCGTTACAGGTTTCTTCATTGTAATTTTCTTATCGATCTATATCGCCGTGGATCCGGACATGTACCGCCGCGGCATCATGCATCTCTTTCCGCATGGCCGGCGACGGCGCGCCGGCGAGGTGCTCTCGGCAATCGCCGTCGTGCTGCGCCGCTGGATGGTGACGCAACTCATCGCCATGTGCACGATCGGAGTGGTCACGACGGTGCTCCTGCTCGCGCTCCGCGTCAAAGCCGCGTTCGCGCTCGGCCTCCTGTCGGGTCTGTTCGAGTTCATCCCCACTGTCGGTCCGATCCTGAGCGCCCTCCCGGCCGTCGCGATGGCGTTCCTCGATTCGCCGGAAAAGGCGCTCTGGGTGGGGATCGCATTCTGGGGCGTGCAGTTCATGGAAAACCACCTGCTCATTCCTCTCTTGATGAAGGGAGGAATGGACCTGCCGCCGGCGTTGACGATTCTCTCACAGGCGCTGATGGCGCTTGTATTCGGATTCCTCGGCTTGATGTGCGCCGTGCCGCTGCTCGCGGCGACGATGGTCGCGGTGAAAATGATCTACGTCGAGGGCGTGGTGGGCGATGCGCAGCCTGCTGTCGTCGAAGGACTGCAAACGGCCCACGAGGAATAGAACGACGACCACCGACGCCATTCCGCTCGTCACACTGTTCCCCGAGCTCGCCGTGCTTCCGCGCGTCGCGCTGGGACGTTTTCCCACGCCGTTGGAACGCGTCGCCGGACTTGGAGCAAAACTCTGGATCAAGCGCGACGACCTCTGCGCGAACCCGATGGGCGGCAACAAGGTCCGTGCGCTCGAGTTCCTGCTCGGCAGCATCTCGAACGGCCGCGCGTTGATCACCGTGGGGTCGGCGGGGTCGACGCATGCGCTGGCCGTCGCCATCTACGGGAAGCAGGTCGGCGGGCGGGTGCTCGTGGGACGTTGGGAGCAGGAAATGAACAGCGTGGCAACGGTCGTCGCCGATCGCATACTCGCGACGGCGAGTAGCGCGCCGATTTACAGAACCCCTATTGGCGCCTACGTCTGGGCGTGGCGGAAGCGCCTTCGCGGAGCGCACTGGATTCCCGCCGGCGGGAGCACGCCGCTTGGGATCCTTGGCCATGTCAACGCGGGATTGGAGCTCGTTGAACAATTGGACGCCGGCTTCATGGAAGAACCAACACACGTCGTCGTTCCTCTCGGCACCGGCGGCACGGCGGCCGGTCTCGCGCTCGCCTTCGCAATCGCGCGCAGGAACATCGTCGTTGTTGGCGTACGCGTGGTGCCGCGCCTGATTGGCCGGGCCGGGCACGTGCACGCGCTCGCCGATCGAACCGCGCGCCTCGTTGAGCGTATTACTCACGGTGCCGTTCCGCGCGTGCAGGGGCGATCGATCGTCGTAATACACGACCGATACGGCGGTGCGTACGGCCGCGAGACCGACGCGGGACGGACCGCGGCCGATCGGCTACGTAGCGTTTCCTCAATCCCGCTGGACGCGACGTACAGCGCCAAAGCATTTTCCACTGCGCTCGATCTCGCGGCCCGGGAGCCGACCGTGTTCTGGCTAACCTTCGACCACCGCATTCTCGGCGCCATGACGAAGCCTTCGGAGCAACAGTGATCGCACTCGTCGGTGACACGGAGATCGCGTTCGACGACATCGGATCGGGCCTGCCGGTAGTCTTTCTGCACGCGTTCCCGCTCAATCGCACGATGTGGGATCCGCAGGTGAGTGCGTTGGTCGGTGAGTGTCGGTGCATCCCAATTGATTTTCGCGGCTTTGGCGACTCGGGAACCGACGGACCGTACTCCATGGATCGATACGCCGACGACGTCGCCGGCGTGCTCGATTCGCTGCAGATCGCGCGCGCCGTGATCGTTGGTCTGTCCCTTGGAGGCTACGTGTCGTTCGCATTCTGGCGGCGGCATCGTGACCGCGTGCGCGCGTTGGTGCTCGCCGACACGCGCGCCGTCGGCGACACGGTCGAGAACGCCGAGCGGCGGCGGGCGTTGATCGAGATGGCGGAGACGCAGGGCAGCGCGGCCGTCGCGAACGCCCAGATCGCCGGCATCATGGGAAAGACGACACGGAACAAGCGTCCGGACATCTACGACTCTGTGCACCGCATGATGTCGCAGGCGCCGGAAGCAGGCGTCATTGGTGCGCTCGAAGCCATGATTGAGCGGCCCGACTCGACGGACACCCTCGCGACAATCGACGTTCCCGCGCTGATCGTCGTGGGCGATGAGGATGTCCTCACGCCGCCCAAGGACGTGCGCAAGCTGCACGAAGGGATCGCGGGAAGCCGGATCGAAGTCTTGAAAGAGGCCGGTCACCTCTCCAACGCGGAACGACCGGCGTCGTTCAACACGGTGGTGAGCGAATTCATCGCGACCCTGATCTACAACTGATCGCGGCACCGGCGCTCCGCTACCTTTCGTCCGATGTCAAACAGCCCTCCCCCGTCTCCCGCCGCGGCACCCTCGGCGGCCGAACACACCACGAGTGCACGCCTCGGAGCGGTGCTGTTTCGGAACCGCAGTTGGCTGCCGGTTCCGTTTCTCCTTGTGGCGCTGCTCGTGCCGGCCCAACCCGGTGCCGCGAATTGGATCGCCGGCGCGGTGCTCATCGCACTCGGCGAATGGATCCGGCTCGCAGGGGTTGCCGCTGCCGGCACCGTCACGCGTCGTCGTTCGCGCGACGTACAGCGCCTCGTGACGTACGGAATTTTTCGCTGGGTGAGAAACCCGCTCTACGTCGGGAATTTCTTCATCTGGATGGGCTTTGTCGTCATCTCGGGCGTGATGTGGTTCTTGCCCCTCGCCATCGTGATCTTCGCGATCGAGTACACGCTCATCGTGTCGTACGAAGAGGGTGTGCTCGAGTCGATCTTCGGGAAGGAGTATCTCGACTACAAGCTGACGACGTCGCGTTGGGTGCCGAGCCCGCCGAAACAACGGGAGGACGGCCAACACGACTGGGTAGAGGCGTGGAAGAGCGAGATCAGCACCTTCATGCAGTACGCCGCGCTCGTTGTCGTGTTCGTGCTCAAGCAGAGGTTCTGGCGCCCGTAGACGGCGAAACAGCCAAGAGCAGATCCTTCGCTGCGCTCAGGATGACACGGTTGCTCGCTCGTCCTTCGCTGCGCTCAGGATGACATGGTTGCTCGTTCGGCCTTCTGCTCTTGCTCTCCCGTCAGTTGCGGCGCATGGGGACCAGCGGATCGACGTGTGACCCACGGCGCGCGGGCAAGACGCTCGCGGCTGGTCTCTCTCCTGAAACCCCCCTCAGACCCAAATCTTGGGTCTGAGACCGGGACGAGAGCTCAGGATGATAGGTCTACGAGGATGGTAGCAAAAACCCACCATCAGGTTTCAGGGCGATTGGTCTGGAATGGCAGACGCCATCAAGGCACAAACCTGAGACCGGAGACCTATTTCTGCGGCTTGCCCGGCGGACTGTCGCTCTTGAAGACGTCGCGGTTCAACTGGATGTACGCCTTCATCGTCCCCGGCACGTCCTCTTCCGGGAAGATCGCCGTCACCGGACACTCCGGCTCGCATGCCCCGCAATCGATACACTCGTCGGGGTGAATGAAGAGCTGGTCGGGACCCTCATAAATGCAGTCGACTGGGCAAACGTCGACGCAAGCACGGTCCTTCGTGTCTTTGCAAGCTTCGGTGATGACGTAAGGCATGCGTCCCTCGGGTAATCCTGCGATCTCTAGGGGGTTAGGCTAAGATAGTTGCATGCGTCTTTCCGTCAACGGAGCGTCCTACCACATCACCGCGCCTGCCCACGAGACGCTGCTCGAGACCCTGCGCGAACGGCTCCAGCTCACCGGAACGAAACTGGTCTGCGGCCGGGGCGAATGCGGCGCATGCACCGTGCTTCTCGATGGAAAGTCCGTCTACGCCTGCCTCACGCTGAGTGCGGCGTGCGACGGTCGCGATATCACGACAATTGAAGGTATCAAGGGTGACGACGCTCTGCACCCCATGCAGGCAGCCTTCATCGAGCATGACGCGCTGCAGTGTGGTTTTTGCACCCCTGGTCAGATTCTCGCCGCCATTGCGCTGGTCCGCCAAAACCCCGACCCAACCGAGGACGACGTCCGCCGCGGCATGAGCGGCAACCTCTGCCGATGCGGCGCCTACCCCAAGATCATTCGCGCGGTCATGGCCGCCGCGCAAGCTGGTAAGGCTCCCGATGCCTAAACGCTTCGTTACCACCAAGGTCGAGATCGAAGGCCGGGAAGAGACCAAGATCGTCGAGCTCCCGGCGCGCAACCCGGACCCATGGGGCGAGGATGCCGACCTCCACGTCGTCGGGCAGCGCGTGGTGCGCATGGACGCACTCGAGAAGGTGACTGGCGAAGCCCGCTACACCGCCGACGTCCACCTCCAGGGAATGCTGTTCGCCGCCATCCTGCGCGCACCTGTTCCCCGCGGCCGAGTCACGTCGCTCGATCTCGCGCCCGCGCTCGCACTCGACGGCGTCCGCGCCGGCATTTCGATCGCCGATGTTCCCGACGTCAAGATCGACGGCGTGCGCTTGTTCGACCAGACCATCTTTTACGCCAACCAACCACTCGCGGCGATTTGCGCGGATTCGCTCGAAACCGCGCAACGCGCACTCGAGGCCATCACCCTCGAAATCGCACGCGAACCACACGCCGTGACCGCCGAGCAGGCGCTGGCCGACAATGCGCCGGCGGTGCGACCGTCAGGAAACACTCACAAAGGGTCGCCGCGCGTCAGCTCTCGCGGCGACGTCGAGGCGGGCATCGCCGAAGCCGACGCGGTAATCACCCGCGAATACCGAACGCCCACGGCGCTACACACCGCGCTCGAGCCGCACGGCGCGGTTGCCGAATGGTCAGGCGGACGCCTCACGATCTACGAATCCACGCAAGGCATCTTCATGACGCGGCGCGAAGTGGCAAAGGCCTTCGGCCTGCCGCTCACCGACGTTCGCGTCATCAAGAACTACATGGGCGGCGGCTTCGGGGCGAAGAATGGCGCGCCGCACTCCACGTACATCGCCGCCGCGCTCGCAAAAATCACCGGCCGACCCGTCTCGTGCATTCTCGATCGCGAGGGCGAACAGACCGACGCCGGCAACCGCTGCGCAACAATCCAGCGGGTCACGATCGGCGCCAAGCGCGATGGCACGCTCACGGCCATCTCGGTCGACGTCACCATCTCACTTGGCATCGGCGGCTGGCTCTCCAGCCCCGCACGGATCTACCACGAGCTCTATCAGTGCGCCAACGTGCGCAGCGCAGAGACGTTCGTCTACACGAACACCGGAGCAATGGCGAGCTTCCGCGCGCCGGGAAACGTCGAGGGGTCGTTCGGCCTCGAGCGCGCTATGGACACACTCGCGCGTGAGCTCAATCTCGATCCGCTCGAGCTGCGCCGGCGCAACTACGCCACACGCGACCAGGACCGAGATCGTGTCTACTCGGACAAGCGGCTCGACGAGTGCTACCGTCTCGGCGCGGAGCGCTTTGGTTGGACGCAAGCACGCTCGCGCACTCGCGCACACGACACCGGCGCGCGCCTGCGACGCGGCGTCGGCATGTCGTCCATCGTGTGGAGCGCCGGCGGTGGACCACCGGCATACGCCACCGTTCGCATCAATCGCGACGGAACGATCGAAGTCTTGAGCGGCGCGCAAGACCTCGGCACCGGAGCGCGGACCGTGCTCGCGCAGATCGCCGCCGAAGTCCTCGGCGCCAAGATCTCAGATGTGCGCACGGTGCTCGGCGATACGGAGCGGTTGCCGTTTGCGTCGAACTCGTGGGGATCGATCACCACGGCATCCGTCGGACCCGCGGTGCGCGTGGCCGCGGAAGAAGCGCGCGACGCGCTCTTCGATGCCGCGGCCGAGATGCTCGGCACCGAACCAACCGACCTGGAGTCGCGAGACAGCGAGATCCACGCGAAGAGCAACGACAAATGCATCCTCTTCAGCGAGGTCTGCAACAAGCTCGGCGACGTGATGATCAGTGGTCACGGAAGTCGCGGCCCCAATCCCGAAGGCACCGCGATCTCGGCGTTCGGCGCGCAGTTCGCCGAGGTGGAAGTGGATGGCGAGACGGGGCAGGTACGCGTGCTGAGGATCGTGTCGGCGCACGACTCGGGAAGGATCATCAACCCCACGCTGGCCGAGAGTCAGTTGGAGGGCGGGATCATTCAAGGGTTGGGGTACGCGCTGTTCGAGGAGCGTGTCATGGACGACCGACTCGGAATCACGCTGAACTCCACGATGCACGACTACAAGATTCCAATGATTGGTGACATACCGCCGATCGACGCGTTCTTCGTTGACGGAGCCGACGTCATAGCGAACCACACCGGAGCCAAGGGGCTTGCCGAGCCGCCGATCATCGGAGTGGCGGGCGCGATCGGGAACGCGGTCGCCGACGCGCTTGGAGCCGACGTGCTGGAGATTCCGTTGACGCCGCGGCGCGTGCGCGCGCTCTGATCCTTCCTAGACGGGCGGCCGTGACTTCGCGCGCGGCAGTCGAAGCGTAAACGTACTGCCGTCGTTCACGACGCTCGTGACGGTGATGTCGCCGTTCATCGCGCGCGCAAGCTCGCGGCTGATCGACAACCCGAGACCAACACCGTCGCCGGCCAGACCGTCCCCGCGGGCAACCTGAACGAACGGGTCGAAGACGACGACGATTTTCTCCGGCGGAATGCCGCGGCCCGTGTCAGTGATCTCGAATCGCACGAAGGCGTCCTCGGGAATGCAGACGACACGGATGCGACCGTCGCGCGCCGTAAATTTGATCGCGTTGGTCAGGAGGTTGATGAGGATCTGATCAACCTTTTCACGATCGGCCGCGACGTACAGCTCCGGATCACATTCGCCGCGAACGTAGTCCAGACCCTTGGCCAGCATTTGCGGCCCTACGAGCGGATCGATCTCTTCGAGAACACTTTGCACGAGAATGTCGGCGATGTGCAGCTCGACCCGTCCCGCTTCGATCTTCGCGAAATTCAATACATCGTTGATCAGCGACAGCAGATGCGTGCTGCTGCGTGTGATTCGACGAAGGTCGTCGAGCTGCAACGGGGTCACCGGTCCGCGAACGCCCAGCTGGATCAATTCGACATACCCAACGATTGCGTTGAGCGGCGTGCGCAGCTCATGGCTCATGCTGGCCAGGAAGCGCGCCTTGACCCAGTTGGCTTCCTCCGCTTCGGCGGTGCGCTGCGTGAGCTCTTCGTTGGAGGTTTGCAGCTCTTCGTTGAGCAACGCGGTTTCGTCGGCCTGCACTTCCAACTCCTCGGCCTGCGCTTCCATCTCGGCTGCCTGTTCCTGCAATTGCTCGTTCGCTGTCTCCAACTCCTTGGCCCTGGCCTCTACTTGCTCCGCCAGCCGGGTCTGGGCCTTGGCCGCGCGTGATAGAAGGAGGTCGAGGAAAAGAGCGAACGCCGCGGCCAGGACCGTTCCAACGGCCACGATCCAGAGAATCGTGTTCGCGCGGTCCGCGCGCCGCGCGGCACGCGTCGCAAGCAGCTGGCGTTCCTCGCTTTCAATCCGGCCGAGCAATTCTCGCACGACATCCATCGTCGTCGTGCCGGCACCCGGACGCATCATCAATGCGCGGCTGCTGTCGAAATCGGCACGCCGCCGGGCCGCAACGTAAATGTCGAGCGCGGCAAGCTGCCTATCCATCACCGGACCCAGCGAGTCGATGCGAGCCTGTTGAAGCGGATTGTCCGCGGTGAGACGTCGGATCTCACCCACGGTGAGTTTGATATCCGCCGCCGCTCCGCGATACGGTTGCAGATACGCGGAATCACCCGTGATGATGAAGCCGCGCGCTCCGGTCTCGGCATCGATCATTCGCGCGAGAAGATCGTGATTGAGCTCGATGACCTGGTGCGTGTGATCCACCCACGACGCCGTCTCGGCTTCGCGACTCACGCCCACGTACGTGATGATCCCGAACAAGGCGACGATCACGGCAGGCGCAAACGGGGCGACGAGCGCGCGGAGTCCCCGCTTCCGACGGCTCGCGATTCCGCCTGAATTCAACATCGATCAGCGTCCCCGGGCCGGCATTTCGTCGGTGTGTGGATCCCAAAACACCACCTGATCAGCGCTCCCGCGCGGGAGGGTCACCGAGAAACATGCGCCCTCTCCCTGCACACTTTCAACAGACAAATTGCCGCCCATGCCGCGCGCAAGATCACGGCTGATGGCCAGCCCCAGACCGACGCCTTCGAGCGTTTGTGTGAGCGAGCGATCAAGCTGAACGAACGGCTCGAAGACGACGGCTTGCCGATCGACCGGAATTCCGGGTCCGTTGTCGCAGACCGTAATCGCAACCGTCGCGTCGTCTTCGGCGACCGCCGTCATGACGACATGTCCGCCTGGCGGCGTGTACCGGATAGCGTTGGACAGGAGATTGAGCAGGATTTGCCGAAGCTTTTCGCGATCGGCGATGACAATCACATCCGGCAATACGCCCGGATACTCGAGCGCCAAGCGCTTCGCGCCTGCCTGAGGCGCAACAAGAGCGTCGAGGCCGCGGAGCAGTGGGTCGATTGCCACATGCGCGAGATCGTACGCGACCTTTCCACTCTCGATGCGACTCAGGTCGAGAACGCCGCTGATCAGGCCGAGCAAATGTTGTTGGCTGGCGCGAATGCGCGCCAGGTCCCGCCGTTGGGCCTCCGTTATCGGGCCGCGCAGCTCCATCTCGATCAGTTCGGCATATCCACCGATCGCGTTGAGCGGCGTGCGCAGCTCGTGGCTCATGGTCGCGAGAAAATCCGACTTCGCTCGGCTCGCGGCGCGCGCCGACTCGCGCGCCTCCCGAAGATCTTCGATGTCCGTGTTCGTGCCAAACCAACGCACGATGTGCCCATCGCGACCCCGCACGGGCTCGACGCGAGTGAGAAACCATCGATCGCCGCCGTCCGCACCTCGAAGCGTGAATTCCATCTCGAAGCGCTGTCCACGCCGAATCGCGTCACGCCAACGAGCCAAAACCTCTGGCAAGAGCGCTGGGTCGTGCACCAACTGCCATCCCCAACCGTGCATTTGCTCGAGCGTCGTTCCGGTGTACTCGTACCAGCGTTGGTTGTACCAGAAGACCGAACCGTCGGCGTCGGCCATCCAGGCGAGCTGCGGAATGGCATTCGCAAGCGCGCTGAATTCGGCTTCGCGCTGCTCGAGCTCCGCCGCCGCATCGCCGATCTGTGCAGCCATGTGGTTGAAGTTGGCGGAGAGCCGCGCGACTTCGTCGGGGCCGCCCGTGGGAACTCGCGCCGAGTAGTCGCCGCGCGCCACCAACTCGGCCGCGCGCGTCAGCATTCCCAAAGGCGCCGAGATCCGGCGTCCTATCACCCACGCGAGCAGGGCGCCGAACGCCGCCAACACGATGCTCAACAGCGTAAGTCGGCGGATGAGCGCGAATGGTTCCGTGAGAACTGCCGCGCGAGACAGGTCGAGGACCAATACCAGTGGGGTGCCGCGAATGCGTTCTTCGGCGACGATCGATCGTTCGTTCGTCAGCTTTGGAATCGGGGCCGGTCGGCCGCCCACCGTCGTCCAGAATCTTCCGTCGGGGTTGCGATAGTAGGCCGCGATCTCCGTTCCGCTCAAATCTCGAATTGTCTGTTCGATCTGCGGATTTTCTGCGAGTCGGCGCTGCTGGACGATGTACCCCAGCGGCGCGCCGCGGTCGATCACAGGAACGACGAGCCAGAAATACACGCGGCCCGCGGACGGGTACAGGTCGCCAAGCTGCAGCGAGTCCACGATCTTGATCGAATCCAGCCCGTCGTGCGGAAGTCGAGGATGCTCTGGGATCTCGGGTTCTTGGCGAGCCTCGATCGCGTCGTGAACGTTGTCTCCCACGTAGGCGAGACGGCGCCCGTCGGCGCTCCACAGTTCGATCGGTAAGCCTGAGTCATTCGGAGCGGCGAGGCGTCCGAGCTTCTCGCGCAACGATCGTGCATCCGCCTTGCCGTTGGATGTCGCCAGCAGCCGTCGGAGGCTGCTATCGTGCGCGACTGCCGCATAGCGCGGCCAACTCTGCTGCACCGACGTCGATATGACGGTCGCGAGCTGGTGCGTCGCACGCTTGACACGATCCTGTGCACTGTCGAGCGCGCTGCGTTTGAGCATCGCACTCGAGAGGATCAACGCTGTGGCCAACACTCCCACGACGACGGTCGTGGTGAGGAGCGGCAAAAGCCACTGAAGCGGAAGCGCGCGTCGTGCGGCGGTACGAGGTGGCCCATCCGTCGGCGGAGTCAGCACGCGGCTAAGCTACTTCCGGTGCATTGGGGCCGATAGTCGGCCGGACTCCTCGAAAATCCGTGAAATGGGCGCCCGCTGCAAGCCACTTTGATGCGTGCGGCCGGGAGCCGGCGACAGCCTCGAGGAACGTGCCCTCCTCGACTAGTATGGAACAATGGACGACACGCCGGATATCGCGGCCATTGCCGGACTCATTGGCGACCGCGCACGCGCCACGATGCTCATGGGTCTCATGACGGGCCGGTCGTTGACGGCGACCGAGTTGGCGCGTGCCGCGGGCCTGACGAAACAGACAGCGAGCTCGCACTTATCAGAGTTGGTGAGTGCGCAATTCGTCGCCGTCGAGCATTCCGGACGCCACCGTTACTTCCGTCTATCGAATCACGATGTTGGCGCGGTCATCGAGGGCCTCACGGGTCTCGCACACCGGGTGGGCGCGGTGCGGGTGGACTCGGGGCCTCCCGATCCTGCCATGCGAAAAGCCCGCGTGTGCTACGATCATCTCGCCGGCGAGCTTGGAGTCCTCGTGTTCGACAGCCTGAGTGACGGCGGCTTCGTGCACGCCGCCGAAAAAACGGTGACGGTCACGGAGCCCGGAGAGCTGTTTCTCAGCGACTTCGGGATCGACGTCGAAACACTGCGGCGCGGTCGTCGGGCGCTCTGCCTGCTTTGCCTGGATTGGAGCGTTCGCCGTAAACACATGGCCGGGGCGGTTGGTGCTGCGCTTCTGACTCGCTGTGTGGAGCTCGGTTGGGCTCGGCAATACAAGGGATCGCGGACCGTCTCGTTCTCGGTGCTCGGTGAGCGATCGCTTCGTGGGGCATTCAAGCTTCGAGACAACTAGCCGGCCGCTCGAGCCTCCGGCGTACGCTGGATCAGTTCGTGCGAAAGCGCGGATTGATGACCAATCGTTACAGACTGATCGCCGCGTTGCTTGGGCTCGTGCATCAATCCGTAAACGCAGGATCGATTCGAGCTCAATCCAGCGATTCCAGCCGCGTCGACAAAACATTTCTCACGCGCCGAGATGCGCTACTCACGGGCGTAGCGATTGCCGGCACCGTGGGGATCGCACAATTCGACGAGCGCATCACTCGGTGGACGCAGTCGCCGAGCGTTCAGGGCGGCACGTCGCGGCGCAATTTGTTCGACAACTTGACGCACCTGAACGAAACGCCGCTCACGATCGGCGCGGTGGTCACCTACGGGATTGGGCGGCTCGTTCGATCCGGGACCGTTGCCGATGTCGGCCTCCACTGGACCGAGGCCATCGTGCTCAACAACGTGGTGAGCGAGTTGATTCGCGGACCCATTGGCCGAGTGCGGCCGCGCGTCTCACCCGACGACGCGTTCAAGTTCGAGTTCGGCGGCGGCTTCACGAAGTTCGAGGACCGCTCCTTTCCTTCGCTGCACTCATCGTCGGCGTTCGCCACTGCCGCGGCGCTCGTTGGCGAGGTTCACGAACGTCGGCCGGGAGCCACGTGGGTTGTGGCTCCGCTGCTTTACGGGGCCGCGATGATTCCTGGTGTCACGCGGATGTATCTCAACCAGCATTGGGCGAGCGACGTCGCATCGGGAGCGTTCGTCGGGACGTTGATCGGCGCCAAGGTGGTGCACTACGCGCACTCACATCGCCGCTCGAAGTTGGATCGCGCCTTGTTGGGTACGACGATTGTGCCGATGAACGGCGGCGTCGGATTCGCGTACTCCATGCAGCGCTAGACTCGCGGGGGCGCTCAGCGATTCGCGCGCCCCGTGCATTCGGCAATTTTTTGCATCAGCTCACTCGACGTGAACGGCTTCTGCAATAGCGTGACATCGAGTCCGTCGAGCGCTTGATGCGTCCCGGTGCCACTCGCGTAGCCTGACATGTAGAGCACCGTCAGACCGGGGCGAGTTTCGTGGAGCTTGGCCACGAGCTCCGGCCCTGTCATTCCAGGCATCACGACATCCGTCGTGAGCAGGTCGATCGTTCCCGGATGCTCCGCGGCGAGCCGAAGCGCCTCGGCGCCGTTGGAGGCAATGAGCACACGATAGCCCGACGCCTGCAGAATGCGCGCGATGAGCTCGCGAATCGCTCGTTCGTCTTCGACGAGCAGGATGGTCCCGGAGCCTTGATCGACGGCGCGTGCCGGTCGAGGGGGCGTCGCCGACGGATCTGAATTGCGCCCGACGCTGGGGAGATAAATTCGGAACGTCGTTCCACGACCGAGCACGCTGTCGACTTCGATGATACCGCCGCTCTGCGACACGATGCCGTACGTCGTGGACAGACCCAGTCCGGTGCCCTTCCCCGCTTCTTTTGTCGTGAAGAATGGCTCGAAGATGTGCGCGATGGTCTCCGCGTTCATTCCCATTCCGGTGTCCGTCACCTGAAGAAGAACGTACGAGCCCGCCGGAACGACACCGTGCATGTGGGTGTGGTCTTCGGCGAACGCGACGCGGCTGACGGTGATCGAGAGTGTTCCGCCGTTGGGCATCGCGTCCCGCGCGTTGACCGCGAGGTTCATAACGACCTGACCGAGTTGCCCAGGATCGGCGCGAACGCGCGAGGTCATCGGCTCGTAGTGCGTGACCAGTTTGACATCTTCACCGATGAGGCGCGTGAGCATATTCTCGAGGTCCGCGACGATCGCGGCCACGTCGAGCACTCTCGGTTGCAGGAGCGTCTTCCGGCCAAACGCGAGCAGCTGTGACGTGAGCGCCGCGGCGCGACGCCCGGCCTTTATGATTTCATCAACTTCCTCGTGCCCGTCGTGTTCGGGGCCGAGCCGGGTGGAGAGCAGCTCGCCGTAAGCGAGGATGGCGGTGAGCATGTTGTTGAAGTCGTGCGCGACGCCGCCGGCCAACCGCCCGATTGCCTCCATCTTCTGCGCGTGATTCAACTGCTCTTCGAGCCCGCGCTGCACGGTGAGATCGCGGACCGTGTACACGTAGAGGTCCGACGTGAGACCGCTCGTGCGAACGTCGATCGCCCTGATGGTGCCGTCGGCGCGCGCGAGGCGATACTCTCCCGGCGGCGGAAGCGGCGGTGTCTTTGCCGGATGTTCCTGACCCGGCGCACCGGGCGCTGGGCTGATGAGCGCACCGAACGACTTGGTGCACAGCACCGACAGATTTTCCGCGGTCAGTTTGGACGCCGCGGCATTCGCGTCGGTGATCCGCCCTTGATGGTCCGTGACAAACAGTCCATCGCTCACGCAGTCGAACACTCGGCGAAGGCGGCCTTCGCTTTCCGCTAACGCCGCCTCCGCGCGCCGGCGCTGCCAGCGATCGCCAGCCCGATCCATGCTGTTGAGCAGTTGCTCGGGCGCAACCGGTTTGATCAGATAGTCATAGCTCTGTTCGCGGAGCGCCCGCACCGCGCTGTCGACCGAGGCGTTGCCGGTGAGGATGACGACTTCGGTGGACGCGGAAATCTCGTGGAGTCGACCGATCAGATCGATGCCATCCATGTCGGGCAGACGAAGATCGACCAGCGCGATCGCCGGCCCCACCGCCATGTCCTCGACAATCGAAAGCCCGGCTTCGCCGGACAGCGCGGCCATCGGGAGATAGCCGCGAAATCGCAGGATGTCTCCGATGGTCCGGAGCATCTGGTCGTCGTCGTCGACGACCAACACGCGCAACGCTTCGCGCAGCGGGCTAACCAAAGATGTCATTGAGGAGACCAATCAGTTGATCGGGCGCGAACGGCTTCTTGAGGCACGCATGAATCCACGATGGGGGAAGTTTCGACGTCGCCTCCCGAAGATCCCCTTGACCCGTGTAGAGAATCAGGGCGACGGCCGGACTCACACGCTTGATCGCGACGACGGAGTCGCCGACCTCCATGTCTTTCAGGCGATGGTCGAGGAGCACGACGCTCGGGTGCGTTTCCTCGAGCTTGGCGAGCGCTTGATCGAGATCTTCGGCATCGAACACCGTGTAGCCCGCGGTCCGGAGGACACCGCACAACGTCGAGAGATATTCTCGGTTGTCATCGACCACGAGCACGCGCCGGCCGCCGGGTCCGTCCTCCCGGGCCCCCACTTCGAGCATTTGCACCAGGCTCGGAATCGCGACCGGCTTGGCGAGGATTTTGAGAGCCCCTTCGCGCTGTGCCTGTTCGAGGAGATCGGCGCCGGCGTACGCGGTCATGAGCACGACGCGAATGAGCGGTCGTACGCGCTTCATCTGACGAAGTGCGTCCACGCCGTCGATGCCTTCCATGCGCACGTCCATCAGCACGGCGTCGAACCCGTTGGCGATCACCGCCTGCACGGCTTCCTCGCCGCTGAACACACCCGTCGCGTCCCAACCGTGCATGCGAAGGATATCGCATAACGTTCGTACCATCATGCGATCATCGTCGACTACGAGCGCGCGCTTCACGAGGCCGCGCGCGCTGCGGGAAGCACAAGCGAGAAGGTCGAGCCCACGCCGACCTCACTCATGACGACGATGTCGCCGCCGTTCACACGCGCCAGCTGTCGTGACACGGAAAGACCCAGTCCAATCCCGCGCGCCTTCGTCGTAAACAGCGGATCGAAGATGCGCTCGAGGTTGGCAGGGGGGATGCCGCAGCCCGTGTCCACGACATCGAGGCGCAGACGACCCGGCGCCTCGAATCGAGACCGCACGATGATGCTGCCGGCGGCGTCACCCACCGCTTGCACGGCGTTCGTCAACAAATTCAAAACGATCTGACCCACTTGAACTCGATCGGCGACGATCGGAGGCAGGTTGGGTTCTTCGTCGCTGGAAACGGTCATGTTTGCGAGCGAGCCGGCGCGCGCCAATTGCTCGTCGACGACGGAGCGAAGGGCGAATCTTTCGGTGGTCGGCGTCTTGACGCGCGCAAAGTCCAAGAGGTCACCGACGATTTTCTCCGACAGCGTGACCTGACCCTTGATGATGGCAAGATACTCCCGCAGCAACGGCGGCTCGGCCGGTGCGACCATCGACAGGAGATAGAGCGAATTCGTCATGACGCCGAGCGGGTTGCGGAGCTCGTGTCCCACACTTCCGGCGAGTTGGCCGAGTGTTGCCAAGCGTTCTTTGCGGACCAGCTCTTCCTGCGTAGTGCTCAGCTCCGCCAGCGCGGCCTCGAGCTCCGCGGTACGCTCGGCGACGCGACGTTCGAGTCCGTGGTGGGCGTCTTCGACCTGCGTCGCCATGCTGTTGAAGGACATCGCCAGGCGGCCGAGCTCGTCGGTGCCGCGTGTGGCAACCCGTCGCGAAAGGTCTCCAGTTGCGATGTCTTCGGCGGCGAGGGTGACCTCTTCGAGCGGAATCGCAATGCGCCGGCTGAACCACCATCCTCCCACGCCGCCAACGACGAGAACGATGAAAGCCACGGCGCCGATCATGCTGAGGAAGCGATGCGCCGGCGCGAGGATCACGTTCGAGGGAAATTCGACCCACGCCACCCATGGGGTACGCGCCACGGGGGCGACGGCGCCGATTCGGCGACTGCCGTCGGTGCCGCGGTACTCGGCGAAACCCGTGTCAGCTGCCGGCAGGGTTGGTCGGTCGACTGCTCGTTCCAGATTCGTCCACACGCCGCCGGAACGAGCGCCGATGAGGAGACTTGCGTCCGAGCCCACCAAGTCGGCGAAGATCTTTCCGCTTCCCGGATCGGAGATGCGGCGAAGCTCCACCAAACTGCCGATGACTGCGTCGTCGACGCGAATGGGGAATGACGTTGCGTAGTAGATCGTGTCGGCATTGGCCTCGAAGGGCCCGACGCGCAGATCGCCGGTGTCCGACGGCGAGGTCCGGACCACTTGCGGCACGGGGATTCCGGACGGCCATTGACCGACGAGCAGCATCTCGTGATGTGCGGTGTCGAGGAGCTTGATCCCGACGAGCGCACGCACGATACGCGGCGTCAGCACGCGGTCGGCGGCGAGCCGGGCTGCGTCACCGGCGTCGCCGGCCGGCGCGAGCGCGGCACGTTGAATCGTGGTATCGGATGCCACCTGCGACACGTCGATCCGCAGCTGTCGTGCGGCGTCGGTCAAGCTTCCCGCGAGGCGCTTTGAGGCAGTTTCTGCGCGGCGCCCCGCGCTGGCGAGGAGCGCGGAGCTCAGATACAAGTATGCGATTCCCACAACAACCGTGAGCGCCGCGAGCAGGAGGATGACGATTCCGCGCGGAAGCCGGTAGCGAATCAGTGGTGACGTGGCGACGGGGAATCGCGATGCGGGGGGCGGGTATGCTTTGGTATTCAAAATCCGCGATGACGTGGCCGACAGCGCTCGAAAACAGGGTCGCCATCGAGCCACATCGCTCGATCAGAGCTCGCATCGTGCATTCCAGAATCTATACGCCAGTCCTCATCCATCCGCTGCGAACACTCTTGCACGGAACATCATGGTCACGGCGTGGAACGAATCGGTATACCAGGACGGTGCGCGGGTTTAGTGGTGATCATTGAAACGCGCCGGTCGCCTTGACCGGCGCCGCAGGTTCACGTCGTATTTCCCCGCGCATATTCTCACGACGACCGGCGACCGGCACAAGGAGTCGGGAGGCGTTTCCGGCATGTTCAACGTGCGGAAGGCGCAAGGCCGCGAGCCGGCATGTGCGCTGTCGAAGCCGACATCTCGCCATCTGCGCTCGGCCCAGTCCGGCATCGCATCCAACGCAAGCTAACTTGCACGTCTGGACGACTGCGACAGCGCGTTTCATGCTTGTCCACGAGACACCGCTCCTTGCCTGCGACGCCGACGCCGGCCGCTCCCGACGCGTTCCACGAGAGATCAGAGTCTTGACGCCATGCCGTTGACGTTCATCAATCCGCGCGACAAGTACACGCTCAAAGCGTCCGTCGTCGATCGGGCGGCCGTGATTGGCCATCTGCGGCTGGTGCTCAAGGCGTTTGCCATGAAGGACGAATTCAGTAAATTTTATATAGGAATATCGAATGATCTCGAGACTCGGATTCTGAAGCATCGCGTCAACAAGCCCGACTTCAAGCTGATGGTCCCCATCTACGAGGATGGCGGGCTCTTTGTCGAGGACTCGTTCGATCGGCTCGAACGAGACGCGATCACCGAGTTTCGGAACGGTATTGTGCATCCACAGAGTCTCAAGATGATGCTGCGGTGCGACAATGGTCACGGGGGCGCGACGCCGAAGACCTTTTTGTACATCCTGGTCGGATAGCGCCGCAGGCCGCCAGCGACACGTCGTCGTGTTTCTTCGAGGAAGTCGGGGGGGTTGTCGCGCGGACCCAAGAACAGCATTCGCACGGACACATACCGACTAAAGACCGGCTAAAGACCGACAACGCACGGACACCCGTCGGCCTCCGTTCGAGCCCGTGCGTTGACCGTACGAATCCGTGCTGAAGCGGTTCAGGCCCGGCACCACGCGATCATCCGCGCAAGGCACGAGGAAAGTCGTGAGGTGCGCGCCCAGGCGTCATCCCCGAAAGGAATGCACGATCGATCGAACGATAATACCGACCGCGCCGGCCGTGACCAGCCACAGCGCGAGCGTGAGCCAGCGTTGCTGCTTCCGCCAACCCTCGCCGACCGATTGCAAGACGGCGGCAGCCACGAGGAGAACCCCCGCCACGACAGCGAGGATTTTCGTGGCATGTTGCGGTTCGAGCGCGCTCGCGCCGACGCCCGCCGTAACGGCGACGAGCGCGCTCGCGACGACGCGCCGCAGCCGAAACCTGGCGATTGTCCGAGGACGTTCAGGGCTGGACTTTAGCGGCGACGGGTTTCCCATCGATATCGAGCAGGATGATTGGCGCGATGTGCGTCTGACGCAACGGTTCTTCGATCACGGCTCGATCACCAACGATGATGATGTCGAGATGATCAAGGTCGATGTACTTCTTCGCGACTCGCACGAGATCGTCTTTCGTCACCGCGTTGACCTTCGCGGCGAAGGTTTGGTAGTAGTCCTGCGGCAGATCCTGCAGGTACAGACTCGCGACGGCGTTGCTCGTCGCCGCCACCGACGCGAAATCGCTCGGCAGGCTCTGCGCCAGCGCGGCCTTCCCCTGCGCGAGCTCATCATCGGTAAAGGGTCTTGCACCCTGCACGCCGCGCAGCTCTTTCATGAACTCGATGAGCGCGCTGTCGGTCTTCGCGGTGGTCATGGAACCGCCGCCGCGAAATGCGCCAGGTCCCTTTCCGTAAGCAAAGCGCGAGTTCACGCCGTAGCTATATCCCTTTTCCTCGCGAATGTTGTGTTGAAGCCGCGACTGAAAGATTCCGCCGAGGATGGTGTTCATCACCTGGAGCGCGAAGTAGTCAGGGTTGTCGCGCGGCGGCCCCACGAGACCGATGGCGAATACCGACTGCGCCGCCTTCGGCTTGTCGACGAGATAGATCGTCGTTGCGGCTTTCGGCGGAACGGCGGGATATGAGAATACTGGTCGATCGCCGCCCGCCGGCCACGCGGCGAACGCCTTCTCGATCGTCGCCTTGACGGCGGCGGGATCAACATCGCCGGTCACGCTCACGATCGCATGGCCGGGCCGGAAGTAGGCTTTGTGAAACGCAACAACGTCGTCGTGAGTGATCGACCGAACACTCTGCTCGGTTTGCACGCGACCGTACGGATGGTCGGAGCCGTAGAGCACGCGCGAGAACACGTTGCCGGCAATCGCCGGCGGCTGATCTTTTGCTTGCGTGAGGTTGACGAGAGTCTGCCCACGCAAACGCTCGAGCGCGTCGTTTGGAAAGGACGGATGCAGCATCATGTCGACGAGTACGTCGAGCGTTGGGGCCAGCTTGTCCTTGGTCGAGCTGAATCCCATCGCGCCGCTTTCGGAGCCAATCCCGATACCGACACCGCCAACGCCGAGCAACTCGAGCGCGTCGGAGAGCTGATCGCCGCTGCGCGTCGTCGTGCCTTCACGCATCATCGCAGTGGTCAGTCCGGCAAGGCCGGTTTTATCAGCCGGCTCAAATTGACTCGCCCCGCCGATAAAATTGATCGTGAACGACACGAGTGGCAGGTCGCGCTTGGGCGTGACGACAAGCTCCGCGCCGTTGGCCAGCTTGGTGTGCGTCCACGTCGGCACGCGGAGCGCTTTGGGCGCCAACGGCGTTGGCTCGAGCGTGCGGTCGAGGGTTGCTTGGGCGGAAAGGCGCGAGCCAATTCCGGACGCGAGCGCCACCGCGGCCATGAGCGCGACTGCGCGCGAGCGAGAGGTCTGCATCACTGCGCCTCCAATGAGTTTTTCGCGGTGGACCGGGCGCTGACCTTGACGCTCGCCTGCGGCTTGGCTGCCTGATCTGACTTCCCAATCGGCACGATGCTCAGAATGACGCGCCCCTTCGTGAGGTACTTGCTTGCGACGCGCTTCACGTCGGCCGACGTGATGGCGAGTGTCTGCTGAAGATTGGTTCGGTAGTAGTTGGGATCGTTGAAGAACACACTTCCGTTCGCCAACGTCTCGGCCTTTCCGAAGATCGATTCGAGTCTGCCAATGGAATTGAGCTCGACGCCGGCCTTCACCTTCTGCAGCTCTTCGGCGGTCGGTCCTTCCTTCTTGATCCGTTCGAACACGGAATCTGCCGACAGCTCCAACTCGGTGAGCGAGTGACCGGGCCGCGGGATCACGGTGAGATTGAACGTTCCAGCCGATTCACTCGACTGTTGTCCGGCGAACGCCTGCGCTGCCGATTGGCGATCGTAGACGAGGGCCTTGGTGAGACGCCGAGTGCGAGAGCCGGAGAGCACGTTGCCGAGGACGCTCAACGCCGCGGCGTCGGGATGTGTGAGTCCGACCGTGGGCCACACCATGTAGAGCCGCGGGAGCTGCACACGATCCTCGTATACCAACCGCTTCTCCGCCGGGAGCTTGACCTCCGGCGACTTGGGTCGCGTGATCGGTTTACCGCGCGGGATGTCGGTAAAATATTTCGCAACCCACGCCTTTACCTGCTTGGGATCGAAATCGCCGGCGACAGTGATCGTGGCGTTATTGGGCGCGTAGTAGAGGCGGAAAAAGTTTTTCACGTCGTCGGCCGACGCGTTGCTCAAGTCCGTCATGCTGCCGATGACAGGCCACGAATACGGGTGACCCGCGGGGTACATCGCCGCGGTAATGATCTCGTTCGCGCGACCGTACGGTTGGTTGTCTACACTTTGCCGGCGCTCGTTCTTCACGATGTCGCGCTGCGCATTCAGCTTCGCGATATCGAGCCCGTCGAGCAGCCAACCCATCTTGTCGGACTCGATCCAGAACTGCGCCTCGAGATAGTTCGACGGAACGGTCTCGTAGTACGCGGTGCGATCGTTGCTCGTGGTGCCGTTGTTGGGCGGTCCGCCGACGCCTTCAGTGAGGCGATCCTGCACGCCATACGGCACGTGTCCGGAGCCCGTGAACATCACGTGCTCGAACAGGTGTGCAAACCCGGTGCGGCCCGGCTCCTCGTTCTTCGATCCGACGTGGTACCACACGTCCACGGCGACCATGGGTGTGGTGTGGTCTTCAGAGAGAATGACGGTGAGTCCGTTCGAGGGCAGCGTGTAGCGCTCGAACGGGATTCGCAGCGTGCTGACTTGGGACGTGAGATCGCGACGGTGAGCCAGGAGCGCGATCACGACGAGGGCGAGGGTGCGCCGCAACGATATTCGCATGGCATTGGGGAGGGCGGAGGCTTGGGACCGAGAGAATAGTCTAAAGCCTGCGTCCCTGCCCTGCCACGCGCAAGACGCGTGGTACGAACCGGCCAAGCCTACGAACCGATGTACGCGGTCTTGACGATCGTGTAGAACTCTTTCGCGTACGCGCCCTGCTCGCGAGGCCCGTAGCTCGACAGCTTTCGTCCACCAAACGGCACGTGATAGTCGAGTCCGGCGGTCGGCAGGTTGATCATCACCAAACCGCTTTCAGAATTCCGCTTGAAGTGGTTCGCATACTTGAGCGACGTCGTCACGATGCCGGACGACAGCCCGTACGGCGTCGCGTTGGCCACCGCCAGCGCTTCGTCGTAGTCGCGAACGCGAATGATCGCCGCGACCGGTCCGAAAATCTCTTCCTGGTTGATTCGCATCTCCTGCGCGGTATCCGCGAAGATCGCCGGCGCCATGTAGTAGCCGTCGGTGTCGCGCTTCAACCGCTCGCCGCCGTACACCAGTCGCGCACCCTCGTGTTTGCCGATCTCCACGTACTCGAGATTCTTGCCGAGCTGTCGCTCGTCCACCACGGGACCGATCTCGGTCCCCGCTTTGAGTGCGTCGTCGACGACGAGGTTCTTCATTCGCTCCACCATCGCCGCCACGAAGCGATCATGAATTGCGTCCGTCACGATGATGCGACTCGACGCGGTGCAGCGCTGGCCCGATTGGAAGAACGCGCCGTTGACGGCGACCGAGACCGCCGTCGCAATATCCGCGTCGTCGAGCACGATGAGAGGATTCTTACCGCCCATCTCCAACTGTACGCGGGCGCCGTTTTTCAGCGCCGCGGCTCCGACACCGGGACCAATATCGCGCGATCCGGTAAAGGTCACCGCGTCGATAGACGGCGATGACGCGAGCGCCGCACCCAGCTTCGCGCCAGGTCCCATCACCAGGTTGAGCACACCGGCCGGCAGACCGGCACGCTGCACGATGTCCGCCAACGCCCACGGCGACGCCGGCACCAACTCGGCCGGTTTGAACACGACGCAATTCCCGAACGCAAGCGCGGGCGCGATTTTCCACGCCGGAATGGCCAGCGGGAAATTCCACGGCGTGATCGCGGCCACCACACCCACCGGCTCACGCGTGACTTCCACCTCGATGCCCGGCCGAGTGGAGTCGAGCTTGTCACCGGTGATGCGAAGCGCTTCGCCGGCGAAATATTTGAAGATGTAGCCCGCGCGCGCAGCCTCTCCGATCCCGTCGGCCAGCGGCTTCCCTTGCTCACGCGACAGGAGCCGTCCCAACTCATCTTTGCGCGCAAGAATCTCGGTGCCCGCGCGATCGAGAATGTCGAATCGTTCCTGCGGCGTCGTGCGCGACCATTTCTTGAACGCCTGTCGCGCCGAGGCGATGGCTTGATCCAAGTCGGCCGTGGTGCCGCGAGCGAACTCGCCGACCACATCCTTTGTGTTGGATGGATTCAGGTCGGTGCTTGTATCCGTCGACTCGACGGCCCGGCCGTCGATGAAATTCGGGAATGTCGTGGTCATCCGTCCTCGAGACTGTTTAAGACTGTAAACGTGGCGTTTTGATCGAGGCGAGCTCGCATAAGATATCGACCATCGCGGAAAAATCCTTGCCGCCGTGCCCCTGCGCGCGCGCCGCACTGTACGCTTCCTTCGCGATCGCGGCGATGGACACGGGCACCTTCTCGGTGTTGGCCGCCTCGACGATGAGCGACAGATCCTTGTGCGCCAGGTCGATGGTGAACCCGGGCTCCACGTCTCCCTTCAGCACCTTGGTGGGCCACGCCATCTTGAGCTGCCCGTTCGTGGCCGTGGTCCCGTGAATGACGTCGAGCGTCTTCTCCAACGACAGCCCGAAGCGCTGCGACAACGCAATCGCCTCAGCGTTCATCTGACAGGAGACGATCGCCAGAAAGTTGTTGACGAGCTTCGTTCGCATACCGGCGCCGACGGCACCGCAGTGATGAATCGTCGAGCCCATCGATTCGAGCAGCGGCTTCACGCGCGCGAACACATCGTCGGCAGCCCCGACCATGAACAACGATTCGCCGCGCTCGGCGTGGCTCGCCAGCCGTCCGACCGGCGCGTCGACGAACCCAACACCCTTCGCGCTCGCGGCGGCCGCGAGGCGGTCGGTCACGCGCGGGTCGATGGTGCTCATGTCCACGATGACGCTTCCGCGGCGCGCATTCGCCAGCACGCCATCCGCGCCGGCAATCACCTGCTCGACGATCGCGGAGTCTGGAAGCATGGTAAACACGACGTCCGATTCCGCGGTCGCGGTGCGCACGTTGCTCGCGGCGGTTGCGCCGAGGTCCGCGAGCGCCTTGAGGGCCGCGGCGTCGACGTCGTAGGCAATGACCCGAGCACCTTTGCGGCAAAGGTTGGCCGCCATGGGCCGCCCCATTTTTCCTAGTCCGATGAAACCGATCAGATCCATTGTGTCGACGGTTGTTGGAAGAAGACCGGGGAGTATGCGGCACATTGTTGGTGTGGGCAATCCGGGTGGGCGCCGTGCGCTGGGCGATTCGTTGGACCGGGCGCGGGGCGGTTGGCTACGGAATCCGCGGAATGGCGCAAACCGCACGGAATCGATGCAGAGATTGTGGGCACGCCACGAGCCCGGACGGAGTGTTTTTTTGGGGAACGACCTCGGGACGGCATGAGAGGCCTCCCGCGGTCGTCCAAAAAGAAAGGGAACGGTTTTACGCCGACGGATCCCACATTCGGCGCGCCTATGGCGGAAAACACCGAAAAGCGTTCTCTTGAAAGGGATCGCCTCACTAGGCGCAATGGATTTGAAACGGGGAGCCAGCCATGCTCACGCAGAAAGGGATGAGTCGTCGCGGATTTGTTGGCGGAGTCGCCACAGCCGTGGGTTACATGACGCTCAAGTCTCCAATGGAGCTGCTCGCCGAAGGAGTTCCCCGTCCACGCTTTGGCGTCGAGAGCGACGACTACGACCTCCTTGCCAAAGTGAATTTCAACGAAAACCCGTACGGGCCGACCGAAGCCGTCATGAAGGCGATGACGCAGGCCTTCAAGTACGCGAACCGCTACGGCTATCCCGACGGCGGCATCGTCGACGAGATTGCCAAGCATCACGGCGTGAAGCCGGAGAACATCGTCCTCGGCGCCGGCTCCGGCGAGATCCTGGACGTGATGGGATCGGCGTTCGCGAGCAACGGCAAGAAGGTCGTCGGCGTCGAGCCGTCGTATGGGTTTGTCTATTCGCACGCGGAGAGCGTTCGCGGCGAGGCGATCACGCTGCCGCTCACGGCCGACTACCGGCAGGACATCCCCGCGCTCATCCACGCGACGAAGATGCATTATCGGGACGTCGGGTTCGTCTACATCTGCAATCCGAATAATCCGACCGGTCGCATTGTCACCAAACAGGAGATCAAGCAGCTGCTCGACGGAATTCCTGAAGACGTGCCGGTGCTGATCGACGAAGCGTATTTCCACTTCGTCGAAGATTCAAATTACGCGACGTCCGTTCCGTACGTGCTCGCGGGACGCCCGGTGGTCGTCACGCGCACGTTCTCCAAGATCGCCGCGCTCGCCGGCATGCGACTCGGCTACGCAATCGCGACCCCCGATGTCATTAGCCAGCTCACGCCGTACATCAGCGACTCGATCAGCGCGGTCGTGAAGTGGGGCGGCGTGGCGGCGCTCAAGGACACGGAGTCGCAGGCGCGCGTCAAGACAATCACACTCGACCTTCGCAAAAAGACGACGACGGAGCTCGAGAGCTTGGGGTACGCGGTGATTCCGTCGGAGACGAATTTTTTCATGGTGGGTCTCAAGCGACCGGTGAAGCCGGTGATCGAGGCCTTCCAAAAAAGAGCCGTCTTGGTCGGACGGCCATTCCCGCCCATGACCCAACATCTGCGGGTCTCGGTCGGCACGGCGGACGAGATGCGGCGCTTCATGGTGGCGTTCAAGGAGATCATGGCAACGCCGGCGTAGCCGCCGGCGACGAGACGAACGCCGCCAGATAGAACTGACGAACGTTCATGTCACACCTGCCCAGGCGCCTTCATTCCACGAAAGAACGCGATCGCCCGATCGACGACCTTCTTTCGCTCGTCTTCGTCGACATCCATCGACCACACGCCTTTCTGTGACACGTGGCCGAGCACGATGCCGTCGCTCCGCGGCGTCATGCCGGCGATGGAGTAGTTGACCTCGGGCTGCGGCACCAGCACGGTGAGCTGCCCTTTGATCGGGGTGAGCTCCTCGTCGCCGAAGAGCGCCTTTGCGCCAAGGCCGGTGCAGTTGACGATCAGGCGTTCAGTCAACGACGTAAGGTCCTGCTTCGCCTCGAAGCTGCGCACCACGATCCGCCCGCCAAACGTGATGACGTCGCGCATCAGCGAGTCGAGGTAGATGCCCGGCTCGAAACGCATGGCGGGAAGTCGTCCGGCATACGGTGACGCGAACGGATGCTCGCCCGGTCCCAATATCGTCCGCGCCAGCGTGACCGAGGGCGGCAACAACGGTTCTCCGCCCCCCTCGGCTTCGGCGCTGCTGCCGCCGCTTCGGCCAACAGTAGATAGATCTCTAATTGTATAATACTCATCAAGCCAGAAGACGCCGCGACCGGAGCCCACGAGCAGTTGATGCTCGCGATACGCGATCTCCACCGCACGGCGAAACTGCGCGTCCCACTGCGGCGTCCGATGGTTCGTCGCCACGAGGCCGGAAACGGGGGTGAATCCCGCCCACGACATGTTCGACGTCGTCTCCGGCGGCAACGCCTTGGCGTAGATGGTGACGTCGAAGCCGTGGCGTTGGAGCTGTCGCGCCGCAGTGAGCCCCACGATTCCGCACCCAATCACCGCCGCGCGGCGATCGGCGTGCGCCAACGCCATCTCCGTCGCCAAATACCCCGTTCCCCATGAGAGCGACATCCCCGCCCCGCCGTGCCCATAGTTGTGGATCACCGTCTTGTCGTCCAACCGGTCCGCGGCAACGATAAATCCTGAGTCGCGATACGGGCGCAGTCCCACCGTCGTGCGAATGATGCGGTCCCACGACGCATCGACGGGCATGAGATTGGGCAGCCGGCGCAACGCAACGCGGGCCGGAGCCGGCGACGACGAAAGTGACGGAAGACACCCCGTGATCGCGATCCCGGCCGCCGCCGTGCCGCCGACTCTGAGAAACGTGCGCCGATGCATTGATCACCTGTGCGGGATTCGCGGATCATACGACGCGGCCTGCCTGCGTCAACCTCAAGGATAGATTTCGCTCCATGACTGTTCGCCACACGTTTCATTGCGCTTTGGCGTTCGCATTGCTGACGCTGAGCGCAGCGAGCGGGCGGGCTCAATCACTCCCAAGCGACGTGCCGCATCCACGGGTCGCGTTGGTGTTGAGCGGTGGAAGCGCCAAAGGATTTGCGCAGATCGGCGTGCTGCAGGTGTTGGAGGAGCTCGGCGTTCCCGTCGACCTCGTCACCGGCACGAGTATGGGCGCGATCATCGGGGGGCTCTACGCCGTCGGCTATTCCCCGCGCGACCTCGAGCATCTCGCGGTAACCGAAGACTGGAGCAACTTTTTCAGACGGCCAACCAACCGCAGCTACCAGAGTCTCGCCGACAAGATCGACGATCAGCGATTCACGATCACCTTTCCGCTCAACCGCGCGCGACCCGGGCTGCCGATCGGGTTCATTCCGCGACAGGGCATCGCCGAACACATCGAACGCTTTGCCTGGCCGGCGAGCGGCGATACCAACTTCATGCTGTTGCCCACACCGTACGCGGCGCTGGTCACCGACCTCGCGACGGGGCAGCCGATTCTCATGAGCAGCGGGTCAATCGCGCAGGCCATGGAGGCGAGTGCCGCCGTGCCGGGGGCGTTCGCGCCGGTTCGTCTCGCCGACGGGCGGCGCGTGGTGGACGGCGCGGTCGTTCGCAACATTCCGGCGAGCGACGCGCGCGCGCTCGGCGCCGACATTCTCATCTGCGTGGACGTCTCAGAGCATGTCGCAGCAGTGGACAGTCTTCGCTCACTCGTCGACATCGTCGACCAAACCGTCGCCTTTCGCGTGCAGGCGTCGAACCTGACCGAGCTGCCGCTCTGCCGCGTCGTCATCGACCCCGACATCAACGGATTGCCGTCGGTCGATTTCAGTCAGGCACTCACGTGGATTGCGCGTGGACGAACGGCGGCGCTGGCGCACCGCGCGGAGTTGTCGGCAATTGCCGATTCATTGCGCCAACTCCGCAGTGCCACGCGTCCCCGAGCGGCCATTCGTCAGCTTGACTCTCTCTTCATTCGACGGGTGAGTTGGAGCAAGGTGAGCGGGGGCGCCGACGGCATGGTCCGCGGCACACTCGAGCTGGGCGACGACACATGGGTGTCGCTGCCAAAGGTCGAGGCGGCGGTGAGCCGCGTGTATTCAACCGGACGTTTCGATCAGGTGAGCTTTCGCTTCGTTCCGCGCGGCGACGCGAGCGATCTCGTGTTCGACCTCACCGAAGGCGATCGTGACGTGCTCGCACTCGGGGTGCGCTACGACACGCCGCGCGGTGTTGGGCTGTTGGCGAGCGCCACTGTCACCGATTGGATCAGTCCGGGGTCGAGCGCCAGCTTGAGTGCGCGCCTTGGTGCTGAGCAGCAGTTCGACGCGCGCGATGTCGTGGGAGAAGGACCTGAGGCGCACTTCGTTCAGACCTACCGCGTCACGCTGTCTCGAACGTCGCTGCCCCACTTTCGTGAAGTCTCGCCGATCGCGTCACCCACGTTCGACGTTCGCGAGATCGCCGCCGAGCTTGGACGAACGCTTTCCAGCTCGACGGTAGTCAGTGTGGACGTCGCACATACGTGGAGTCACGACGGCGCGACCGGCGCTGATCCCGAGTGGGCGCTGCGCTCGCAGTCGTTCACCGCGCTCGGCGCAACCTTTCGCACCGACACCTACAACCGAAGCTTCGCGCCAACGCACGGCTACGCGTTGCTCTGGCGGTCCGAGGTCGCCGATCACGACCGCGGCGGCGACGCAACGTTTACGCGTCATTTCGTCGACGCGCAGGGTGCGTATTCCGTCTTCAACAACGTGACGCTCGTTGGCGGCGTGGATGCCGGGTATGCGTATGGCGCCGACCTTCCCGAGCACGATCGATTCCTCCTCGGCGGATCGGTGCGGTCGGCGGTGTGGTCCACGCAATTCATTCCATTTCTCGGATTCGAGCCGCAGTCGCGCGCCGGAACGGCGATCCAGGTCGCGCAGGCGGGCGTGCAGGCGGAGCTTCCGTACAATCTCATCGCCACCGTGCGGGGCAACCTCGGAAACACCTTCGACGCCTGGCCGGCCAGGGTTCGCCGGTCCGAATACGTTGGCGGCGCGGGCCTCACGATCGCGACCATGCTCGCCCCCGGTCCGTTGTCGTTCACGATCGCGTCGCGCAAATGGCGGGCGGCGCCAATTGTCGAAATCAGCTTTGGCGCCGTGTTTTGACAGTTCCGGCGCGCGGCGGGCGGTCAGACTTCGTTGTGGGGAACACGCTGTGCGACATGGCGATATACTGAGAAGGCGGTTGTCGCCTCGGTCTCTCGAATTGGTCGTTCATGTCGCATTGGGCTGCTCGCGCTTTGCCGTTCGCGCGGCGAATCACCGTTGGTGTTGGGCTCGTGGCGACTGTCGTCACTGTGCCCGGGTGTTCGCTGGCCAGCGCCGCGCGGTCGTCGATCGCGGCACCGCCGGCACAACTCGGCGCCGAGAGCGTCGTCTTTGCCAGCGCGTCGGGGAGCCTCATCCACGCATGGTTGTCGCGCGGGCGCGC
Source organism: bacterium (assembly GCA_040002475.1). GTDB lineage: Bacteria > Gemmatimonadota > Gemmatimonadetes > Gemmatimonadales > Gemmatimonadaceae > JAQBQB01. Next base: position 25,052 of record JBDUEJ010000018.1, on the reverse strand, counting down.
GGGCGCGGGTGTCGTGTTGCTTCTCCACGGCGTCGGCTCGAATCGCGCCGCCATGCTCGGCCGCGCGCAGTTTCTACACAACGATGGGTTCACCGTGCTCGCACCTGACTTTCAGGCGCACGGCGAATCACCCGGAGAGCACATCACGTTCGGCGCGCGCGAGAGTCTCGACGCCGCGGCGGCGATGGCGTATGTGCGCGAGATGATGCCCGACGAGCGCGTGGGAGTGATCGGCGTGTCCATGGGCGGCGCCGCGACGCTGCTCGGACCAGGCCCCATCTCGGCGAACGCGTTCGTGCTCGAGTCGGTCTATCCCACCATTCGCCAAGCGGTGAGCGACCGCCTGGCGACGTGGTTCGGACCGTTCAGCGGAATCGGCCGCTGGTTCACATCGCCGGTGATCGGTCTGGTTGGATCGGAAATCGGAGTCGCGGAATCGGAGCTGCAGCCCATCGATCGGATTGGTCGCATCGACGCGCCGCTGTTGCTCATCTCAGGAACCGAAGACCACTACACGCCGATCGCCGAGGCGGAGTCGTTGTACGCGCACGCTCCGGCGCGGAAGAGTTTTTGGGCGGTCGTTGGCGCGGGGCATGAGGATCTCCACGAATTTGTGCGGACGGAGTATGAGCGGCGGGTCGGCGGATTTCTCCTGAAGTGCTTGCGTGCGGTTCCCGTGGGAACCGCGGCGGACGGGTGCTGAGTCGCTCACTGCTCGCTGCCGCGGCTGGATCGAAGCGGTATTATCCCGCGAGTTTGCACACGGGTCTTCAGATCGCCGCGCTATTCATCGGCGCGGTGAGCGTGTTCGCTCAGACCCCCGCATCGCCGGCGAGCGCGGCTTCGTACCGCAACCGTTTGCTCGGCGTGTACAACGCACAAAGCGGTGAGCCGGTGGAAGGCGCGCAGGTCACCGACGTTCTCAACCGTACCACTGCGCAAACGACCAAGACCGGCAGCGTGACGCTCGCGTTTCTGCCGGACGGCGCGAGCCTCGTACGGATTCAGAAGATCGGCTTTCGTCCAGTCACGCTGGCCGTCGAGATCTCGCCGAGCGACACCGTGCCGCTCACGGTACTCTTCGAGCCGAGTGCTCAGACGCTGCCGACCGTCACGACCACCGATTCGGCTCTGAAGCATGTCGCGCCGGGATTGAGCGCGTTCGAGGAGCGACGGAAAGCCGGGTTTGGGCACTTCGTTACCGAGGGCGAGCTGCGAAAATATGAGAATCGAAAACTGACGGACATCGTCCGGACCATTCCGAGCCTCGTCATTGTGTGCCCCAAGACCGGATTCAGGCGCGGCGAGTGTTATGCCGTGGCTAGGCGCCAACCGTCGAGGAGCGCTCTGCAAGGCGGCGAGTGCGCCGTCGACGTCTACCTCGACGGCGCTCTCTCGACCGACAACGACCTGGAGAAGCTCCGCACCAATCAGTTCGGCGGCGTCGAGTACTATTCCGGCGGCGCGACGATACCACCGCAGTACAACCGCACGGGCTCGTCGTGCGGCGTGATGCTTTTGTGGACTCGCGATCGCTAGGATTGCCCGTCGCCTCTTGAGCTTCAGGCGTTGAGCGCACCAGTTTCCGGATTGGCGCCGCCGTACCTGGCAACAGTCTCCGGCTCGGACGCGCGCGCGCTCACGAACATTGGCGAACTCCAGCAGGCGGATCCCGTGCGCATTTCAGCCCCACGCTTCTCGCTCACTCTGCTCGCGTCTCTCTCGATCGGCATCACGGCGTCCGTTGCCGCTGCGCAGTCGGCCGACAACACGCCGGAATTGCATTGGCGACATATTGGACCGGTACGCGCCGGTCGCGCGCGCGCGTTGTCCGGTGTGCCAAGTCAGCCGAACGTGTTCTACATCGGGTTCGACAACGGCGGCGTGTGGCGTTCGACGGACTACGGCTCGACCTGGCTTCCGATCTTCGACTCGCAGCCGACTGGCTCCATCGGCGCGATCGCGGTGGCCCCGTCGGATCCGAACATCATCTACGTGGGAAGCGGCGCCGGCATCATTCGCCCGGATCTCGCGGTCGGCGACGGGCTCTACAAGTCGATTGACGGCGGCAAGACCTGGACGCACCTCGGACTGCGCGACTCGCAGATGATCGCGATGATCGATGTCGATCCCGCGAACCCCAACCGGTTGTTCGTCGCTGCGCTGGGCCACCCCTATGGACCGAACGCCGAGCGCGGGATCTTCCGCTCGACCGACGGCGGACAAACGTTCACGAAAGTCTTATATAAGGACGAGTACACCAGCGGCAACGACGTCCACATCGACCCGACGAATCCCAACACCGTGTACGCGATGCTCTGGCAGCAGCAGCAGAGCTTCATCGAAGGCGGCGGATTTGGCGGCGCGGGCAACGGCATCTTCAAGTCCACCGACGGCGGCACCACCTGGAAGCAGCTTACTGAAGGTTTGCCCAGCATCATTCAAGCGAACATCGCGCTGGCGCCGAGCAATCCAAACACACTCTACGCGACGGTGGCCGGAACGCAGATCGAAGGTGCGGGTGGTGGAGGTCGCGGCGGCGGTCGGGGTGCGGCAAACACGACGACAGGCGTCGTCGGCTTCTACAAGTCGACCGACGCCGGCGAACATTGGTTCCTCGCCGTGAACGCGCCGGGCCGCACGAACCCGCGCGTGCCCGATCCTCGTCCGCTCGCACGAATCGGCGGCGGCGACCTGCCCACGATCGTCGTCGATCCGAAGAATGAGAATGTGGTCTATAGCTCGTCCACCGTGTTCTGGCGCACGGAAGACGGCGGCATCAATTGGTCGGCCGTGCGCGGCGCACCGGGCGGCGACGACTATCAGAAAACGTGGATCAACCCGAACAATCCGAACATCATTCTCGCCGTGTCGGATCAAGGCGGTGTGGTTTCCGCCAATCGCGGGCTGTCGTGGAGCAACTGGTACAACCAGGGCACCGCGGCCATGTACCACGTGTCCACCGACAACACATTCGTCTATCGCGTGTGCGGCGGACAGCAGGACTCCGGCTCGGCGTGCGTGGACAGCCGTTCGATGGACGGCGAGATCACCTTCCACGACTGGCATCCGGTCAACATTCAGGAATACGGCGTCGCCGCGCCCGATCCGAAAGATCCCGATCTCGTGTTCGGAAGCGCGCGCACCAACGTCTCGCTCTACAATCGAAAGACGGCACAGACCAAGGCGGTCGGTCCGGCGGCCACCGATCGCGGCACCGCGTTCGGTCGCAACGTTCGAACGATGCCGATCAATTGGTCGCCGGTGGATCCGAGCGTGCTGTTCTACGCATCGAACGTCGTGTGGAAGACGACGAACCGCGGCGACACGTGGACGCGCATCAGCCCGGATCTCGCGCGCCAGACCTGGGAGGTTCCGGCGACCGCCGGGAAGTATGCAAGCACCGTGACGCCGGGGCCGCAGGGCAGCATCACGGCGCTCTCACCGTCGCCGCGCGACGTGAAGATCATCTGGACTGGAACCGACGACGGCAACATTCAGGTGACCATGGACGGCGGCGCAAAATGGACGAACGTCACCCCGCCGGCGATCAAGCCGTGGACGCGCATCTTCAACATCGAGGCGGGACACTTCGACAATCTCACCGCGTACGCCGCGGCCAACACGATGCGCATTGACGATCTCAATCCGCACTTCTGGCGCACGCATGACGGCGGCAAAACGTGGACGGAAATCAACACGGGCATCGCGCCGGGTGGCGTGGCCAACTCCATTCGCGAAGATCCGAAAAAGAAGGGCCTGCTCTACGCCGCGACCGAAATGCAGGTCTGGGTCTCGTTCGACGATGGCGACCATTGGCAGTCGCTCCGGCTCGGCATGCCTGCGATCTCGGTGCGCGACCTCCAACTCAAGGACGACAGCACCTGCATTTGCTCGGATCTCATCGCCGGAACCCACGGGCGCGGTTTTTGGATTCTCGACAACGTCGCGCCGCTTCGCCAGATCGCCGAGGCGCGCACCGCGTCCGCCGCGGGCAACGCGTATCTCTTCAAGCCGGCGACAGCGATACGCGTCCGGGCCGGCACGAACGACCCCACACCCTGGCCGCCGGAACTTCCAGCCGGCGAGAATCCCCGGCCGGGCGCGATCATCGACTACGTGCTGGCGCGCGATGCGTCGGGTCCCGTAAAGCTCGAGATCCTCGACGCCGCTGGCAAAGTTGTTAGAGATTACTCGAGCGACGACCTCAAGCTCAATCCGCATCCGGCCATCGACCCGGTTGCTTATGACAAGATCTGCCAGGCACGGCCGAACGCTCCAGACTGCGGACTGCCGCTCTATTGGCCCGCACCGCCGAATGAAATCTCCACGCGCGCCGGCGCGCATCGGTTCAGCTGGGAGTTGCGCTACGATCCGATCGGCATCGAAGATCCGAACGCCGGCGGCGACGAAGCAGCGAACGGCGCGGTGCCGCACCACACGTACGACGCCCCCTACTCGCCCTGGGCGCAGCCCGGCGCGTACACCGTGCGCCTCACCGTCGACGGCAAGACGTACTCGCAACCACTCACGCTGCGCCTCGATCCGCGCGTGAAAACGCCGGCCGCCGGCCTCGCGCAATTGTCGACGTTGACTCGCGGGATCTTCGGCGAAGCCGTCGCGGCGCACACTGCCAACGAACAAGCGCGCGCGCTCGTCGCGGCGCTCGACAAGTTGACCGGCGATGACGTTGCCGCATTCAAGCGACAGGTGGACTCGTTGGCATCGGCACCCGCGGCGGGACGCGGTGGTCGAGGAGGGCGCGGCGGCGGACGTGGCGGAGCAGCCGGCGCAGCGCCCACGTTGGAGAGCGTGAGCAACTCACTCATGACCGCGGTGATGGCAATGCAGGACGCCGACGTCGCGCCAACGGCGGGACAGGTCGCCGCCGCCGCGCGTGCGCGCACAGAGTCGAGCGGTGTGATGCGCAAATGGACGACGCTCAAGACCACTGGACTCGCGTCGTTGAACGCCAAGCGCAAAGCGGCTGGCCTCCCCGCGGTGACCGCGCCGACGCTACTGCCCTAACGCGCTCAGTCTCAATGCCTCCTGAACCGCCGCCGTAAGCTTTGCGCGGTCGTACGGCTTGGCGACCACGATTCCGCCCACGTGGCCGTCGGCCTCGAACGCGTCTTCCGAGTATCCCGACGCATAGACGACCGGCAGCCCCGGGCGCGTTCGAAGCAGCTCGGCGGCAAGACCGCGCCCGCTCATGCCGCCGGGCATGACGATGTCCGTCAACAAAAGATCGATGTGCGGCTCCCGAGCGGCGGCAACGAGCGCAGTGGGACCGCTCGTTGCGCGAACGACTCGATAGCCGAGGTCCTGGAGAAAGCGCGACGCGAGCGCGAGCAGATCAGGCTCATCTTCGACCACGAGAACGACGTTGCCCCGCTCTCGAGACGTCTCGGGTTTCTCGGGCTCTGCTTCTGGTGCTGGCATTGGCTCCGACGCTTCGGGGAAAAAGAGTTTCACAGTAGTGCCGCGACCCATCTCGCTCGTCACCTTCGCGTGACCGGATGACTGCTTCACAAAACCGTACACGCTGCTCAATCCAAGCCCTGTCCCTCGGCCCAATCCCTTCGTGGTATAGAACGGCTCGAACAAATGAGCGAGATGCTCGTCAGGGATTCCGCCGCCGGAATCGCTGACCGAGACGACGACATACCGGCCGGGCGTCGCCTCGGAGTTCGCACGCGCGTACTGCGCGTCCACGATCACGCTCGAGAGATCGATGTCGATCGTACCGCCATTCGGCATCGCGTCGCGCGCGTTGAGACACAGATTCAACAGCGCGCTCTCGGCGCCAACCGGATCGACGTTGGCCGGGAATTGCTGTGAGCCCGCGTTCGTTCGCAGGGCCACATCCTCGCCGAGCACACGGTCGAGCATGGGCTTGGATTCGCGGACGAGCGCGGCGAGGTCGGTGATTCTCGGTTGAAGCGGCTGGCGTCTCGCAAACGCGAGAAGCTGCCGGATCAGCGCGGCGCCGCGATGCGCGGCGCGCTCAATTTGTATCGCGGACTCGTGCGTCTCCTCGACCGTCTCCGTCCCCAATCCCTCCTTGATCAACTCCGCGTTGCCGAGTATCACGCCAAGCAGGTTGTTGAAGTCGTGGGCGATGCCGCCGGTGAGGCGGCCGATCGACTCCAGACGTTGTGACTGGCTCAGCGTTTCCGCCGCGGCGGCCCGGATGTCCATCTCGCGAAACATGAGAACTATGATGGCAACGAGCGCGAAGGCGAGCACGAGGGCGACCGCGATCGTCGTCACGGTATCGCGCCGCCATTCGTCGAGCAATTCGTCTTCGTCGAGCGACACCGTGAGAATGAGGCCGCGATCCGCGAGTGATCGCGCCGCCGTGCGAAGTGTGGGGCCATTCGCCGCGGCCTGAGTCTGGAAGACACCGCTCGCACCCACACGTCGCGCAGCCTCGAACGTGGGCTGTTGCTCCGCAAGCTCGCCGATCGGATTTGAATCCGACGGTTCGCGAAAAACGACGACGCCATCGCGGTGAAAGACTGTCACCTCACCGTGTTGGCCGACGTCAACGGATCGAAAGACCTCGCGGAGCTCGTCGGGAACGAACGTGGCCACGATGATCCCGCTGAACCGGCCGCGCGATGTCGTGAGACGACGAGCGAGCGGGATCATGTACGCGTGCGTCCCGGTCACGATGCGAAATGGCGGATCGGTGATCAGCGCGCTCGTCGTGTCCGTGACGAGCCGCCGAAACACGTAGCGATCGCTGCGTGATTGGCCGAGGATCGCAGGTTGTGTGGAATGGCGAATGACGCCGGTGGAATCGACCACCGAGATCGAACCAACCACTCGCAAGGCCGCGCGCGCCGAGAGGAGCGCCGGATTCCATTCTGCCGCCGACGCGGACGAACCGCCGATGCGCTCGCTGTGAAGCGAGAGTTGGCGCAGCGACGCATCGACCGCGGCGAACGCCTGCTCGAGATACCCGGTAAGCACAACGGCCAGGTTGGCCGCGCGCCGATCTCCGCCTCGAAGAAGCTGCTCGCGCTGCGCGCGAAGATCGATCGCGCGGACGACAACCAGCATCGCAAACAGCGCCGCGGCAAGGACGCCCAAGACCAGCTTGAATCGACGGCGCGGCAGGTCGACCAGAACGCCTTCTCAGGTAGAGGCAGAAACCGAGTATAGCACGTTTCGCGCGCCGGAGTATGGCGCGCCGCGCGCACTCTATCGCACCGCGATGGCAGCGCGGCGGCGCCACGCCTCCCACACGTTCGCGACGAGCAGACCGGCAAGGAGAAAATACGCCGCACCGATCAGCTCGAATACCGCATAGCTCGCCACAGCGACAATCACGCCATACACCAGTTGGTCGCGATGCTTGGGCGGTGATGTCGGCGGATCGGTCACCATGAAGAACGCAAAGAACAACGCCGCGTGAAGATCGGGCGCTCGATACAACTCGGCGACGCGCGCCGGGTCGCCGACGAACGCGGTGACGGTGATGAGGAAATAGTACGCGCCGAGAAAGGCGAGCACGACCGGCACCTTGTTCACACGTCGTGTGATGTACAGGCCGCTCGCAAAGAGCACCACGACGGCGGCCGAAGGAATTTCCGGGAGCGCGCCCCACCAACTCTGCGCCGGATCGAACACATAGAACGTGGCGACCAGGCCGAGAGCGGCGGGGTTGAACACGTTTGCCTTGCCGGCGCGGGCGACATACTTGCTGGCAACGGCGATGGCCGAGGTCACGGCGATGACGAATGGCGGCTCGTGCGGGCTGAGGATGAGCGCGACGAACCAACCGGTGAGCAGCGCGCCGTCTGGAAAAACCCATTTGCCTTTTCGAACGCGCAGGATCGGCGCGTCGACGATCATGGCCGCGATCACTCCCGTAGCCAGTCGATGCGCAGCGATCGCGACCCCGGGACCGAATGCCGCGAACGCCGTAAGGAGTGCCAGGACGACGATCAGCAGTCCTTTAGGCGTTCGAAAGAAACGCTTAAACGTCATGCGTTTCAAAGCGCTCAAGCTCCGGCGTCAAGATGAGCCCTCGCACCCCGTGTCGCTCGAGGAGCTCGAGCCCGTGCACGGGACCGAGCACGAACGCTGCCGTCGCCAGTCCGTCGGCGACCATTGCCAGAGGCGCGACAACGGTCACGCTCGCCACCGTTGTCGCCGACTGCCCCGTGCGCGGATCGATGATGTGGTGTCCCTCGGCGTCAGCCGACGGGCGCTCGTAGTCGCCCGACGTGCACACCGCGACGTTGGAGACGTGAAGCGTTTCGATCAGCTCACGCTCGTCGCGCGGATGGCGAACGCCAACCGACCACGGCGCGCCGTCCGCATTGCTTCCACCGAGATAGAGATCGCCGCCCGCATCGATCGCGAAGTTCTCGAACGGTTGCAGCTCTCGCGCAGCCATGTCTACCGCGAGTCCCTTGGCTACGGCGCCGAGGTCGAGCACCAACGGCCGATGCAGCGTGATCGTCTTGTTCGTCGCGTCGATGGCAACATCACGATAGCTCACGGCTTCGTTCGACTCGATATTCGTTCGCGTCGCTCGTCCCGTGCGATACTCTCGGTCGAAACCGCGCACTTCCATGCGATGGCCCACGGTGGGATCGAACGCGCCTCCGCTTTCTTCGGCGAGCGCGAGTGCGAACTGGACGGCCTCATAGACGATGGCGCTGACGCGAACAGCGGTGCCCACGTGGTCGGTGAGCTGTCGCACTTCACTCGTTGCATTGAAGCGGGTGCACGAGCGCTCGATGTGATGAAACCAGTCGATCGCTCGCGTGACGACGTCGCGCCGATCCGCGCGCTTTTCCTCCGTTGCGCCGTGCCCGACGATCTGGATGGTGACGACGGTGCCCATCAGCGCCGCGCTGTGGACGAAGACGTCGCTCACTTCGCCTTGTTCAGCGCTTCGACGACCGCATAGTAGAAGGCGTTCGTGCTCTGCGTCGCGCCGGAGACGAAATCCACGTCGGCGCTCTGGCGCGCAATCACCTGCGGTGGAAGCGACGCGATGATCGAGCACGAATAGCGCGTCAGGCAGATGCTGACGAACGCTTCGATGATGCGCCCGCCCTTGATCTCCACGGAGGCTTGAATGTCGCCGTGGCGCGACGTGCCCCAGCCGGTAAAAATGCCGTCGTGGTAGTGCGGGTGATCCTTGTCCGCCTGAGCGGCGGAATCTGTTTGCGTCGCGGCGGTTGGCGACGCCGGCGCTGTTGGAGCCGGTGTGGTTGCGGGGACCGCTGTCGGAGGCGGTGCGACGGTGGAGTCGGCCGATCGCGCGGGCGCGGAGGTGTTTGGCACCTTCGCAGCCGGTGGCGCCACTCTTGGTTTTGGCGAAGGCTTGCTCGCCGCGTGTTGCTGGGGCGCTGGCGCGGCCCCGACCTGCATCGCGATCGAGGTGTCGGTGCGCGCAGCCGTCGCGACGGGAAGTGCCGCGGCCGCAGGCGCCGGACGTCGCCGCTCGGTACCTTCGTCGGCGAACCGCTGTGCCGCGGATCGCGTGCGAAGGTATCCCGCGCCATACACGCTGAACACCGCGGCCGAACCCAGCGCGACGAGGTTGCTCTTCAACCACTGGCTCGAGACTCCAGGAGTCGAGCCGGGACTCGGCGGCGGTTCTTGTTTTGGATTCACAGTCGCACGCCCCAGGCCGGTTGCGGTGTCGGTGGCAATATATAGAGGGGACCCGGCCACTGACGGAAGGACGCCGCCGGCTCTCGGCGCGTCACGCCTACCACTCTTCCAACTTGCCCGCGCGCCGCTCGATGTCGTCGGCTCTCCGCAACCCGGCGATTTGACGGCGATTCACCAGCGCATGGTGCGGAGAGTCGTCGATGGCATTCTGCAGATCCCACAAATCGTCGCTCGACGAGATCCAGTCGCCCTTCCACTTGTCGAGGTCGAACGGAACGGAGTATTTGCGGAGCGTCTTTCTCCCGTCGTCCATGAAGTATTCGTGAAAGAACGAGATCGCCAACTCTCGAACATCGCGGTAGATGGGCTCGCGATATCGAAGCACGCAGTGGTTCGTCTTCGTGATCCCGCCCCAATAGCCATCCTTTTTGAACAGAGCTACGAGATGATCGACATCCTTGGCGGTCGTCTTCAGATCGAGAATCAACGGCTTGTGCCCGTGCATCGAGAGCGCCAACGCGGCGAGCAGCGCGCCCTCCATGCAATGCGCCGTATTGCGCCGAAGCGTCACCACGGGAGAGGTGCACGTTTCGTGTTCGATCTCTTTGTTGATCGGAATTCGGTCCAGGAAGTCCTGGACCTTTCGCGGCGTGTTGAGTGATCGGAGGACGGCAAATTCAGGGAAGGCCGAGCGGCGTTTGCGCATGACGCCCAAGCTATGATCGGCGAACCGAACGCGCAGCCAGTGTCCCGCGAGATTCCGCCCGTTCGCACCGCTTGATGTTCGTTCGTTCGCCGCGACATGTTTGTCATGCTCGCCAAGCCGCGCGCCCCGCCCCGCGGCTGACCTCGGAAGACTCTGGGAGACCTCACATGTCGCGCGCGTCCGCCGCTTCGCTGTTTACTATCTATGCACTGTGCACTGCTGCGACGCCCGTGTGTGCCCAGTCCGCGCTCACGCCGCACCAGCGCCTCGCGCGCGAGATCTACGCCGAGCTCGTTTCCATCAACAGCTCGGACTCGGTCGGGTCGGTGACGCGCGCCGCCGAAGCAATGGCGAAACGCTTTCGCGCCGCGGGATTTCCCGCGGCCGACATACAGCTCCTCGTTCCACCGGGCAAGCCGACCAAGGGCAATCTCGTCGTTCGGTATCATGGCCGCGGCGGTCCGAGCGGCGCCAAGCCAATTCTTTTGCTCGCGCACATCGACGTCGTCGCCGCGAAGCGCGACGAATGGCCGCGCGACCCATTCACCATGGTCGAGCAAAACGGCTACTTCCTCGGCCGCGGGACCGCGGACGACAAAGCCATGGCTGCGATCTTTGTTGCCAACGTGCTGAGCTACAAGCAGGAAGGTTGGCGACCAGATCGCGACCTGATCCTGGCGCTCACCGCCGACGAAGAAGGCGGAGACGCGAACGGCGTGTCGTTTCTGATCGAGCATCACCGCGCGCTTATCGACGCGGCGTACGCGCTGAACGAAGGCGGCGGCGGAACGCTCTCCGGCCCTGGCCCGGACGCACACCCTGTTTTTCACACCATTCAGGCGGCGGAAAAGGTGTACGCCGACTTCACGCTCACGACGACGAACCCCGGCGGGCATTCGAGCGTCCCGCGCCCCGACAACGCCATCTACCAGCTTACCGACGGTCTTTCCCGCCTAGCGCACTTCACCTTTCCAGTGGAACTGAATCCCACCACAAAAGCCTTCTTCGAGCAGACTGCGAAAGTCGAGAAGCCAGAGATTGGCGCGGCGATGCGCACGATCGCGGAGAATCCCAACGACGCAACCGCCGCGGCGACGCTGTCTCGGGACGCGCGCTACGCCTCCATGTTGCGGACGACGTGCGTCGCCACAAGACTGGCCGGCGGGCATGCCTACAACGCACTGCCACAAACGGCGAGCGCCAACGTGAACTGTCGCATGGCGCCGACGTCGAATGCAGACGCGGTTCGATCCACAATCGCTCGCGTGATCGCCGACTCGGGCATCGCCATCACCTACACGACGGCGCAGCGGCCGAGCTTCCCAACGTCGGTCCCGCCGATCGATCCGGGGCTGTTGGCGGCTACCACCGACCTCACGCACAAAATGTGGGGCGACATCCCGGTGATCCCGACGATGTCCACCGGCGCGACGGACGGCTATCGCCTGCGGGCAGTCGGAATTCCGACCTACGGCGTGAGCGGAATTTTTTCGTCGCCGGGCGAAACGAACGCACATGGCCGCGACGAAAAGCTGCGCGTGAAATCCTTCTACGACGGCCTGAGCTTCCTGGATCAACTCGTGCGACGGTTGGGCGGAAGCGTCCAGCCGTAATCTGGTGACCAGTTGACGCTACTGCTTCACGTACAGGTTGTCGTGAAAGTGATAGGTCACGCGCACCGAATCGCGCAGAGCGAGACCGAGGAGGAGCGAGGTCGCGTCGTCCTTGAACGTGATGGCATTGTCCGTCACGTTCCATGTGCCCGACGATGAAAAATTGCTCGCACCGCCCGCCCCGCTGTCGGTTTGGGTTAGCGTGAAGTGCCCGGCCGCCTGAAGATCCAATTGCCCGCGGACCGTTTTGGTCGCCCCGAGATTGAACGGCAACGGCGCGGCGTCCACGGTGGCGAGCCTATACGTGCCCGGGATTCCGGTGGGCGTAGCGTCGGAGGTGAACTTGCACGACGACGCTGCGACGAGGGCGGCGAAGACGAATAGGGTCGCAACTCTCATGTTCAATGAACTCGGCTCGTGTCGGGTGGCACAACAATATACTCGCGACCTACCTGTAGGACACACGCCGATCACGACGGTTCCAAGACGAGAACGCGCACTCGCGCGCGACGAATCGCCTTGCCGGCACGCCTCCTGGCGTTGACCTCACCGCCTGCGTATCGTGTCCACGCAGGACGCGTTTTGCCTTGGTTCGCCGACCGATACGCAACTTGGGGCGGCGACGCGCACCCGACCGTGGAATTCCCGATGGATCAGCCGCCCATCCCTCTCGAGACGGTGATTGGTTTTCTCGTCGCAACGCCGTTGTTCGACGGCTTGGACGAGGCTGAGCGCGCCGAAGTTGTCCAAATCATGGAAGTCGAACACTTCCAGCCGGGCGAGGAAGTCTTTCACGAGGGCGATACAGGTGACGCGTGGTACGTGATCTTTGAGGGGCGCGCCGAAGTTGTGAAGGACACGTTGGCCGGAGCCGCCAAGATCGCGTCGTTACGACCCGGATCGTGTTTCGGCGAAATGGCCATTCTCGATGGCCTCACGCGATCGGCCACCGTCCGCGCCGACGGTCCGTTGACGACCTTCCGTTTTCGTCGCGCTCGCTTCGAGGAGCTCCTCGAAGAAGGAAGCCTGGGCGCATTCAAGCTCGTGGCTGGTATGGCGCGCACCCTCTCGCAACGCCAGCGACAGATCACGCAGCACATGGCGGCCCTCATGGGGACCAAGGCGACGCCGCGATCCGTGCGTGCCCAAATCGGAGATTTGGTGGACCGGTTCGAGATCTCCGAATAGCGGCTATTCAAATCATGCACTTCAGGCCCGAGGTGATCGGCGTCGCTGAATCGCCGCTGGTACAGATCGCGACCGCGGCTGAGCGGATGCCCGGTTCGATCAAGCTGTGCTATGGCGAGTCGGATACGCCCACGCCGGAGTTCATCTGTCGTGCCGCGGCCGACGCCATGCGCGCGGGTCATACGTTCTACACGCATACGGCCGGATATCCGGAGCTGCGCGAGGCGATCGCCGCCAAGGTGTTCGAGCTCCATGGCGCGACGTACGAGCCGTCCCAGGTGATGGCCACCGTTGGCGCGTCGATGGCCATCTTCACGGCGATTCGCGCCTGCGTCGGGCCCGGAGACAATGCCGTCATCATCTCGCCGGCGTACGCGATCTTCACCAATGCCGTCGTTTTGGCCGGGGGCGAGCCACGCGCCGTTCCGCTCACCCGCGACGGAGCACGTTTCCGCCTCGACGTAGATCGGGTGAAACGCGCAATCGATGGCGGCACGCGCATGCTCGTCGTCAACAGTCCGTCCAACCCCACGGGTTGGATGAGCACCGTCGAGGATCAACAGGCGCTCGCCGAGCTGGCCGAGCGGCATGACTTGATGATTCTTTCCGACGAAGTCTACGAACGCCTCGTGTTCGACCGTCCCATCGCCCCGTCGTTCGCCCGGATTCCCCAAGCGCGCGATCGGTTGATCGTCGTCAACAGTTTCTCAAAAACGTACAATATGACGGGATGGCGACTCGGCTGGGCGCAGGCCGGCGAGCAGACGATTCGCCTGATGTACAAGGCGGCCGAGTTCATGACGTCGAACGCGGCAGCAATGGTTCAGCAGGCGGGAATTGTCGCGCTGCGCGACGGTGAGGCGTACATCGAGCAGTTGCGTCGCGACTATGCGGCGCGGCGCACGTTGGTCATCGACGCTCTCTCGTCGATTCCGCGCCTGTCACTTTCCGATCCCGAAGGAGCGTTCTACGCGTTTTTTCGAATCGATGGCCTCGCCGACTCCACCTCGTTTGCCGGCGACATTCTTCGCGAAACAGGCGTTGCGTTGGCGCCGGGAGCCGGGTTCGGCGAAGGCGGCGAGGGCTACATTCGACTCTGCTTTGCCGCGAGCGAGGACACGCTTTCCAATGCCCTCGCCCGCTTCCGCACCTTCATGTTGGAGCGCAGCCAGCGCTACTTGCCGTTGGCGTAGACCGTTCCGCTCGGCACGAACCTGGTTTCTCTGAGCTGTGGAACCGTGGTTCGCGACCCGATCACGTTGGCGACGTATTCCGCGTCGCGGCCAACTCCGTGAATCATCACGGACGAGAACGCATACAGGAAATGCAACCCGACGAAGTACAGGCCCGGCTCGCCTGGGACGACGCCGCGGTCATGGATCGGCTCTCCCTCCGCGCCGAATGCCGCGAGGTCGATCCACGACGTGAATGCGGCGCGATACCCGGTGCACCAAATGACGTTCGTCACGTCGAGTAGACGGCCGCCTTCCATCAACGGCATTCCACTCCGCGCACCCGCCATTCTTGCCACACGATGGATCCCCGCCGCGACAAGGTCCTGCGGCGTGACGCGAATGAGCGGGGCACCGCGGCGCTCTGACCCCGCCTTCGCCTTCGCCTTCCGACCCATTGGCGTGGCCAGCGAGAGCAGGTGGTGAAAGATCACGCGCAACACGAGCGGCATCACAATGGCTCGCCCGATGAAGCTGTCCGGGCGAACGGGCACGTGACCCGTGTCTCGCCCAGACAGCCAGGTACGATGACTGCCCACAACCTCTTTCGAGATCTCCGCGCCGGAGTTGCCCGCGCCCACGATCAGAACCCCGCCCTCTTTCAGCTGCGACGGATTGCGGTAATCCGACGAATGCATCTGTACGATGTCGCCGCCCAGCTCGGCGGCGAACGACGGCACGTACGGCTTCTGGAAGTTGGCCATCGCGATCACGACGTGCTCGGCCTCGAAGCGCAGGTCGCCCGCTGCCACGATGTACCGTTTGCCGAGCCGCGAGACGTTGTCGACCTTCACTCCTGTGCGCACGGGCAGCTCGAACTTGGCTGCGTACGCCTCGAGGTAGTCGGCCATCTCATCTTTCGTGGGGAACTTGTTGCGCGGAGCCGGGAACGGCATGCCGGCCAAGCCGTCGTAGCGCGCCGCGGTGAAGAGGCGAAGTGAATCCCAGCGCTTGCGCCAGCTATCGCCCACCCGATGGTTCGCTTCGAGTACCACGAACGGCGCGCCTTTCCGTGCGAGATGATATGCAACCGACAACCCCGCCTGTCCCCCGCCGATGATGACTGTCTGGACCTGTTCGGTATCTCTCCTGATGCTCATGTTCGATCCCAGTTGAACGTTGTCCGCATCGCCCGCCGTCCGGGCCGCACGCGAACACTAGGCATGAGCGGATACCTGCCGCATCGGGCAAAGTATCCACCTGCAATTCTCGCTTTGGCGTGGGTAGTTCTATGCAGACGCCCGCGGACGACTACACGAGGTTCTGCTGGTAAGCGTATGCCGTCGCGGCCGCTCGGCTCGACAGATTGAGCTTGAGGAAGATGTTGCTGAGGTGCCGCGCCACCGTTTTCTCGCTGATGCCGAGGCTCTCGGCGATGACACGATTCGTCTTCCCCGTGGCGACCAGGCGGAGCACCTCCACCTCGCGCGACGTCAAGTCGGCCGTCGCTTTGGGCCCGTCGGTGGACACGGCCGCCTCGATTCGATCGAGGTCCGACTGGGCCCCCAACGCATTGAAGACCCTTCGCGCCGCGTCGAATTCCATTTCCGCGCTCTCCTCGTCGCCCATGGCCCGGTACGCGATGCCGGCCAGCACGCGGACGCGGCCGGCCTCGTAGGGCGCCGAGAGCCGGCGCCAGAGGGTCACCGACTCGAGCAACTCGGCGATCGCCGCCTCCGCACGCCCTTCGGCGATCAACACCGCACCGGTCGACATTGTCGACAGCGCGCGAAGCATGGGCGCGTCCAGCGCGACGGCAATTTGCGACATCTCGTCCGCGGCGGCGCGAGCGGCGGGAATATCGCCGGCCGCCAGCATGATCTCGACGAACGCCGTGAGCACGCGCCCGCGGCTCCGGTGGTCGCGTGCCTCAGTGACCGCGCGTGTAATCGACGCTTTCGCCGAATCGATCTGCCCCTGCGCGAGGCGCAGGAGCGACAAGCCCGGCTGGGGCTTGCAGCCGAACTGGCTCGCCTGACGGTACGCCTGATCTGCCTGCGCGAACTCGCCGCGCAACCGATACAGCTCGGCGACTTGATAGAACGCCAGGCCGGCTTCGGGATGCGGAGGATCGGACAACCGCTCGCGCGCACGCTGCGCCTCGTCCATTGCGGCCGGCCATTCGCCGTGAATCTGCATGATCTCGGCGCGACGAACGAGACAGGTGCCGCGGTGCGGAGCCATTTCCGGCTCCGACTCGCACCAATCGCTGAAGGCCGCCGTCCATTCCTGCGCGCGTCGCAGGTCGAAAATCTCGTCGCAGGCCTCGATCACGCTGCAGTACACCACGCCGGAGACGATCGGCGACACCTCGCGTGAGGTGACCGCCACCATGATTTCGTCGAGCAGCGCTACGCCGCGCGCAACTTCGCCCAGCCGGATCAACGTCCGGCCCTGTCCGTGACGCGCGTAGGTCATCAGGTCGAGCTCGGCGAAACGCTCGCCAATCTTTGCCGCCTTCGTGAAGCTGTCGTACGCTCTCGTGCATTCGCCGGTGTCCATGCAGTGCACCGCTTCCGGCAGCAGCAGGTAGCCTTGTTCCACGCACTCCACCTGTGCGTCGTCGAGCAATCGCCGCGCGCGCCCGAACCAGCCGGCACTGAGCGCCGCCTGGCCGTGGCCGCCGAGCGCGAAGCCGAGCCAGATCGCGCTCCGCGCGGCCCGCGTCATCGCCCCCTGACGAATGAACTCGTTGTGCGCGCGAGACCACAACTCGACCGACTCCGTTTCGCGACCGATCATGTGCGCGGCGGTCGCCAATCGATCGAGATCCTCCGCGCTCAGCGGGCTCTCCTGTTCAGCCGCCGAGAGCTCGGAGAATGCAGTCGTGTACGCACGCCGCTCAAAAGCGGCACGGCCGCGGTCGAGCGTTTCGGCGGCTATTGGTCCTGCCATCATGGCAATGGGGTTGGACGTTCTCCCATAGGGTAATGAGAGGAACTACGTGGCGTCTAGATCCGAGCCAGACTGTTTGTGCTCGGTTGTGCTCGGGGAGCGATCGCGGTCACCTCGACGAGAGGCCAATCTCTTCCGCCGTGATCCGAGGCGTCCGAGATTGAGCGTCGTCCTCTGGCGATACTCGGCAAGCTCCTCTGCGTTCCACCGCGCCGGGTCGTGTCGTTCAAGTTATCACGTCCGCACCGTCCCGCACCCGCCTTCACGGAGCCGCGGCGATGCATCGGAGTAGTGGATCTCTCATGAAACGGATCTGTCGCACACTGTTGCTGTTCGTCGCGTCGAGCGCCCTGTCGTCGCTGGCCGCACAATCGCCTGGCTCGCGCGTCGCGTCCGATTCGCTCCGACTCTACTATGTCGGTCGCCCGGTCGGCTGGGAGCACTATGATCTGCGACCGGCGACCGGCGGCGTGGAGCTGACCGCCGATTTGGACTACGTCGATCGCGGCCGGCGCAACCATCTGGCCAGCACGACGCTGCTCTCCGCCGACTTCACACCGCGACACCTCGAGGTGGCTCGCGTCAGCGATACGGGCCGTGTCGTGACGACGCGAGTGGACGTGAACGGTCGCCGCGCCGCGGTTCTCAGCAACGGCGAGACCACGAACGTCGATCTCCCGCCCGTCGCCTTTGCGATTTCGCCGTATACGCCGATCGCGCAGCATCTGACGCTGCTTCGCTACTGGCAAGCGCACGGATCTCCCGCCACACTGGCGGTCGTCCCCGGACAGCCGACCAATTCCGTCTCGATACACAAAGCCGGCATCGACACGGTGGGATCGGGCGCGAGCCGCGTGGTCCTGACGCGCTATACCATCGACGGCGTCGTGTGGGGCATCGAGTATTTGTGGGTCGACGCCGCGGGACGTCTGTCGATGTTCGCGTCGGCGGCCGGCGGACTCTCGTTCAAAGCCGTGCGGGCCGATCTCGTACCACTCTATCCGCAGCTCATGACGGTGGCCGCCGGCGCGGCGATGGGCGACCTGGCGAAAATATCGGCGCGGTCACATCCAATCGCGGAGGGCAGTGTTGCGCTCGTTGGCGCAACGCTCATCGACGGCTCCTCGCGCGGCGCTATTCCCAACGCGACGGTGATCGTGCGCGACGGACGCATCGTCGTCGCGGGAGAAAGCGCCACCACACCCGTACCTGCCGGAGCGAAACGCATAGACGTCCGAGGCAAGACGATCGTGCCAGGTCTCTGGGACATGCACGCACACTTGCACCAGCTCGAATGGATCCCGGTGTACATCGCTGCGGGCGTCACGTCGGTGCGCGACATGGGCAATGAGCTCGCGTTCGCGACGGCACTCCGCAAAACCGTATCATCGGGGCGGGCGCTCGGATCCAATCTCTATTTCGCCGGGCTCGTGGACGGCGGCGGTCCCAACGCATTCGGCGCGATGAGCGCAACCACCGCCGAAGAAGGACGCGCCATCGTTCGACAATACCACGCGCTGGGCTTCGAACAGATGAAGTTGTATTCGCTGCTTTCGCCTGGTGTCGTCGCGGCGATTTGCGATGAAGCGCACAAGCTGGGAATGACTGTGACAGGGCACATTCCGAATTCCCTTTCGCTGCTTGCGGCGGTGGATTCGGGGATGGATCAGGTCGCGCATCTTCCGTTGCGCGGCGATCCGCAATCGGACAGCGTGAAGCGCGTGATCGAGCACCTGCGGTCGCGCGGAACGGTCATCGATCCAACGGCATCGTGGGGGGAAATCGGCGGACACTCCACGTCGGAATCGGTGCAGAATTTTCAGCCCGTGCTGCAGCATCTGCCGACGGTGCTCGTCCAAACCCGCGTCGCGTCGTGGGGCAGCGCGACCACGGACTCCGCCACGGCGCACCTGCGGCTCAGTCGCACATTGAGCGCCATTCGCGCGCTGCACGACGCGGGCGTTCCCATCGTTGCCGGCACGGACGAGGGCGTGCCGGGATTCAGCGTGTATCGCGAGATCGAGCTCTACGTGATGGCGGGTATTCCGCCGCTCGACGCGATTCGCTCCGCCACGTCCGTCTCCGCCAAGGCCATGCGCGTCGACAAGGACGTTGGTACGATCGAAGCGGGGAAACGCGCTGACCTGCTCGTGCTCGACGCCAATCCACTCGACAACATCGCAAATATTAGAACCGTAAAGTTTGTCATGAAGGACGGGCGTGTGTATGAGAGCGCGGCGCTCTGGCGGGTGGCTGGGTTCGTTCCGTAGTCGGACGATGGACGCCATGCCGGTACCAATTTGTCATCCCGGTGTCAGGTAGACCGCCGTAGTATTCGTGCTGCCCAGCAGAGCGATCTCCCTATCTCATCGAGGTTGGTATGCGTTCCAAATCCGCAGCTGCGACGCTCGTTCTGGCCGGCGCCCTGGCGCTTCCAGGCGCGTTGGCCGCGCAGACGTTCAAGGTCGAAAAGTTCAACATCGGGGGAGAGGGCGGCACGGACTATCTCACCGCCGAACCCGGCACCGGCCGCGTGTTCGTGTCGCGGGGGACGCACGTGATGGTCATCGACGGACCAACGGGCAAAGTGCTGGGCGACATCCCCAACACGCCGCGCATGCACGGAATCGCGCTCGCCCCCAAGGTGAACCACGGCTTCACCACCAACGGCGGCGATTCGACCGTCACGATGTTCAATCTCAAAACGCTCGAATTCATCAAGAAGATTCCAATCAAGGTCGGCGGACTCGACGGGATCATGTACGACGAGGCCGATGACAAGATCATCCTCACGAACCACAGCCGTCCGGGAACCGCGGTCTCGCTCGATCCGAACAGTGGCGACATCGTCGGTACCGCCGAGCTCGAAGACATTGCGCCCGAAGGTGCGGCAAGCAACGGCAAGGGACGGATCTTCGTCAACAACGAGCAGAAGAACACAATCCAGGTAGTCGAAGCCACTGGAATGAAGGTCGTTGCGTCATGGCCGACGGCGCCGTGCAAGGGTCCCACGGGGATCGCCTTCGACGCTCCGAGCAATCGAATCTTCTCCGGATGCGGCGAGACGTCGGTGGTGGTCGACGGTACGAGCGGCAAGGTCGTGGCGCAGATCACGAACGGCGACGGCGTCGACGCGCTCGGGTATGACGGATCGCAGAAGCTCATCTACATCCCGTCTGGAAGCGGCGGCAACGTGACCGTGGTGCACCAGGATTCGCCCGACAAATACACCGTCGTCGGTACGGTGCCCACGATGCGCGGCGCCAAGACGATCGCGGTCGACCCGGTGAAGCACATCGCCTACCTCTTCGCCCCCGAATACGGCCCCGCTCCGACTCCTGCTGCCGGCGCACCGCCGGCCGGCCGCGGCGGCGCGCGCGGGCCGATCATCGGCGCATGGTTCTTCGTGATTCATCAATAGCTCGCATTCGCCTCGCATTCGCCTCGCACTCGCTTTGCGGATCAAGCTGAACGAAACGTCCGGGCCGCATGGTCCGGACGTTTTTTGTTGGTCGCTCGTTTTCGATATGCTACTCTTCAGGATGATTAAAACAGTCTTCGCGCTCGCGACGCTCGCGACGCTCGCCGCGGCGCTTCCCGTGCGGCCGCTCGCTGCCCAAAACGCGGCCACAGCTCCGTCGACGCCGGCCGTCCAAGGTGGCACTGTCACGCTGCTCGATTATCACACCACCGTTCCCGCCGGTTGGATCACGCGCACGCCCGCATCCACCATGCGCCTCGCGGAGTTCGTCATCGGCGGTGCGGATTCGACGACCGGAGCCGAGGTCGTCGTCTACTTCTTCGGCAAAGCGCAAGGCGGCAACGTCGCGTCGAACCTCGCGCGCTGGAAAGCGCAGTTCTCCACGCCCGACGGATCACCCGTTCCGGAAACGATAACGTACGATTCGAGCGCCGCATTTCCGATCACCTTCGCCGAGTATCGCGGCACGTATGCGCGCGGCATCGGCGCCGGGTCACCCGATCAGGCCCGCACCGGACAGACGTTGGTCGCCGGCATCGCGGAAACACCGCGCGGAACGTTGTTCATCCAGCTGTTCGGTCCGTCGGCTCGGGTGAGCGCCGAGCGAAGCCCCTTCATGCGTTTCGTCAAAAGTCTCAAGGACTGAGCCCTGGTGGGGCCGAGCGACGGAACATAGTTTCGCCCTTCATGCGCCAGTTCGCCCCCGTCGCTCGAGACTTGACCGCCGTCGGTCGTCGATTTTACGCCCGCGGCTGGGCGCTGGGCACGAGCGGAAATGTCAGCGCCGCGCTCAGCCACGAGCCGTTGCGGCTGGCGATCACGGCAAGCGCGGTGCATAAGGGCGAGCTTCGCGCCGCGCACATCCTTCAGGTGGACGACAACGGCGACGTCCTCGGCCGGAGCCGCGGAAATCCGTCGGCGGAAACCCTGCTTCACGTGGAAATCATGCGACAGCGCGGCGCGGCAGCCGGCGCCGTCTTGCACACGCATTCGGTTTGGAGCACGATCCTGTCCGGAGCAGCCGCGCATCGCGACGGAATCGGAGTCGAAGGCTTCGAGATGCTCAAGGGTCTCGACGGCATTCGTACGCACGAGCATCGGGAATGGATCCCGATCATCGAGAACGATCAGAACGTAAAGCGTTTGGCGGGTGTCGTCGCGAACACGCTGGAAGAGAATCCGCAGGCACACGCGTTTTTGCTGCGACGGCACGGACTCTATACCTGGGGTACCACGTTGACGGACGCGGAACGCCACGTGGAGATCCTGGAATTCCTGTTCGAAACGATTGGACGTACGGCAACGTTCCGCGCGACAGAAGAGGAGGCCTATCATGGCGCTGTTGAGAATTCCTGACGAGAATCGCACGCTCACCGACGAGCAGACCATCGGCGGCTATCTTGCCGAACGCGGCATCGAGTACGAACGGCTCGGTGCACTCGCCGCCGTTGCGGCGGATGCTCCGTCCGACGCCGTACTCGCCGCGCACTCGGACAAGATTGACGAGCTGAAAGCGCGCGGCGGCTACGTCACCGCCGACGTCATCGACATCACCGCCGAAACGCCGGGTCTGGACGCGATGTTGAAACGATTCAGCAGCGAACATTGGCACGACGAAGACGAAGTCCGGTTGATCGTCGAGGGGCGCGGCATCTTTCACATCCATCCCGAGACCGGCCCGGTGTTCGCGCTCGAGGTCGAAGCCGGCGATCTCATTCGCGTGCCGCGTGGAACCCATCATTGGTTCGACCTGTGCGGCGAGCGCCGCATCCGCGCGATTCGTCTCTTTCAGGACAAGTCGGGCTGGACGCCGCACTACACGGAGAGCGGCGTCGACGGCAAGTTCCAGCCGCTCTGCTTCGGGCCGGCATATCTGCCGACATCGAAGGTGACGCCCGCCGTGACGGTCTAGCGGAGTGACACACGCGGCACGCCCACGGCCGACGACCGGCGTCGTCCTCGACGTCGAAGGCACGACGACGCCGATCTCGTTCGTCTACGACGTCCTGTTTCCATACGCGTTCGAGCGGCTTCGACGATTCCTCAGCGCGCGGATGGGCGACGCCGACGTCGAACGAGCCGTGGCGCTCCTGCGCGACGAACACAACGCCGAAGTCGCGGGCGGTGAGATCGTACCCGCATGGCGTTCGGGCGCCGCGGGAGAGCTCGACGCAATCGTCGCGTATCTGGAATGGCTCATGGACCGCGATCGAAAATCGCCGGGCCTCAAGCTGCTGCAGGGACAAATCTGGGAGCTCGGCTACCTCGACGGCACGCTGCGCGGCGAAGTCTACCCGGATGTTCTGCCGGCGTTTGAACGGTGGCGCGCCGCCGGCCGACAAATCGCGATCTACTCGTCGGGCAGTGTGCTCGCGCAGCGCCTTCTCTTCGCCAATAGTACGTGGGGCGACATGACGGGCTTCATCGACGGGTATTTCGATACGTCGGTCGGACCAAAGCGCGTGTCAGAGAGCTATCGCCGGATCGCCGCAGCCATGCGACGTGACGCCGGCGATCTGTTGTTCATCTCCGACGTTGCCGCTGAGTTGGACGCCGCGCGCGATGCCGGCTTTCGGACGTTGTTGTGCGTTCGAGCGCCGGCGAAAATGCCTGCCACCAGCACGTCGGGAGTGGTTCAGACGTTCGACGATGTCGACGGTTTGTTCGCCGGCGCCGGCGTCCCGAGCAACTGATCCAACTCGAGCTTGGCGGCGCTCCTCGCCGCTGCGTCCGCAGTGAGATCAGTGACCAGCTCGCCGATGCGATCGGACGCCGGCGTCCCGCGCTCCACGCCTGACGCGTAGAGCGTGCCCAACGCACTCGCCGCGTCGGAGAGTCGGGTCGAGAATAGCTGCCGCGCATCGGTGTAGCGCGCGAACAACTTGGCGTCGCGCGTCCTGAGATCGCCACCGGCGGCGTTGGTGCCCGTCACGAGCACGGTGTCGAGCTTCGCCAATTCGAGCGCGGTGTCGCAACACGCGAGCACCAAGTCGGCCGCCTCCGTTCTCGTCTCTTCGTCCTTGGCAGCGTCGAAGTTGGAGCTCGTCGCGCCGAACAAGGGTCGCGCTTGACGAACGACGTCGCCGAGGAGACGGCGCGCATCGCCTGACGGCAATTGCGACACAGCGTCGTGGATGGCCAACTCCACCCGCACGGGCATCTGCGTCGGTTCGGCCTCGCGCAGCTCGATCGGCGGAGGCGGTGCGGCTCGCTTGCTCGCTTTCAGCATGGCGAAGCCGAACAGCGGCGTCGCCAGCCAGAATTTCGGATCAATGACGAGCGCCGCGGCGGATCCCGCGACGAGAATCGCATAAATCATGGCGCTGTCGATCGGCGCGAGAACATGGCCGCTGGATGTTGCTGAGAGTTTGCTCATCTATGATCCCTTATGGCTCTCGTGGACGGCGCGGATCGGTCGCGGCGTTCGCCGGATCGTTGATTCGCCCCAGGACTTGCGTGGCGTTCGACGTCCAGCCGTCTTTTTCGTGATAGAAGCGGAGGAAGTTCGTGAGATTCTTTCGCGCCACCTCCCGCTGGCCGAGCATGTACTCGGCCATGCCGGCGTGATAGAGCGCCATGTAGTGATCGGGGATGTAGTCGACCACGAGCTCCATGATTGGTCCGGCGGAGCGGTCGTCCCCAGCGTCGGCGACCGGATGCCCGATGTCGAACACGATGTTCGCCGCCTGCGTCTTTCCTGAGCTCGACAGCGCGTCGATCAACCGGCGTGCGTCGTCGATCCGTCCGGCCAGTGCGAAGCACGCCGCGTGAAAGCCCACACCTTCGTCGGAGTTCGGCGGCGGCGATCCGCGCTGGAGCGTTGTGATCTCGACCGAGTTGCAGTACGGCTTCACCCGTCGAAACCACTCGGACGCGTTTGTCTCGGCGTCGATCGGTGCGACTATTGGGTGCGTCCGCGGTGCTGGTCCAGGGACGGCGCGGGCCGGGACACGGTGTGAAACCGACGCAATGACCAGCGTCGCGCACAACCCGGCGTATCCCCAACCAACGAGGCGGTAAGTGGGAGGCATGGGGCGGATAAGAGGGATCTCCGGAGTATCGGCAGCACGGGCGATCCAAGGTCGCTCGTGGTACGGGCCGATGCAGGGAGACCTCGGGCGGGGGCCTTCGAGGGATCGGGGCATTCCGCCAGGTTGACGACGCAACCGAAACCAAGAACCGCAATGCCCCGAGCTGGTAGCAGCTAAGCCATTGGCCGTGAGGACAATTCGTCGGGCGTGCAAGCATCCACGCCCGACGATCATTTTGGGAATCCGCATTCATCCGCGCAGATC
>JBDUEJ010000017.1:0-106250 GCA_040002475.1 bacterium | reverse complement strand
CATCGCTCTGTGCGCTTCGTGCCGTCGCGGGATATTTTAGCGACGACTGGTCCGCTTGTGCCGACAACGCGCCGGCGGCCACGCAGGCGAGAACGGAGGCGAGAACGCAGGCGAGAACGCAGGCGAGAACGGTCGCGCGGGCGCAGCCAATACGGATTCGACGACACGCGGCCAATGACTTCATAGTCTGATAAAGGATCGTTCCGGCACGCAGAATACTGACCGCGCGGTCACGTCAGCACAGCTTTGGTGGTAGACTTTGGTGGGCACGACCCAGTCGCCCCAACAACCATCCACCATTAGACACATGTCCGGCCAATTTTGGCTCGTCAAATCGGAGCCTGAGGTCTTTTCCTTCCAGGATCTCATCGACCGACCCAAGAAAACCACTCACTGGGACGGCGTTCGCAATTACGCCGCGCGCAACCATCTGCGCGCCATGAAGACGGGTGACCTGGTCTTCTTCTATCACTCGAACGCCAAGCCGGCGGCCATCGTTGGCGTCGCCGAAGTCGTCCGCGAAGCGTACCCCGACTCCACCGCGCTCGATCCCAAGGACGCGCACTTCGACCCCAAGAGCAAGCGCGACGAGCCTACCTGGTTCATGGTCGACCTCCGCGCCGTCGAACCGCTGCCGAGACCCGTCTCGCTCGACGAGCTCAAAGGCGTGAAAGAGCTCGAGCAGATGGCGCTGATCCGGCTGGGTCGGCTCTCCGTGCAACCCGTGACCGAGCGCGAATATCAGATTGTGCGCGCGCTGGCGGAGAATAAGCCAAAGGGCTGACGACTGTCGTCAGCCCTTTGGGGTTTGTCGCCGGGGGCTTAAGAGCAGATCCCTCGCTGCGCTCGGGATGACTGCGGTGGGGTGCTCGAGACGACTGAACGGGCTACTTCGCGGCGCCCGCCTTCTTCGCGCTCGGGAACGGATTGCTAAGCAGACTCGAGTACGGACGCTCGCCATAACCCACATAAATCTGCCTCGGACGCGCGATCTTCTGCTCCTTGTCGTTGAGCATCTCTTCCCACTGAGCCAGCCAGCCGGACGTCCGCGCCACCGCGAACAGCACCGTGAAGAAGTCCGTGGGGAACGCCATGGAGCGGTAAATCAGACCGGTGTAGAAATCCACGTTCGGGTACAGCTTGCGCGACACGAAGTAGTCGTCGTTCAACGCCGCTTCCTCGAGCTTGAGCGCGATCTCCAAATCCTTGTCGATGCCGACCACCTTGAACACATCGTCGGCCAGCTTCTTCACGATCTTGGCGCGCGGATCGTAGCTCTTGTACACGCGATGCCCAAAGCCCATCAACTTGCTGCCCTTTCCGCTCTTCACTTCGTCGATGAAGCCCGGGACGTTCTTGGGGTGCTCGATGTCCTTGATCATTCGAAGGACCTGCTCGTTGGCGCCGCCATGCAGCGGTCCATAGAGGGCGGCCACGCCCGCGGCGATCGCCGAGAACGGATCGACATGCGAGGAGCCCACGGCGCGTACGGCGCTGGTCGAGCAATTCTGCTCGTGGTCGGCGTGCAGGATGAACAGCACCTCCAGCGCTTTCACGAACGCCGGATTCCCCTCGTACTTCGACTCCGACATTCGAGCCACCATCGACAGGAAATTCTCGACGTAGCTCAGGTCGTTGTCCGGATAGATGAACGGGAGACCCTTGATGTGGCGATAGCAGAACGCCGCCAGCGTGGGCAGCTTCGCCAGCAACCGAATGATCGAGATGTCTCTCGACGCCGGCTCGTGAATGTCCTTTGCCTCGGGATAGAACGACGACAGCGCCGCGACCGCCGAGCAAAGCATCGACATTGGATGCGCGTCGTAGCGGAAGCCCTGCAGGAACGTCTTGATGTTTTCATGCACGTACGTGTGGTACGTGATGTCGTTCACCCACTTGTCGTACTCGGTCTGCGACGGCAGCTCGCCGTGGCGCAGCAGCCATGCGACTTCGAGAAAGGTCGACTTTTCGGCGAGCTGTTCGATCGGGTATCCGCGATAGCGAAGAATGCCCTTGTCGCCGTCGATGAACGTGATCGCGCTTTTGCACGACGCGGTGTTCATGAAGGCGGGATCGTACGTCATCATCCCGAATTCGTCGGGCGACGTCTTGATCTGCCGAAGGTCCATTGCGCGCGTCGCCGTATCCCCTTCGACGCCGCCCTGGACGATTTGAATGGAGTAGTTTTTGTCGGTGCGAGAGTCCTTGATCTCGAGCGTTCCCGTCGCCCGAAGCTCGCCGGACGGGGCTCCTGGCGGCGTCGGCTGCGTATTCCCCATGCTCACGTTCTCCCAGAGAGGTCGAGTCGGCGCGTACGCGCGCCGTCTCACGTGCGGCGAAATCTAAGTCGTCTCGCTCCGGCGCAAACCGCTCAGTGCGAGGTCTTCGTCGCCGGACTCTCCGCCCTTGCGTTCCCTCAATGCGGCGTGACGACACCCTTGGCTTTGTCAGCAAGCGCCGGAGTTGTCGCGCGTTCGGCGAGCAACCGAGTGGTGAACCGCTGTGCCTCGGAAATTCGTTCGATCTCAACCGCGACGGTGTCGACCGATCCCTCTAACCGCTGAAGCCGGTCGGATATGTCACGGAGCACCCCCATCGTCTCGGGAGAGGCAACTTGCTTTGCGCGCCGCTTGAGCATGGTGACGATGATGCCCGTCAGGCAGCCCATTCCCACGATCAGGCTGATAAAAACCAACGCGTCTTCGAAAATTGCCTTATCCAAAGATCCCTCCTCAGGGAGAATGGCCTGGTCAGCTCCCGCCCGCGCGCAGTTGAGTATCGCACCTGGCGTTCCAGAGACCTACGTCGATTGGCCGGCCCGGAGTTTCGGCGCCGTCCGGCACATCGACCTCACGGGACACCGGGTGCAGTGCGCCACCCTCGCCGTGCAGACCAGCGCGCCCAACTCCATGAGCGCTTGGTTGTGCGTCCACGTCGCCGCGCCTGTCCGCGGCAGAATCGACTCGGCGATCTCCCAAACGACGCGTTGGCCTTTGCCGGTCTTCAGCTGAGTGGACGGTGCGAACACCCGTTTGAGGACTCGGGCCACGTTGGTGTCCACCAGCGCCGCTCGCCGCAGATACGCGAACGACGCGACCGCTCCGGCCGTATAAGCACCAATCCCCGGCAGCTCGACCAGCGCCACCGGGTCGGCCGGGAGTTGGCGCTCCGGGGCGCGGCCGCCGTCGGTGACCTGGCGGGCCAATCGATGGAGGTTTCGAGCCCGTGCGTAATATCCGAGTCCTTCCCACGCTTCCATGACCCGCGCCGGCTTGGCACGGGCGACGTCGGCCAACGTAGGAAACCGCTCGAGGAACTCACCATACCGCGTGACCACGCGTGACACCTGAGTCTGTTGCAGCATCAACTCCGAGACCAGAACCTCGTATGAGTTGCGCGTCCGGCGCCAGGGTAGATCACGCGCGTTCCGGCGATACCAGGATCGGAGCTTGCGGCCGAATGCAGCGCGGATGTTCGGATCGATCCGGGTGGCCATGATTTCTTTGAGGTATCGACGTCGAAAACGGCGATCGGTCGCGACCAATGTAGCCGGCATACGCCGTGTGTCGCCTGGAGCGATTGCAATGGGCCTGTGGAGTGACCAATCTACCCGCGTGCGAAACTTCATTCGAATTCGTGTTCTGGCGTGTGTCTTCGCCGTTTTGGGCGTCCTCGTCACCCCGGTGCTTCTGTTTGCTCACGCCCGCCTCGTGCGAAGCGTGCCGCCGGCCGGCGGCTGGGTCAACGCACCGCCGAGCATCCTCAAGCTCTGGTTCTCCGAGGCGCCAGAGCTTCGTTTTACCACCATCGCGCTGCACGATTCGGCTGGTACGGCAATCTCCCTGGGGTCGGCCGAGGCTATTCCGAACGAACCGATGGGAGTCAGCGCGTTTGTCACCGCCCCAATGGGCGTTGGGCGATACACGGTGGAATGGCGCACCGCCGCCGCCGATGGGCACGCGACGACCGGCAAGTTCAGCTTCATCGTGACTCGCGCTCCGACTCCCACGGTAACGCCGGGCGCGGAAGCGGCCGCCGGACAGGCGCCGTCGGCGATCGCCACCACCACGGTTGTTGAACCGCCGCAATCGGGCTCCCAAAAGGCGGCTCGGTGGCTGGAGTTCGTCGCCATCCTCACGCTGATCGGTGCCGTCGTTTTCCGTCTGTTCGTGCTACCCCAGGCCGAGTGGGGGAACAAGCTCGTCGATGAGAGCGCGCTGCGAGCGCGTTCGCTTGCCCAGATGGCGTTGGCGTTGTTCATCATCGCCGCGATCATGCGGCTCGTGATCCAGTCCAACCTCATTCCGAACGCAACGAACGAAAGATTGGCGGCGATCCTCGCGACGGTAAGTCACACGCGGTGGGGGCGTGGCTGGCTCGTCGGTGGAGTCGGAGCGGTGGTCGCTCTCGCTGGACTGTTGGTCGCGCGCTCAGTCCACGCCGGATGGATTGTCGCGGCGCTCGGCGTCCTTGGAATTTGTCTCGGCGAAGCGTTGACGGGTCATGCGGGTGCGGTGGCGCGGCACACTTCCATTGCCGTGGCGGCGGATCTGGCGCATTTCCTCGGCGCCGGCGGATGGATGGGTGGACTGGCGGCGGTGCTGCGCTGCGGTCTTCCTGTTCTTCAGGGTGTGGACGACGACCGAGCCCGACGAAACGGATCGCAACTCGTGCGTGCCTATCATAAAGCCGCGCTCGAGTGCATCACGCTGATCGTCATCAGCGCGGCCATCGCCCTGTGGCTTCGTCTCGACGCCTTCGACGAGCTCTGGACCACAGACTACGGCCGTTATGTGCTGATTAAGTTTGGCGTCGTCCTCGTCGCGCTCGGATTCGGATGGCATCACTGGCGCAACGTGGTGATCCCCGAATGGGATTTGGACACGGCGTCACGCTTTCAGCGAAGCGCGGCGTCTGAATTGATCGTGGGCGCGGTCATCGCCGCGGTGACGGTGGGGCTTGTCGCCACTGCGATCCCCATGCGCTAGCCCCCCTCACATCGTGACATGAGCACTCCAACAACACCTGAGTGGCCGATCTCCTACGCCGACGTCGAGGCTGCTCGTACGCGTGTGGCGTCCTATCTCCCGCCCACGGCATTCCGGCGGTATCCGCAACTCGGCGCGCTCGTGGGACCCGGCGTTGACCTGTTCGTCAAACACGAAAATCATCAGCCGACCAATTCGTTCAAGATCCGCAACGGTCTATCGTTCATGACGTCGTTGGCGGACGACGAGCGCCGGCGCGGAGTCGTTGCTGCTTCAACGGGAAATCACGGGCAGGGGATTGCGTACGGCGCCGGACTGCTCGGCGTCGCGGCGACCGTTTGCGTCCCAACGGGCAACAACCCGGAAAAAAACGCGGCGATGCGCGCGTTCGGCGCGACGGTGCATGAGGAAGGTCGCGACTACGATGAGGCTGTCGGCGTGATGCTTCGCCTCGCGGCCGAAACCGGCGGAGTCGTGGCGCATTCGACGAATGACCGCCGAATCATTGCCGGTGCGGCGACGATGACGATGGAGATCGTCGAGCAAAATCCAATGCTCGACGCGCTCGTGATCGCCGTGGGAGGCGGCTCGCAGGCTGTGGGCGCTCTCACCGTCGCGCGCGCGCTCGCGCCGAGCCTCCAGGTGTACGGTGTTCAGGCGGCGGGCGCGCCGGCTATCCACGACTCCTGGCACGCGCGACAACGTCTCACGACAGCGCGTGCGGCGACGTTTGCCGACGGCGTCGCGACCCGTAGCACGTACGATTTGACCTTCCCGGCGCTCCTCGCCGGTCTCGCGGGATTCGTTACCGTCACGGACGCCGAGATTGCCGACAACTTGCGCACGATTCTCTCGTTGACGCACAACCTCGTGGAAGGCGCGGGCGCCATGGGCCTGGCCGGCGCGCGAAAATTGGGCGACACGCTCGCCGGCAAGCGCGTGGGGATCATCTTCTGCGGCGGCAACATCGACACCGAGACGCTGCGCCGCGTTCTCGCGAGAGAGATGTAGTTCGGCGCGTTTCCAGCCTCAGTACCGGGACCCCGTTACTTTCCGCGCATGGCAACGCCAACTCCCTATCGCTCGCTCTCACCCGAGCGCCGTATCGCGCTCGTGACCCACGCCGTGAAGAGCAGCCGCGAAGGCCGCGCGCTGTGGCTTCAACGCCTCGCCGCCCGCAGCGGATTCCGCGTGGTGACGCTGCAGACCTGGTCGCCCGACCGCATCGCCAAAGAAATCGTGCGCACGAACGCGGAGACCGCGACCGGCGAGCTCGACCTGCTGCATCTCCTCTATGTGGAAGTCGAGCCGGCCATCCAGATCACCTTTCTCGATGTCGCCGGCGTCGCGCACGAGAAGGGCGCGATGGACGATCAGCTCCAAGTGCCGTACGCGGATGCCGATGCGGTTCGCCGCGCGGCCGGCGTGGTGAAGACACAGCACGGCGACGACGGCATGCGCTACCTGCGGACGTTGGCCCGCTACAGTCCCGACGGCTGGCCGGGGATCGGCGAAGTCACGGGGGAGCTCGAGGACGCCGCTAGCTGACCTTTCGCGTCTTCCGCTTGAGGAAGTCCATCAGGATGAATTGGCCCAGCGTCATCGTCGACGTGAAGTAGGCCTTGCCTCGGCTGATCTCCGACACGCGCTTCACGAATTCCACGAGCGTACGATCGCGCGCCAGCATGAAGGTGTTGATCATGATGCCCGACCGGCGACAGCTTGCCACTTCTTTGATCGTCGCCGCGATCACGGTCGTGTCGAGCCCGAACGAATTCTTGTAGATCTGCCCGTTGGGCAGCGTCAACGCGCTCGGCTTGCCGTCGGTGATCATGATGATCTGGCGCATGTCTTTCTTCTGCGCCATGAGCAAGCGACGGGCGAGCTTCAGCCCTTCCGCGGTGTTCGTGTGGTACGGTCCCACCTGCGCCGTCGCCAACGTCGCCAACGGAATTTCCTCGGCCGAGTCGTGGAACAGCACGACTTTGAGCGTGTCGCCCGGGAACTGCGTGCGGATCAAGTGCGTGAGCGCGAGCGCGACCTTCTTGGCCGGCGTGAAGCGATCCTCGCCGTAGAGGATCATAGAGTGCGAGCAATCCAGCATCAGCACCGTCGCGCACGACGACCGATACTCGGCCTGCCGCACCATGAGGTCGCTGTAGTCGAGGTCGAGCGGCACGCCGATGTCGCCGGTGCGCATCATCGAGTTCTTGAGCGTCTCGTTGACGTCGATGTTGAGCACGTCGCCGAATTCGTACTGCTTGCTCCAGCCGTCGGCCTCGATGCCTGTGGCAAGATACTGCGTATCGTGGCTGCCGAAACTCGACTTTCCTAATGAGCCAAGAAGATTTCGTAAAGTCTTATAACCGAGGAAGTCGATGCCTTTGTCGGTGAGGTTGAAGTTCACGTCGCGGGCGGCGGCTTTGGCGAGACCGCCGGGGCCCGTCACCGACTGATGGCCGGCGGGCATCTGCGGAGCGTTCTCGAGATTGAGAAAGCCTTCGTCGATGAGACGCTGCACGAGCTGGTCGAGCAGCTTGGCGAGCTTGGCCTGGCCCTCTTCGTCATCGCCGCCGCGGAGCGCCTCGAGCATTTCGGGCGTGAACTGTCCGCTTTCCATCAGCGCGTCGAGGATGGCTTGCTTGAGCGCGTCGAGGGAGCGGTCGCCGTCGCCGCCTTCGTCCATGCCGTAGTACGCCTGGTCGCTGCCGCCGGCGAAGCCGGACTGCAGCAGAAAATCGGCGAGCTTGTCGAGCAGCGATTGCAGGTCGATCGCGTCGGCGAGCTCGGGGCTGTACTTACCGTAGGTATGAAAGCGCATGGCGGACCCTCCTCCCATCAAGAATACCGCGCGGGGAAGGGGAGTGCCATGAGCGCGGGGCGGACTAGTCCGAGCGGAGTGCTGTGCTCGGGTCCACCCGTGCGGCGCGCCAGCCGGGAACGACGCTGGCGACGACGCCGATCACGAGAAGGGCGAGCGCGGCGCCCCCGATCACGAACGGATCACGCGCCGAAATGCCGTAGAGAAGGGAAGCGACGAGCCGGCTGAGGGCGATTGCGGTCGCGACTCCCACGAGTATGCCGAAGACGACTGTGCGCGAGCTTTCTCCAAGCACGAGACCGACGATGTCGGAGAGTCGCGCGCCAAGGGCAATGCGGATTCCCATCTCGTGCGTGCGCTGGCTCACGGCGTAGGCGACAACGCTGTAGACGCCGATCGCCGCGACGACGAGCGCGAGGACGCCGAACGCGGTGAACAGAATTGCCCCTAAGCGCCACGGCCGGAACTGCGGCTCGAGCATGCTT
Organism: bacterium; assembly: GCA_040002475.1. Lineage (GTDB taxonomy): Bacteria > Gemmatimonadota > Gemmatimonadetes > Gemmatimonadales > Gemmatimonadaceae > JAQBQB01. The sequence continues at coordinate 97,956 of JBDUEJ010000017.1, read as the reverse complement.
TTCATGGTACGAATCCGCGGAACCGACATTCGCGGAAAGGCATGCTTGAGCTCTTGGGCCACGATCCGGGTAACGGCGGGGATGTCTCGTTCGCTGGTTCTGATGATCAAGTTGCTTGCGCTGCCGAAATTATCAGTGCTGACCGGGCGATAATATTGCATGATCGGATCCTCAATCACTCTCATGCGGTGAACGTCACCCACGACGCCGACCACAATGGAGCATGGATCGGTGCGCGCGCCGATGATAAGGCACTTGCCGAGCGCGTCTTGGCCCGGCCAATACACGCGCGCCATGGCCTGACTCACGATGACGGCGCTCGAACGACCCGGTCGATCACTCGCGTTGAAATCTCGGCCCGCAACCAGTCTCACCCCCGACGCCCGGAAGTAGTCCGGCGATACTCTACCGCTGTGGTGAACCCTGGCGAGCGCGCGAGCCCGCGCCATGCGTAGCCAATGTTCTGCCGAACGCGGTCGATCCAATGCAGGGGAGTCATTTGGCGCACCTCTTCGCGGTAGTAGGTTGCGTTGCCCAGCAGTCGGCGCGCGGCAATCTCGCGTTCGATCTGCGCTCGTCCGTCAGGTGCGCTCGCCAGCGACGACAGCTCGACGTGAAAGCGCAATTCGCGCTCGACCTCCGCGGCATACTGCTCGCCGCGGAGGAGGACGTAGATCCGATGCCGAAGGCCGTCGAACCGCGACATGCGATGGTTGTCCTATGCGAAGGTCGAGTCGATCGTCACGCGCGCCCCATCACGCGTGCAATCGCGGCCGACATGCGATCATAGTCCGACACCTTCTCCTTGAGCTGCGCCCGCCCCGACCGTGTGATCGTGTAATAGCGCGCCTGGCGCTTGGTCGGCGTCTCGGCCCACTTCACCGTGGCCCAGCCCTTGTTGAGCAGACGCTCGAGCGCGGGATACAACGATCCCTGCTCCACCTGCAGTACGCCGTCCGACAACTTCGCGATGTGTTGCGCCATCGCATACCCGTGCATGGAGCCGAGGGTCAGCGTGCGCAGGATCAGCATGTCGAGCGTGCCCAGGACGACGTCGCTCTTTGTGGGTTTGGACGGTGTCGGCATAGTTGATCGATATAGGTAGAGGGCCATCATATGACGGCCCTCTACCTATACGACGTCCTCGCGCCGTCTGTCAAGCCGAGCCTAGTCGGTGCGAAGCGCCGTGGCCGGATCCACTCTCGCGGCGCGCCACCCGGGGATGAGACACCCCACCGCGCCCACCACGCCCATAAGAACGATCGCGCCAATGAGAATACTCGGATCGCTCGGCACAACCCCGAAGAGCAGCGACGCCACCAACCTCCCGAGCGCCAAGGCCGTCACCGCGCCGATCACTATGCCAACGCCAACGATTCGCAGACCATCACTCAATACGAGATCGAGAATGTCGCGCGCGCGCGCGCCGAGCGCGATACGGATTCCCATTTCATGAATGCGTTGGCTCACCCCGTACGCGACCACCGAGTACACGCCGATCGCCGCGACGACCAGCGCAAGCGCGCCGAGCGCGGTGAAAAGCGTGGCGCCGAGCCGCCACGGCCGAAGCTCGCGCTCGAGAACGTTGGCGAACGTCCGAGCGTCCATGCCCACCATCCGCGTAACCAGCGGGCGAAAGATCTGCTCGGCGGTACGAACGACGGTGGCGGCGCTTCCCGGTCGCACGCGAACGATGAGCACCCGCGGAACCTCTCGTATTTGTGTGATCGGAACGTAGAACTGCGAGATCGGCGCTTCGATCAGTCCACGACGATGAGCGTCCGCCGCGACGCCGACGACGACGTAGCAAGGCCCGTCTCGCTTCAGGATCATGAAGCACTTTCCGATCGCCGGCTGCCCCGGCCAATAGAGCCGCGCCATCGATTCACCCACGATGATCACGGGCGCGGTGGACCTCTGGTCGCCGTCGTTGAAGTCGCGGCCGGCTCTCAGCACCAATCCGCTCGCCTTGAAAAACGCAGGGGACACGGCCGCCATCGACGGGCCGTAGTCTCCCGGCAGTTGCGGCGTGGAGTCGTGCCCTGGAAGGTGGATCGTCCGGAACATCGCCCCCTGCAACGGTCCCACCGCGCTGTATGCCACCGCCTCGACGCCGTCGACGGTGCTGAGGCGCTTCACCGCCTCGGGCATCGCCGCGCGAACTTCGTCGTCATGCGCCATGGGATCGTCGAACTGCGGGCGGAGAAAGATTTCATTCTCCGCGTTGTATCCCACGCCAATCGACTGCACGTTGTCGAGACTGCGAATGAACAGCCCGGCGCCCACGAGGAGCACCAGACACAACGCGGCTTGCACCGTCAGCAGCGCGGCGCGCAACTTGGACCCGCGATAGGCGCCGCTCTGCATTCCCGCCTTCAACGACTCGACGAGATCAGGCTTCATCGCCTGAATCGCCGGCAAGAGTCCGGCGACGATCCCCAGGAGGAGAGTCACGCCGAACGTAAACGCAAGCGTTCCGAGATCAACGACGCCATCGGCCCAGTGAACGCGGGGAAGAACGAGCCGTCGCAACGCCACACCGGCCCACGATGAAAAGACGAGAGCAACCACGCCGCCACACACCGCGAGCAGCAGACTCTCGACCGTGAGCTGTTCGACCAGCCGCGCTCTCGTCACACCGAGCGCTCGGCGCACCGCGATCTCGCGTTTCCGTCGCGTTGCGCGCAGCAATAGGAGATTCGTGACGTTGGCGCAGGCAATGATCAACACCATGAACGCGACGCCGGCGATTCGTGTTGCCACCGTGACCTCAGTCGCCCGATCCGCGGGACCAAGCGCCTCGACGATCGGGCCCGAGACGAGTCGAATGGTTGGATCGTAGACCCAGCCGCGAATCTCCACCGGCCTGATCGCGTTCGTTCCGACCGACAGCAAACGTTGTTCGCTCGCCGGCGTCCCTGGACGAACGACGGTCTTGAACGACGTTCCGAAGCTGTTGTACCACGGACCGGGCATTCCGCCGCCCGATCGCTCGTTGGTGTTCGCGGGCAGCCAGACGTCGACGGCATCGATATCCAGTCCCGTGAAGCCCGGCTGCGCAACGCCGATGATCGTGAACTGCTGGACGCCGATCGTCACCTGCTTTCCAAGAATTGATCGATCGCCGTTGAATGCGTCGCGCCAGAACGCGTCGCTCACCACGGCGACGAGTGTTGCCACCGCGATGTCGCTCTCGTCGCGGCCAAATAGTCGGCCCGCCGACGCGCGAACGCCGGCGACCGTGAAGTAGTCCGGATTCACCAGACTGCGCCGAACGGCGATTCTTACGTTCCCGTCGCGCACGGCTGTCGAGTCCGGAGCCGTGTAGATGCCGAGCACGATCGACGGGTCGAGCGCGGCTCGGAGCGCGCGGTATTGCGGGTACTCGATGCGCGGAGACGTGAGACGGCCCGCGCTTCCGGAGCCGTTCACGAACTCTAAATAGAGGCGCCGCACCTCGTTTGGCCGCTGCACCCCGGCAGGAGGCTGAACAAAAAGTCGGTTGAGCAGAGAGAACATCGACGCATTCACGCCGATCCCGAGCCCGAGCGTGAGCACGACGGCGATCGTAAAGCCCGGCGAACGCTTCAACCCACGAGCGGCGTAGCCGATCTCCTGGCGAATCCGATCCACCCACGCCTGCGTGGCCGGGGTGCGTTCGTCACGCCGCTCATGGAGGTATTTCATTTCAACACGCCGACGCTCACATACGACGCCTTGTCCGGCGCGTGATACACGCGATGTGTCTGCGCCTTGAAGTCGGCCGCCTTGGCCTGGAAGATGTTCGGCACCCACGTCTGCGGATTGCGATCATAGAGCGGGAACCAGCTGCTTTGCACCTGCACCATCATCCGGTGCCCCTTCTTGAACGTGTAGCTCTGCTGGTGCAGATCCACCGTGAAGTCGAGCGGCGTGTTGGGCGTCAGCGCCTCGGGCGCCGAGAAGCTCTTGCGGTAGCGCCCGCGCATGATCTCGTGCACGACCATCAGTTGGTAGCCGCCGAGTGGCCAGTTGTCGGAGATGCTGTCGGGGAAGACGTCGATGAGCTTTGTCACCCAGTCGGCGTCCTGGCCCGTCGTTGACGCAACGAGATGCGCGATGACATCGCCGGCGATCGTGACGTCACTCGCCAGCGGGGTCGATGTCCAGCTCAACACGTCCGTCCGGTCCTGGACGAAGCGCTGATCGCGTGTTTCCCAGGTGCGCCAGTTGGAGCCGCGCGGATCGTACGTCTGCTCCACCGGACGCGGGCGATAGGGCACCGGATGCGCTGGATCGGAGACGTATTGATCAAACTGCGCTTCGCCCGACTTGGGCGCGTCGAACGAAAGGACGCCGCCGGCGTGCAGGTACAGTTTCCTCGGCGTCGACGTCGACGCAGGCGGCCACTGCGTGAACGAGCGCCACTGCTTTGCGCCGGCGTCATACAGATACGCCTCGGCCTGCGTGAGCTTGCCTTTATCGTGCAACCAGAAGGCGAACCACGGCGCTTCCACGTCGCGGAGATATCCGTCCGACGTGCCCGGATCGACCACCGGCATCGCGCGCGCGGGATTGCGCCATCCACCGTGGTTCCACGGTCCCATGACGAGTGAATTCCAGTGGCGCGTATCTCCGGGCTCGAGCGCCTTGTAGGTCGCGAGCGGACCAAAGCGGTCTTCTTGATCCCACCAGCCGCCGACCGTCAACGTGGGCACGGCGGGAGACTTGAGAGTTCTCTCGAGCGCGCGCGTCTGCCAGAACGCATCGTACGACGGATGGGCGACGAACGCCTCCCATGTCGGGACCTTGTTATGAAAATACTTCTGGTCCACGTTCGACAACGGGCCAAGCTCCAGATACCAGTCGTAGGTGTCCCAGCGTCCGATCGGCAGCGGAATCGATTGGTCTTTGCTCAACTCCATCGAGCCCGCGTACTCGAAGCCGTACGACAGCCTGAACGCGCCTTGGTGAAAGAAGTCGTCGCCCATCCAAGTGTCCGTCATCGGCGCTTGCGGCGAGATCGCTTTCACCGCCGGATGCGGGTTGACTCCGGCCATCGTCGCCAAAAACCCCGGATAGGAGACGCCGAGGACTCCCACGCGACCGTTGTTGTTCTTCACGTTCTTGAGCAGCCAGTCGACGGTGTCGTGCGTGTCGGTGCTCTCGTCGGTACCCTTGGGCTCGCTTGGGCTGTGCAGTGGACGGTTCATGTAGAACTGCCCTTCGCTGCCGAAACGCCCGCGGTTGTCCTGATACACAAACACGTAGCCGTCGGCCGCCAGGAACCGATAGTCGGCCGCCACCGTCGTGTCGGCCGCAATCCCGTACGGCGTGCGCGTGATGAGAATGGGCAGGGCCCCGTGGGGGGCTTTTGGTTCGCACACGGCGGTGTTCAGCCGCACCCCGTCGCGCATGGGGATCATCGCGAAATGACAGGCAAAGCTGCCCGCCGCAATTCCGGCTTGCGCGTCGATAGGGCGTGTGGGCGCCAGGGCCAGGACCATCAAACCAACCAGACCGACTGCGAAGCGCATCTTGTGCACGGAAACCTCGTTCGGGGAGACCACGAGAATGTGGGGCCCGAGCGGCTTACTTTCCAATCGTGCCCCCCGCGTCATCGATCAATCCGTTCCAGACTCTTCAGCGACATCGGAACTTCCGGCTCTTCTGGTTCGGACAGACGCTGTCGCTCATCGGTACGTGGATGCAGACGATGGCGCAGGGGTGGCTGGCGCTCGACCTGTCGAACAGTGCGTTCATGGTCGGACTGGTCGCGGCGGCGGGATCGCTTCCCATCCTGCTCTTCTCGCTCCACGCCGGCGTCCTCGTCGACAGAACCGACAAGCTTCGCCTCGTCAAGCTCGGTCAGGCGCTGTTCGGATTGCAAGCAGTCGCGCTCTGGTGGCTGACCTGGTCCGGTCACATGACGATCGGCCGGCTGCTTTTCCTGGCGACCGTCAACGGCTTGATCAACGCCATTGAAATTCCTGCGCGCCAATCGCTCGTGATCGAGCTCGTCGGCAGAGAGGACCTGCCCGGCGCCATCGCGCTCAACTCCAGCGGCTTCAATCTCGCGCGCATCATCGGTCCGAGCATTGGCGCCATCGTCATCGCAAAGCTGTCGATGTCGTGGTGCTTCGGCATCAACGCGGTGAGCTACATCGCGGTTCTGGCCGGACTGTTTCTGGTCCGCCTGCCTGCGTGGACGCCGCCAGAACATCTCGCGTCATCTCTGGAAGGAATTCGCGAAGGCGTTCGTTACATGCGGAACACGCCAGTCATTTCCGCCCTCATGCTGTTGGTGACGGTGTACTCGATTCTCGGCGTGCCCTATCTGACGCTCATGCCGGTGGTGGCGCGCAATCAGCTTCACCTCGACGCCGGCGGCTACGGCGCGCTGTTGGCCTGTGTGGGCGTCGGCGGTCTCGCCGGGGCGCTGTTTCTGGCGGCAATCGGCGACCGCCTGCGGCGTGGCCGGTTGCTCGCGATTGCGTCGTTCTCCTTCTCGGCGGGCCTCGTGTTGTTTGCTCTCGTCCGGAGCGCGTTTTGGGCCTACCCAATTCTCCTGCTTGTTGGGTTCACCATGATCCTCAACAATGCCGGGGCCAACTCCACGCTGCAGCACCTCGTGCCAAACGAGCTCCGCGGTCGCCTGATGGCGGCGTACTCGTTCGTGGTTGTCGGACTGTCGGCGGTGATTGGTTCGCTCGTCGCCGGAAGCGTTGCACACGCCGTGGGCGTGTCGTGGGCCATTGGCGGCGGCGGCGCGATCATGCTCGTCTACGCGTACTATGCATTCGTGCGGCGCCCGGAGTTGCGAGATGTCTAAACGCCAGGTTTCAGGGCTCTAGTCTCAGGTATTCGGCTGGCTCCTACCTGCGGCGACTAAACAACTCCCGACTAACCTGAGACCCGAGACCTGAGACCTGGATGTTTTCCACGTGCATCTTTTGCCACGCCAGCCTCGGCGCCAACGAATCGATCGAGCATTTTCCGATCGGGCGACGGCTGGCGTTCGACGCATCGCGCGGGCGCCTGTGGGCCGTGTGTCGCCAGTGCGAACGCTGGAATCTCTCGCCGCTCGAGGAGCGATGGGAGGCGATCGAGGAATGCGAGCGCCTGTTCGGCGCGACGAAGACGCGAATGTCCACCGACAATATCGGGATGGCGCGCGTGCGCGAAGGCCTCGAGTTGGTCCGCATCGGCGCGCCGCAGCGTCCCGAGATGGCGGCTTGGCGCTACGGTGATCAGTTCGGACGCCGGCGCACGAAGCACCTCATCTACACCGGCGCGGCGATCACGGCGGCCGTCGGGCTCATCGCGCTCGGACCGGTAACCGGTATCGTTGCCGGCGGCTCGTGGGCCGTGTACAACGCGGCCGGCATCGCCAAGATGGCGTACCAACAGGGACGCGTCCGGGCCAGATTCGTGCTTCCGCACCACAACCGTGCCATTCGACTTCGCCTGAGCAAATTGAATCAGGTGAGTCTAGTGCAGGCGGGCGGGGAGTGGGCGCTTCGCGTGCCGTTCGAGGCAGGTGGAACGCGCCCCGCAATGTCGGTGCTTTCCCGGCTGCCGTTCATGTCGCGGTGGGAGGAGATGGAAGAGTCGAGCGCGATCGTGACTGGCGACGACGCCCTTCACGTCGCCGCGAAGCTGCTTCCCGCGCTCAACGCCGCGGGCGCGAAGCGGACCGACGTCCAATCCGCCGTAGAGTTGATCGGGCGTTCCGTGGAACCGTCGAAATTATTTGAACGCTACGCGTCGCAGCCGGCCGTTCGCGGTCGTCCCTGGACGCCGAGCGATGTCCCGGGCCAGGTCATCTCGAAACTTCCGAGGGAAGTCCGCCTGGCGCTCGAGATGGCGACGCACGAGGACAGTGAGCGGCGCGCGTTGGAAGGGGAGCTGGCCATCCTCGAAGGGGCGTGGCGCGAGGCAGAGGAAATCGCCGCGATCGCCGACGACATGTTTGTCTCCGACGCGGACCGGCTCAGAATCGCCGAGCTCAAACGTGCGGGACACCGGGGCGATCGCGACGACTCCGCGTGACGTCCTACGGCGCGACGGCGAGCGCGAAATGTCGCCGCGCAGCCTCGACGACCAACTCCGCGGCGCCGTCGTGACCCATCCAGCCCGTGTTCACGCAGAGATGATAGTTCTCTGGCGCCAGCCAGTTGCGATTCCAATGACGCTTCACATACTGCTCGCGCTGTTTGTTCGCGTGTGCGACCATCCGGTCAGCCTCAGCGGCATCCACGCCGAACTTGTCGATCGCGTAGCGCCGTAAGGCGCCGCGCGAGGCAAAGCAAAAAACGTGGAGTGCGTCGGTGCGTTCGGAGAGCAGGCATTGCGCGCCGCGCCCCACGAACACCGCCGGTCCGGCCTGCACCGCTTCTTCGATCACGCGTCGCGTTACGGCGACGATCCGCTCTTCTGTTGTCTCGATCGGCCCACTCGGTACCGGCGGCATGATTTCCGGTGAGCCGAGCGAGAGCGCGGACGCGAGTCGCTCGACGAGCGACGGCACGCGTTCGTCCTGCGCCGACACTTCCGCGCGCGTCAAACCCGAGCGCTCGGCAACGGCGTCGACCATGTCGTTGTCGAAGAGCGACCACCCGAGCGCCTGCGCGACGCGTTCGGCGACTTCCGAACCGCCCGAGCCGTACATGCGAGAAATCGTGATGACCGGCATCAACTCGCCTCGGCGCCGACGTGCACGGCGGCGGTCGGTGTGATCGACGTGGTGAGCGGACGCCGCCGAACCTGCTCGACGACCTCGAACCCGAGCGCGCTCCATGCCTGCGCCGCGCCGCCGGATGTGGCTGAGTTGTGCAGACGCATCTCGTCGATGCCGCGCTCTTCGCACCAGCGATCGGCCGCGGCAAGCAGCGCGCGCAGCACGCCTTTGCGCCGCGCCATTGGCGCAACGTAGACTGACGACACGTAGCAGTAGCGCTCGGGCAGGAGGAGGGGCGAGCTTGGTGTGTCGACACAGCGCAAAATGCCGACGACGTGTGCGCCGGATTCCGCCACGAACATGGCTTCGTGCGGCGACAATAATTGCGCCGAATACAGTTCAAACGCGCGCTCGGGCGCGTCCGAACGCAGGTGCATGTACAGCGGATGATCGTGGTACTCACGGAGCAACGCCAACCGCAGCTCGACGATCGTGGTCAGATCGCCGAGCCGGGCGGGCCGCACCGAGAGCGCGTCGGTCACGACAGTCCGCCGCCGAATAAATCCTGATTGGGGCGACGGCGCGGTTCGGGGTTGGCACGGCCGTATTGTCCGCCATCCGAGCGTGAGATTTTCTTGCGGGCGACGAGCGCTTCGAGCACCAGCTCGCACGCGGCGACGGAAGTTGGTGCGTCGTCGTCGGCGGCGAGTCCCGTGTGGTGGACGATGTGCACCAGGTCGGGGACGATCTCGAAACCCTGCAGCACGACGTCGGCGCGCGCTTCGTCGGCCACCTGGAGTGCGCCGCCCTCGTCGAACCACATGATGATGTCGTCGACGTTCACGCCGCCGGCACGTTCCTGGAACGTGGCGTCCGCCGCGCGACGAATGAGCTCACGCGCGATCGCCGGTCCGCCGACGAGCTCGCCCTCGTATTCCAATTCGATCTTGCCGGTGATCGCCGGGAGCGCGGCGTAAATGTCGGAGATCCGTGGAACGACCTCCGCGTCGCCGGTGACAATGGCGCGCCGCTCGGCGTTGGAGACGACGTTTTCGGTGACGCTGATCGGCATGCGCTGCGAGACGCCGGAGCGCTTGTCGATCCGGCGGTCGGTGCGTGCTTCGAATGCGATGCGCTCGATGACTTCGGCGATGAAGTCGGGCACGCGAACCCCGCGACCGTCACGCGCGGTCCACGCTTCCTGTTTCGTGATGTCGATGCCGAGGTCGATGCTCACCGGATAGTGCGTGGTGATTTCGCTGCCGATACGATCCTTGAGCGGCGTAATGATTTTGCCGCGCGCGGTGTAGTCCTCGGGGTTGGCGGTGAAGCACAGCTGCACGTCGAGCGGCAGACGGACGGGATATCCTTTGATCTGGACGTCGCCTTCCTGCATGACGTTGAAGAGTCCGACCTGCACCTTGCCGGCGAGATCGGGCAGCTCATTCATTGCGAAGATGCCGCGGTTGGCGCGCGGCAGCATGCCGTAGTGAATCGTGAGCTCGTCGGACAGCACGTGTCCGCCGCGCGCCGCGCGGATGGGATCGAGGTCGCCGATCAGGTCGGCGATGGTGACGTCGGGCGTCGCGAGTTTTTCGACGAACCGATTCTCGCGGCCAACCCAAGCGATCGGCGTGTCGTCGCCCGCCTCGGCGATGAGGTTGCGCGCATACTTGGAGATTGGCGCAAACGGATTGTCATTGATCTCGCTGCCGGCGACGATCGGCAACGCGTCGTCGAGGAGGCCGACGAGCGCGCGCAGAATGCGCGATTTGGCTTGGCCGCGGAGTCCGAGCAGAATGAAGTTGTGCTTGGACAGCAGCGCGTTGACGATCTGCGGCATGACAGTGTCTTCGTAGCCGATGACGCCCGCGAACAGCGGCCCGCCCTGACACAATCGGTCGAGCAGGTTCTGCCGCATTTCCACTTTGACGGAACGAAAAGCGCGTTCGGGAACGCCGTGGCTTGAGCGCTTGAGCGCGCCGAGGGTTTCTGGATGCACCTGCACGATATCTCCGGTTTCCGGCGTGACTGATTCCTCCTGCAATGAAGGCGCCGGAAACGGGCGTGCGCAAGACTCTTGCGCCGCGCGTTTTGGACCTGTACACGGGGCTTGTGAGCTGCGGCGGTGGCCGCGGAATCCGCGGAATGGCGGAGCATTACGGAAGAAGCTTCCGATCGTTTGTCTGAATGAATCGTCGGAAGGAGGGCTTCGGCCCGAAGTGGAGACAGAGGCCCACCTCCAGGCGTGTCACCTTCAAATAGTTCACCACCTGACCTTCGGCGTCGGGGTCTAGGTGGGCTCCGGCTTTGAACTCGAGCAGAATTACAGACTCAACAATCATGTCCGGCCGAAACGTCCCGATTTGGCGTCCGCGAAAATAGACGGCGACCAAGATTTCTCGTTGAACTCGCAGGCCGGCTTCGTCGAGCGCGATTTGCGTCGCACGGGCGTAGATCGATTCGAGAAATCCGGGCCCAAGCTCCCAATGCACCTGGTAGAACACGCCGATAATTCTCTCGGTCAGATCCCCATAGAGAAGTTTGTTGTGCATTCGAGCGTTCGGTCCGTGTTATTCCGCCGACTCCGCGGATTCTGCGGCCCCCGACACGGAGCCTGGCCAACTCAACGAAGCGTCCAGACACAAAAAAAGCCGCACCGAATAGCCTCGGTGCGGACCGGAAACGCCCAAAGCTCTCAGTCCGCCAGCCCAACCTCCACGAGGTTGTCGTAGAAGACCGGACCGTGCCCCATGTCGGTCTCGCGCTGCGACGTGGTTTGATTGGCGTTGGCGCCGTCCGCCGCGTATTTGCCCCACCAGATCGACGGCGCCCACACCACCCCGGGGCGGATGCTGTCCTCCACCCGCGCGACGGCGGTGAAGGCCCCGCGATCGTTGTGCACCACGACCCGGGCGCCCACGCCAATGCCGCGACGTTCAGCATCGGCGGGGTGGAGCAGACACTCCGGCTCGCGCGCACTCCGGCGCAGCGAGTCGATGTTCACGAAAGTGGTATTCAGGAACTGGTGGGCCGGCGATGAGATGAGCGTGAGCGGAAAGCGCGCCGCCAAGGCCGGGACGGACTCCGGATATTCGTACGGCGGCGTGAACGCCGGGAGCGGGTCCAGACCCATCTCGGCCATGCGCGCCGAGTAAAACTCGCATTTGCCCGACGGCGTCGTGAACGCGCCGCCCGAGAATGGGAGGTATGGCGTTGGCACATTGAGCCGTGTCCAGCCGCGCTCGACGAGCGTGTCGAACGTCACGCCCTTGAGCTTGTCACTGGTCGAGCCGAGCGCCTGGCGAATCATCGTCACGTCATCGTCGGCGAACATCGGGTGATCGAGTCCCATGCGCGCCGCGAGCCGACGAAAGATCTCACTGTTCGGGAGTGATTCGCCGAGCGGCTCGATCGACGGTTGGTTGAGCGTGACGTAATGATGCCCGTACGAGAGATGCAGATCCCAGTGCTCGAGTTGCGTCGTCGCGGGCAGCACGATATCGGCGTAATCGGCGGTATCGGTCTGAAAATGCTCGAGCACGACCGTGAACAGGTCCTCGCGCGCCATGCCGCGAAGCACTTCGTTGCGGTCGGGTGCGACGGCGGCGGGATTCGAGTTGTAGACCACGAGCGCGCGCACGGGCGGCCCGCCAACGCCGGCGTCCGGTCTCGTCAGCGCTTCGCCGAGTCGGATCATGTTGATCGTGCGGACAGGCGGCGACAGGTCCGGCCGCTCGAGCGTCCGTTTGTCGAACAGAAAGTTCGCGCTCGATGAGAGTTGTACCCCGCCACCGGGCCGCCGCCAGTGCCCGGTCAGCGCGGGGAGACAGGCGATGGTTCGCACAGCCATGCCGCCGCCGGCGTGGCGTTGGAGACCGTAGTTGACGCGAATGAACGTTGCCTTGGAGCGGCCATACCGTTCGCCGAGGGAGACGATCGTCTCGATGGGAATGCCGGTGATCGCGCTGACGCGATCGGGCGGATATTCGAGCACGCGCTCGCGCAGCTGGTCGAAGCCGAGCGTATGCTGCTCGATAAAGTCTCGGTTCTCGAGACCTCGGTCCAACACCACGTGCATCATGCCCAACGCCAACGCGGCATCGGTGCCCGGTCGAATCGAGATCCATTCGTCGCACTGCGCGGCGGTCCGCGTGCGGATCGGATCGATGGCGATGATCGTGGCTCCGCGGGCCTTTGCCTCGAGCACGAACGGCCACATGTGCGGGTTCGCCGTCAGCGTGTTCGTCCCCCACAAGAGCACCAGGTCGCTTTCGGGAATGCCTTCGGGGTCGGCGCCGACGTTGCCCCCCACTGTCATGCGCATTCCGACCGTGCCGGCCATCGAGCAGATCGTCCGGTCGAGCAGGGACGCGCCGATGTGATGGAACAACCGGCGGTCGATCGACGAGCCCTGGATCATTCCCATCGTGCCGGCATATGAATACGGCAGGATCGCCTGCGGTCCGTCGGTCGACGCGCGAATGGCGTTGAGCCGAGTTGCGATCTCATCCAACGCGTCGTGCCAGCTGATCCGTTCGAACTGACCGGATCCCTTCGGCCCAACTCGGCGCAGCGGGTGGAGCAGCCGGTCGGGATGATACGTGCGCTCGATGTATCGGTTCACTTTCGCGCAGAGAAAGCCGCGCGTGAACGGGTGGTCGGGGTCGCCAGCCACTCGCACGGCTTTGCCGGCGTCGACCGTGACGAGCATGGCGCACGTGTCGGGGCAGTCGTGCGGGCAAGCGCCGCGAACGACGTGACTTGTGGGCGAATTCGCCTGAACGGACATGTGGGTGGGCTCCCGTCGCCTGAGCGCGGAAGGTATGAAGACGCTGTCGGGCGAGCTAGTGGCGGGCGCCGTTGTGATCCAACGCACGCGAATGCGAGCGTCCGATAAGCGAGGAACTCGTTGCCCGACGACGAGTTGGCGGGTCGGATCGGGCTTGACACGAACCTGGTGTTCCCTAAGTTTCATGCGGCTCCCCCCGAGCGCTCACGCGTGCACGGATCACCCGGGAGAAACACTCGACCTTACTCTTTAGGAGAATGTCATGAAGCGCCTGGCTTTCGTCGCCGCAGTGCTCGCGGTTACCGCATGCTCGAAGTCGGATAGTGCCGCAAAGGACACCGCCACCCCCGCGATGGCGCCCGCGCCCGCTCCGGCCGCTACTGTTGACACCGGCATGAAGGGGATGATGATGGATTCGGCCAAGAAGGCTGACAGCACGAAGGGCGCAGCGGCCGGTGCCGCCGCCGGTGCTGCCGCTGGCGAAAAGGCCGGTGCAAAGGCCGGTGCAAAGGCCGCGACCAAGAAGAAGCCGTAATCAGGTTCGCAACAGCCAGGTGCTTCGAGGGGCGCGACAACATGTCGCGCCCTTCTTGCTATCCACTCACGCGAGCGCGCTCCGCAGCGCCGCGAGGCGCATGATCAAGCCAACGTCGTCGAGAACCGGCCTGGTGTTCGACACGTCGATGTCATTGTCGAGCTCGACCCATGACACGCATCCCTGATAGCGTTTCACATCGGGCACACTCACCGGTTCTGGAAGACGCGACACGCGCACCGCCACAACCTGAACGCCCGGTTTGTCCTTGTAGTGGAACCGCGACTCCACCGCCGACCAGGCGAGACCGTGTTCGCTCTCGATGGCGCGCAGCCGGTCCAGCTCCATTACTTGCCAGACGCCGATGACGTCGGCCACGTACTCGATCCGAATCGTTCCGTCAGCGGGGCGGCGAGCGTGACTGCCGTCGAGATGTTGAGTGAACCGTGACGCCAGGTCGTTCTCCTTCTCGTGAAAGAACGTCGGGAACAAAACAAAGCGCTCATGACGCACCGAGAAGCCGGCGCGCTGTTCGCGAATTCCACCCTTTCGCACCATCGCGATGATCTCGCCGCGCGCCATCGCGTCGACCAGCACCGCCCATTCCTTGAGCGCCGTGCGCTCGCTCAGTGATTCGTCAGCCACCACCGAAACGCCTCCGGCACGCTCTGCTCCGGTCTCACCGCAGGAGACCACCCGAGCTCACGGCGCGCACGATCAGAGTTGAATGGATTGTCGCTCGCGATGAAATGGAGCGACGCGTTCGACACGGCGCTCAACCGTCCCCGAGTCACCGCGGTCACGGCTCGTTTGATGACGTGGAACCCGACGCGCGCGACCGGTGCGGGGATTGAAACGAATCGCGCACGCCTACCGAGTCCCTGCGCACCCAATGCGAAGAATTCTCGCACGGTGACGTCGAAGTCATTCGCGAGATTGTACGCCCGACCGGCCGCACCATCGAACGTCGCGGCGCGCACCGCACCGTCGGCGACGTTGGCCGCATGCACGATCGCGAGCGTCGACCCGCCCCCGCCGACAACGGGCACCAATCCGAAACGAAGCAACCTCGCCATCCGCGGAACGAACTGTCGGTCGCGACGGCCGTAAATCACGTCGGGCCGCACCGCGGTGGCCCAGATCCGACCCGCCTCGTATGCCTCGAAAACCAGCTGTTCGGATTCACGCTTCGAGCGCGCGTAGAACGCCCGCTCCGACAGAGGTCCGAACGGTGTGTCTTCGCCGGTCATCGACCGTCCGAGATACCGCGCGTCCGGTCCGTATACGGCGACGCTGCTCAAATGCAGCAGGCGCGCGCCCGACCGTTCGGCCGCACAAATCGCGGCCCGAGTTCCATCGACGTTGAGCCGGCGAAACGACTCCCAGCCTCCATTCTGCGTGACCGCGGCCGCCGTGTGAAAGATCACGTCTCGTCTCGCGGCGGCGGATGCAAACACCTCGCCGTCGAGCACATCGCCGAGCGTGGTCTCGACGCCAAGCGCGCTAAGCCAGGGTGCTGGTGACCGAACGAGCGCACGAACATTCCAACCGGCGTTCACCAAGCGATCCACAATGTGTGATCCGACGAGTCCTGTCGCGCCGGTGACGAGCGCGCTCGGCACTTACGAGGGGAACGGCAGCAGTGTGACGTCCGCGCGTCGCTCGCCGCTCTCCCACTTTGCATTCAGGCTCATACCGGGGGTGACCTCGCGGCGAATCATCGCCAGCGCAATCCCGCCGAGTCGCGGCGATGCCACCGAGCTGCGCACATCGCCCACGTGATTTCCCGAATCGTCGATCAGTTGAGCGCCGGTCGGCGGCGCATCGGTGCTCGCGGCGCGAAGTCCGCGAAGATGTCGGTTCACGTGTCCACGAAAATGCACGCGCGCCACGACTTCCTGGCCGATGTAACAGCCCTTGGTGTACGAGATGGCGTCGAGCTCGTCGAAGTTCGCTTCCTGTGGAATCGTCGAGTCGTCGATGTCGATCCCCCACTCGGGCCGGCCGGCTTCGACTCGGGCGATCTCCCAGGCGCCGAGGCCGGCCGGCGTCGCCCCCGACGCCACGACGCATTCCCACGTGCGATCAAAGATCTCGAATGGCACGAACAGGTCGTAGCCCTCCACGCCGATATCCGCGGCGCGCGCGACCGTCACCGCCGTGCCTTCCAGCGTCACGCTCACGTGCGAGTACGCCGCCAGCGCGCCGAGCGCGTCGGGATTGACCGCCGCGACGGCCGCAACGATGCGTCGCGCATCGGGGCCGAACACGCCGATGTTGCGGATCGCGTATGAATCGTCGCGATAGCCGGAGAGCCGCGGATTCACGTACTTCTTGACCATCGCGAACAGACCGGGCCACGCGCGCGCCGACGCGTCGACAAGATACGAGCCGCTGCCGGCGAAAATGCGCAGATCGGCGACGATCCTGCCCTTCGCCGAGAGCGCCGCGCCATACTGTCCGTGCCCGCTCTGCATCCCGAGCACGTCGTTCGTCACCAGTCCCGTCAGCGCTTCGCCGGATTTCTCCCCAAACACGCGAAGACGTCCGCGGTGACTGCGGTCAACGACAATCGCGGCGCCATGCAGCGCCGCGTATTCGGCGTTCACGCCGGCGTAGGCGAGCACTACGTCGTGGCCGGCGATGTCCTGCGTTGAGCCGTGTGACGGCGTCACCATGTTCGGTGTCGTCATGGCACCCGCTCCCCGCCGGGGCGCGACAAAATGTCAAGCGAACGAAGCGTTTGTCCGACAAGCGTTTCGACCAACGCGTCTGCCTCGAGCGCAACGTGCGCAGGCAGAGGACCCACGGCGATGCAACGCAAACCCGCGGCGCGCGCCGCACGAATTCCGAGCAGGCTGTCTTCGAGCGCGAGGACCGAGCCGGGGCCGAGGGGTCGCTGCCTTCCTCCACTCAAGCGGGTCAACGCGGACAGGTATCCAACGGGCGATGGCTTCGGCTCGAGAACGTTGTCGCTGCACACCATCGCCGTGAACACGCTCTCCAGCCCGGCGAGCCGAAGCATTGCATCGGCGTCGACGCGCCGCATCCGCGTGACGACCGCGATGCGACCGCGCGACGCGGCATTCTCGATGAGCGCACGTGCGCCGCTCTGAATCTCGGCGCCGCTTGACGCCAGCCGCTGAGAGAATGAACGCTCCGCGCTCAGTGTCACTAGATCGACGAGCACGTGATCCCACACGGTGTGCGCGCGCGCGAGCGACTCCTGCGCCGCCGCCCGCGGCGTCAGTCCGTCCACCACCTCGGGGTCGAGGGGGACATCCAGACCATGGGCGGTCATCGCCTCGCGCAATGCCGCGCGCCGCAAGTCCCGCGTATCGAAGAGCACACCCTCTAGCTCGAACAGCGCAACGTCGACCATAGCCCGTAAGTAAGCGAGAGCCACGCCTTGGTACAACGCCACCGTGGGACGACTACTGCCCCGCGCGGTTGGCGTAGCTCAGGTCGAGCAGTTCCACGGGGTGAACCGCCCGCACCGTCGATCCGCTGCGAATGAGCCCGGCGCCGATTTGCATCAAACAACCGGGATTTCCCGTCGCCACCACCTCGGGTTTTGCCGCGGCAATGTTTCCCAATTTCCGCGCAAGCACTACGTCGGACGTATCGGGTTCCACAAGGTTGTAGATCCCGGCACTGCCGCAGCACACATCACTCTCGTTCAGCGGAACGAGCTCGAGCTCAGGAATCGCGCGGAGAACGTCGAGCGGAGGCGCCGAGACGCGTTGTGCGTGCATGAGATGACAGGGCGCGTCGTACGCGACGCGCAACCGCACGGGACCGCCGCGCACCGGACCGGCGGCCCACAACAGCTCGCTCACGTCGCGCACCTTCGATGTGATCTGCGCCGCGCGCTCATGCCATTCCGGTTCGCCCGCCAACAGATGCGGATACTCCTTCATCATCGCACCACAGCCGGCCGCATTCACGCAGATATAGTCTACGTTCGCGGTCTCGAAGGCCGCGATGTTTACCTTGGCCAGACGCCGCGCCGCATCCGCATCCCCCGCATGCGCGTGCAGCGCGCCGCAACACGCCTGGCGCGGTGCGCGCGCGACGCCGTAGTCGTTCGCCAGCAGGGTGCGCTCGGTCGCGCGATTCGTTTCGGCGAACAGACCTTCCATGACGCACCCCGTCAACAACGCGACGGATCCGCGACCGCCGGTCGACGCAGACGCTCGGCGGCTCGCGCTCACCGCTCGCCGCGTCGACGTGAGCATTGCCATAGCGAAACCGACGCGCCCCGGAACTCGGGCAAAGAGTCGAGAGAATCCGGTGGCTCGAGCCACGCGACCGCCGGCCATCGCCAGCTTGAGCAGCCACGTCCGTTCGAACGCCCACAGGATCACGCGTGCCACGAACGGAATAGGCCGGGTCTGCGCGAGCGTCGCACGGGTTGCTTCGAGCAAGTGTCCATACGGAACGCCCGACGGGCACGCCGTCTCGCACGCCCGGCAGCCGAGGCAACGATCGATGTGTGTTTCGATGCTCTCGTCGTTCGGTGCGAGCGCGCCTTCCAACAGCGCCCGCATGAGTACGATCCGGCCGCGCGGACTGTCGTTCTCGTCCTCGAGCGTGAGATAGGTGGGACAGGCCTGCAGGCAGAATCCGCAGTGGACGCAGGCGTCGAGTCCCGCGCGTTCATTCGCCAGCGGACTACCCGGCAAGGCGCATTTTGCAGCGGTGAGAACGGGCGCGCTCATGCAGGCTCTCCCAGAATTCCGGAATTCAATATTGAGCGCGGATCGAAGGTGCGCTTGATGCCCGCCGAAAGCCGATCGCTCGCCGGCGGCGTTGCGCACAGTTCCCACAACTCCAACGGCAAACGCTCACCAATTCGCGTCGCAGTTGCCGTTGCGCCAAACGCGCCGGCGAGTGCGGTCGCGCTGTCGCCGTGCGCTGCCGGCACGATGCAACGCACGACGCCGCGCGACGGCGACGCGTGCAGCAACGTGCCAGGACACGCGGACGCAATCGCGTTCGCCTCGGCCCACGTCGCATCGATTTCCGTCTGAAGTCTCGAAAGTCGGAAGACCCTGGCGTTCGCGGGCTCCGCCGTGCGCAGACGCCGCCACACGCCCGCGTCCATCTCGCGCGCATCGCCCAACTCGGCGAGCGCTGTTCGCTGTGCGCGAACGGCCTCGCGATTTCCTCCCAGGCGGAAGAGGGCGCGTACGCCGTCGCCGGCCTCGATCACGCGCGACAACGGCTCGTTCACGATCTCGCAGGCGTAGGGCACGAACGGAAGGCGCCGCAAGAGTTGGCGAACGCGTTCCGGGCCGGTCGACGGGTCGAGCGAGATGGCGATTGACTCGTCGGCCTCCGGACAGGCGTGCAATCGCAATGTGACTTCTGTGATGACGCCGAGCGTTCCCCACGAGCCGGCGAACAGTCTCGAGAGATCGAATCCCGCGACGTTCTTCACCACGCGCCCGCCGGCGCGCGCCACGACACCGGCGCCTGTGATGAACTCGACGCCGAGCAACAGATCACGCGGCGAGCCGAAGAATGTTCGCAGCGGTCCGGCGGACGCCGTTGCGACCGTTGCTCCGATCGTGCCCTCGTCGGAACCGAAGGGATCGAGGGCAAGCAACTGGCCGTGCGCGGCGGTCGCTTCGCGGATTTCGGCCAAGGTCGTTCCGGCGCGCGCGGTGAGCGTGAGGTCGCCGGGGACGTATTCGGAAATCCCCGCGTGTTCCCGCATCGACAGGTGCTCGGACGCGCGCACCGGCCGGCCGGCGTCGAGCCATGTGCTTGCGCCGACGATGCGCAGGCCTACTCCGCCATCCGCCGCGTCGGCCACGCGATCGCGGAGGGCCGCCGTCGCAGCGCTCGGCGTCATGGGTGTTGCAATCGCGGTGTCTCCTGCCGTCCCAACGCGCCCGGCCGTGCCCACACTCATCGCGCCGCCGGCCGCGCCTGCGGCGCCATATGCCACTCCTTGCACGCATGCAGCGGAACCACCTTGCCGGGGTTCGACCGTCGCTCGGGATCGAAGACCTCGCGCAGCGCGCACATCGTGGCCAACGAATCGGGCGAGAAGATCAAGTCCATGTACGAGAGCTTGTCGAGCCCGACTCCGTGTTCTCCGGTGATGGTGCCGCCGGCGTCTACGCACGCTCGCATGATCTGCCCCATGGCGACGTGCACGCGCGCCGTCTCGGCGGTGTCGGCGGCGTCGTACGCGATGTTCGGATGCAGGTTGCCATCGCCCGCGTGAAACACGTTGCAGATCCGAACGCGATTCTCCTGGCCGATGCGATGCAGCTCGGCCAGAACCTCGGGCAGCTTGGTGCGCGGAACGACCGCATCCTGTACTACGAGATGTGATGAAACGCGGCCCATGGCCCCGAACGCTTTCTTGCGTCCCTGCCACAACCGAACACGATCGACCTCGTCGCGCGCGATACGCACCGTTCGAGCGCCGTTGCTCACGCACAACGCCTCGACGGTCGCTACGTCGCGCTCGAGTCCCGCCGCCGCGCCGTCCACCTCGATCAGCAGCGCCGCCGCGGCGTCGGTGGGATACCCTGCCGCATAGATCGATGACTCCACGGCGCGGATCGTCGCCTGATCGATCATCTCCAACGCCGCCGAGATGATTCCCGTCGCGACGATCGCCGACACGGCGCGCGCTGCGGAGTCGATCGACATGAAGTCCGCCAACAGCGTGCGCACCGCCTCCGGATTGCGCGACAGCCGAACCGTGATGTCGAGCGCGATGCCGAAGCATCCCTCCGATCCCACGAACGCTCCCACGAGATCGTATCCCTCGTGCTCGCCCGCCGTGCTGCCGAGCGTCACGATCTCTCCGTCGGGAAGAATCACGGTCAGCGCGATGATGTGATTCGTCGTCACACCGTACTTCAGACAGTGTGGACCGCCCGCGTTCTCTGCCACGTTTCCACCAATCGTGCACGCCGCTTGGCTCGATGGATCGGGCGCGTAGTGCAATCCATGCGCGGCCACGGCGCGGCTCAATGCCACGTTTACCACGCCCGGTTCGACCGTCGCGAGGCAGTTTTCCGGATCAACCGAAATGATTCGCGACAAACGGTTGAGACCGATCAGCACCACGCCATCGGCAAGCGCGCCACCCGAGAGACCGGTGCCGGCGCCGCGAGGTACGAACGGAATGTGTCGCGCCGCGAGCTCGCGGACGACGGCGACGACCTCGTCGCGCGTGCCGGGGAAGACGGCGATGCCGGGCTCTTTGCGATACGACGGCAGCCCGTCGGCCGTGTACGACAGAAGCTCGCTGGGACGAAACAACACGCGGCGCTGACCGACGATCTCGGCTAGACGGTCGGCCAGCGACTGATCGATTCCCGGCGCGACGACCGGCCGGGAAGCAGACGGGGAGGAGGAAGACACAACGTAAAGGTACGAGCCGGATGCGGAGTTGGTAGCCGCGATCAGACGCCCGCTGGCGGCGGTACCACGACGTGCAACTGGCCGGGGAGATATCGATACTCGAGAGGAGGCACGACCGATTGGATCTCGCCATCCATCGCCGCCCGCTTGACTCGGCGCCCGATTCGAAACGACTCGACGAAGAACGCGTCGAGCGCCGGTGTGCGCGCAACGGCGTCGACACCACGCGCCGCCGCCGCCAATGCGAGGGAGAGTGTGCGCCCGCCGGAACGCTCGCGAATGACCAAGACATGCAATCCCGCCCGCCCGCCCGGAACACGCGCACCCAGGGTTGGAAGTTTGAGCTCGCGTTCCCCTACGCCGACAAACACGAGGGGCGTGACGTAGTGCCTCTCGATCCCTTCGACCATGAGTGTGAGGTGTACCGTGGGCATTCGAATCAACAGACGCGTCCCGGCCACGAGCGAAGCGACATGATAGCCCAGGTGACGCTCGAGTCGGTCGCGATCGCGGACGAATCTCACGTATGCGCCCACCGAGCTCGTGTTCACAAAGACGCGTCCGTTCACCGAGGCCGCGTCGACCGGAACGGACCGACCAACAAAGGCGAGACGAGCAGCCTCTTCGAGGTCGAGCGGAATCGAGAGATCCCTGGCCAAATGATTGAGGGTGCCGGACGGAAGGATGGCCAGCTCAACGTCGGACCCGACGAGCGCGGCGGCCGCCGTTCCGATCGAGCCATCTCCGCCGGCGACGACGATTCGCCTCGCGCCGCGCTCGATCGCGATCCGGACATTGTCGGCGAGCGCGCCCGGAGCTGACTCGTGTATGTCGAACGCGTCGGTGCCCATGCTGCGCAGTGAGCGGTACGACGCATCCGCATTTCCAGCCAACGGGTTCACGAACGCGGGAATCATGATACCAGCAAGGACAAGAACCATACCGTTCTCGTCCGGGTCTGCCTACACCGGCGCCATCTGCCGAACGCGTGACACGATTCCCTCGAGGGCGCGGAGCTCGAACGGCTTCTGAAGCACCGTGCACTTGGTTCGCTTCACGAACTCCGACGCGTCCTTCGAGGCGACGTCGCCGGTGGAAAAGATGATCCGATCCAAGAGCTCCGGCGCTACCGCGGCGATATGATCGTGCAGCTCCATTCCCGAGCATCCCGGCATCTTGAGGTCGGAGATCACGACGGTGAAATCGGACTTCGCAGCCAGCAGAAGCGACAACCCCTCGGCGCCGTCCGACGCTTCGTCCACCTGCCAGCCGCGGCGGGTGAAGAATCGTCGGAGCGCCGCGCGAATGGACGCTTCGTCGTCGATGATGAGCGTACGGGGCGCCGTCGTGCTGCCGGCTGTATGCTCGATTGACGACCGCACCAACAACGACCGGCGTTCGGCGACCTTCGGCTTCGTGACCGCGACTCCATCGATCGGAAGGGTCACGGTGAACCGCGCGCCTGTGGATTCGCCCGACGTCTTGTTTTCGACATCGATTCGGCCGCCAAGCTGCTGAACGATTCCGAGCGTCACGGACAGACCGAGTCCAGTGCCTTCTCCGAGCGGCTTCGTGGTGAAGAACGGCTCGAAAATCCGGTCCATCACGGCCGGCGGAATTCCCGGCCCCGTGTCCTCGATCACCAGCGTCAACTCGCGCTCGGTCGTCTCGGCATGCAGACGAACGATGCCGCCACGACCTGATGCCTGCGCCGCGTTGAGCACCAGGTTGGTGACGATTTGTTGAACGCCGGCTCTATCCGTGTTGCCGAAGATCTCGCCCTCCGGCAGTTCGGCGACCAACTCGCCCCCGATGTCCTGAACCGTTGGCTGCAGCGCTTTCACGCTCGCGCCGAGCGCCTCGGTGAGCGATACGCGCTCGCGCGCCGCGTCGCGGAAGCGGACGAACGACAACAAGTCGCGCACGATGGTACGACTGCGACGCGCCTGATCCCGAATGACCGACAACGCCTCGAGATCCGCGGCCGAGCGTTCGTCGTCCAACAGGTCTTCGGCGAAGTGCAGGATCGCGGCGAGCGGATTGTTCAGCTCATGCGCGACGCCCGAGACAAGCTGTCCCAACGCGGCCAACTTCTCCGATTGGCGCAGCGCCTGCTCGGCGACTCGCAGCGGTGTCACGTTCTCGACGAAGCCCTCGGAAAACCACACGTCGCCGCGCTCGTCACGGTACGCGCGCGCGCTGATCCGCACGGCGACCACCGTTCCATCTTTCCGCCGCCAATCCATCTCGGCGCTGCGCAGCTCTCCGTGAGCCTCGAGCTGTCGCAGCAGCCGCTCGCGATCGACCGACGACACAAACACGTCGCGCGTCATGTCCATTTGCAGCAGTTCCAGCGCCGACTCGTATCCCATGAGCTGGACGAGCGACGCGTTCACCGCGAGCAGCCGTCCCGCGCCGGTCGCGCGATAGATACCGATTGGAGAATTCTCAACGAACGAACGAAAGCTGGCCTCGGATTGCCGGAGCGATTCGGCGGCATGCGCGCGATCGATGGCGATGCCGGCCAACTGCGTCGCGGTGGCCGTCACGCGGAGCTCGACGGTGGTGGGGGCGCGCCGCTCGCGCGCGTAGACCACGAACGATCCGAGAATACGGCCCTGCGGTGAACGAATCGGTGTCGCCCAGCACGCGCGATATCCGCGCTCGAGCGCGAGTCCCCGATGGTCGTTCCAGAGACGATCGGCGCCGATGTCCTGCGTGATCACCTGCTCGCGCCGATACACCGCCGCGCCACAGGTGGGTGCGGTGGGTCCGACGACGATCTCGTCCATCGCCTCCATGAACACTTCGGACACGGACGGTGCGCCGCTGGACCGGAGCGTGACGCCGTCGTCGTCGAGCAGATGGATGGCGCAGTCGACGCCGGGACACTGCGTCTCCTGGAAGCGCGCGATGCTCATGAGCACTTCGCGAAGCTCGACGCCGGTGGCGATGGCTTCGAGCACGTGCCGCTGGCGCTCGGACCCGTCCTCCGCGCGCTTCGAGTCCGTCACGTCGCGAACGACGATCGTCAGGTTTGCGCGCCCGTCGATCTGCGTGCGCGAGATGCTGAGATCGATCGGAAACGTTGATCCGTCTCGCCGGCGACCCGCCGCGTAGCGGTCGGCGGACAACAGCCGTGGTTGCCCGCTGCCGTTCAACGTCTGGTCGAGCGCGCGGGTGAGCTCACTGACCGAAGTTTGCGGAATCAGCTCGAGAAACGAGATCCCGATCGCGTCGCCCGACGGGTAGCCGAACATGAGCTCGGCCGCGCTGTTCACCACCGTGATCTCGTACTTCTCATTGACGATGACGATGGCGTCCATCGCGGTGTTGACGATCGCGGCGAACCGTGCTTCGGTCTGCGTGCGCTCAGTGAGATGGCGTGCGTGCGCCGAGCGATCGTATGCGTACGCGGCGAGGCCGCCGACAATGAGGACGCCCAGGAGAAGAAACGCCTCGAAGCGAAGCCGTTCGCGCAGCATTGCGAACTGGTCCACCTCGTCACCGGCGAAATAGATGCTCCACGGCAGGTTCTGAATCGCATGGGTTGCCACGACCATGCGCGTCTGCCCAGGGATCTGCACCGTGCCATAACTCGCCGGCGACGCGCGCGCCCGGCGCACGAGCAAGTCGATCGTTGGGACGAGGCAAACAGCGGTCGAGGGCGACGCGCACAGTGTGAGCCCAACGACCGAGGTATCTACGGGCACGACGACGACTGGAATAACGGTGGTCGCGGTCCGTGCGCTCACTGAAATACCCTGAGTGAACGCCCGGCTCAGATCCGATCGAAAGACGGCCACTGCCTCGGCGTGCGCGAGCGAGCCGGTGTCGACCATGATCGGTTTCACAATCGCGACGGTCACCATGCTGTCGCGCTGTTCCGGCCTGCTGACGGTCCGACGGTGGGTGGACATCGCGCGCACGATGGCGCTGTCTTCGGCCGCACTGAGTTTTTGTCCGCCAACCGAGCCGAGCGGGTGACCCTGGCCGTCAGTGATCCAGACGCCGAGGTAGCCGCCGCGACGAAGCAGCGATTCCATTTCGAGGCGAATGATTCGTCCAGCGACCGCGGGCGAGAGCCGCGTGGAGTCGGTGCCGTGAATCCCAGCGACCTCGGCCAGCGCCTTCGCGTCGCCGTCGCGCTCGGCAATCCAGTCGTCAACGACGCGTGCAGAGGTCGCGGCGACGGAGGTGAACCGGCGCTGCGTCGCAGCCAGAGTGGTGGAGCGGAGGTCGGTAACGTGCCACGCGATGCCAATCACCAGTAGCACCGCTACGGTGGTGGCTGCATTTATCGCGATGGTTCGTCGCCTCTGTGTATCGTCGCGAGGGGACACGACATTGGACGACCCGCAGGCAGGGGCGTTACGGCAACGTTTGCCCTGAAAAGACGACGGCGATCAGCGGTAGTCGCTGATCGCCGTCGTCGTTCGCCCGAGCAAGCGACCTATGCCGCCCAGAAGCCGCAGAGGGCCCGGCCGTCCGGCGACTCGCGGAGCTTCTCGAACGCACGCTCACGGATCTGGCGAATGCGTTCGCGCGTCACGCCCATGAGCGCGCCGATCTTCTCCAGTGTCATCGCCTCGGAGCCTTCTTCCAAGCCGTAGTACAGGTAGAGGATCTTTCGTTCGCGCGGTGTGAGGTACTTCTTGAATACGCGATCGATGAACTCGCGCATCAACTTGTAGTCGGTGACTTCTTCGATTTCCGTTCCATCGACGCCGGCGAAGCGTTCGCCCAACGTTGAGGCTTCGCGATCCGACCGATCGATGGGAGCGTCGAGGCTGATTTCGGTCGCCGACATCTGCTTGGCGGCGCGAACGACTTCCGGTGTTTCCTCGAGGAGACGACTGACTTCATCCTCGGTCGGATCGCGTTTCAGCACCTGGGCGAGGATCGTCTCGGCGCGCGCCAGCCGGATCAACTGCGAATTCTGATTGAGCGGGATGCGCACGGAGCGCGTCTGCTCGGCCAGTGCCTTGAGGACCGCCTGACGAACCCACCACACGGCGTATGAAATAAATTTGACCCCCTGGTCCGGGTCGAACTTCCGGACAGCTTTCAGGAGGCCTTCATTTCCGATGGCGACGAGCTCACTCAAGTCGAGTCCGTGGCCTTGATATTTTTTGACGTAGGAGATGACGAATCGGAGGTTGGCGGTCACGAGTCGTTCCGCCGCTTTTTCGTCTCCTTTCTGAGCCCGGCGGGCGAGTCGGCGCTCTTCTTCTGGATCATCGATCAGCGGGAGCTTTTGAATGTCCTGCAAATACTGATCGAATGCGGTGGACGGAGACGATCGGAAATAGCCTTTCGACGATCTGGTCTCGGTCACTTGCTCCATACACGCTCCTTCCCGAAAAAAACGCCGGTTACTGGAGCGAGCGCACGTCCGCTCGCGCGTTGGTGAGACCCTGTTGGCAGGGACGCGCAGGATAATGTTGGGCCTGAGAGGCGTCAACAGACATTTACGCCACTATGGCCGAAAGATGCGCTCAAATGATTCTATGTTGTTGATCTGACAGTCAGTTGCAGGTTACTTCGACCACCTCAACAACAACGACGATAGTCGGTCAGTCTGACCGAATATCGTCGTTGTTGTCGCTGTCGCGTCCGCTCTGCGGCGCTGACATGGCGGTTCGTCACAGCAACACAGCGCCTTACCCCGAACGTGTCGGGGCAACGATTCAGGATGTCGGTGTGTTGGGCGGACGCGTGCTTCCCTCAGCCGGGTCGCGCGTTTTTGTCCGACTCGTGGCGCTCAGCACGCCGATGCCGATCAACACAATCACTCCCACGCCGATCCACATGGACGGCACGTTGAGCAGATACGCGGCGATCCCGAGCCCGACGGTGAGAATCAGGAAGCCGATGAGGTACGTGCCGAACGCAGACATGGTGCCACCCTGGCGTTGAGGACTCCAAACACCAAAGCAAGGGATGCGCCGCGGATCACTTCGCCGCGTGGGTTCCGAGCGCGGAGTGCGCGTCGCGTTGAGACCGCTCGACGAGCACCGCCGTTCCCCGCGCGATCCCAAATCGCCGCGCCTCGCGACAATTCGCCGTCCACACGTCGATGCGTGCGCCTCGAATCCGCAGCCCCGTGTCGTCAACGAGGTACCGGCCGAGATAGCTCGTGCCGACATACAGCTCGATGTAGTGCGCGAGCGGGAAGAGCCGCGGGTCCGCCGCCACGATTCCCGCGCGAACATATCGGCCGCGGCGCGTCGTCCCTTGCAGGCAGTACATCGTCACGCCAACGGGCAGCGGATCTCCGTACCGCACTGGTTGCGACGCGCCCTTCCACCAGCCGCGTCTTGCACCTTCGACCTCCGCGCCAGCCAGCCGATACGGGCTCACGACGACGACGGGCGGGTAGCGCAGCGGCGTGTGATCACGCGAACAACCCAGGGCCGCCAAGGCGAGCGTCGGCGCCAACCCTCGCGACAATCTCACGCCATGACCTCGCGGACGAGACCATCGTCGACGGGCAGCGACCATCGCCCCCCGGCTTCGACCATCGCGCCAATTCGGGAGGGCAGAGCATACTCCACCCGGCCGGCTCGAGCTTTCTTGTCGCCGTGCGTCGCGGCAACCACCGCGTCGATCGCGATCGATGGAGGGCGGACGTCGGGAAGGCCGGCAGCGCGCAGCGCCTGCCGAATACGATCCGACGTCCCCGCGTCGGCCACGCCAAGCCGCTCCGCGAGCGTCGCCTCGTAGATCATGCCAATGGCGACAGCGAATCCGTGCAGTAGCGCATAGTTGCTGCAGAGCTCCACCGCGTGTCCAATCGTGTGGCCAAAGTTGAGCGTCTTGCGCACGCCGCTCTCGCGCTCATCGCGTCGCACGACGTCCGCCTTGATCTCGACGCTCCGCGCGACGAGGGCGAGCAACTCGTCGCCGGCGAGATCGAGCGTCGCGCGGCGTGATGCGACCGACGACACGGCGTGGAAGTAATCGGCGTCGGCAATGACGCCGTGCTTGATCGCCTCCGCCATGCCGGCGCGAAGATGATCGGGTGGCAGCGTCGCGAGCACGCTTGTATCGGCGATGACCGCGGCGGGCTGATGAAACGCGCCAACCAGATTCTTTCCCCCCGCGGTGTCCACGCCCGTCTTTCCGCCGACGGATGCGTCGATCATCGCGAGAAGACTGGTGGGAACCTGAACAACCGGCACGCCACGCATGAGCGTCGCCGCGACAAACCCGGCAAGATCGCCAACCACGCCGCCGCCGAGGGCAATGATCGTCGTGTCGCGACCGAATCCGTCAGACAGCAATTGATCGGTGAGGGTGGACCACGTTTCGCGCGTCTTGTGCGCCTCGCCTGCCGGTATGGTGTACACGATGACGTTTGCTCCGACCGCGGCGCGTGCGCGTGCGGCGTATGCCGGGCCCACATTGGTGTCGGTGATCATCGCGTAGCGATGCGCGGGAGCCACATCACGGACGATGTCGCCGATGCGGTCGAGCGCACCGGCGGCAATCGTCACGCGGTATGTGGGAAGCGCAACCTCGCGTGTGTTCGTCAACGCGCCACCGCGGTGAACGGTGTGCGCGGCGTCACCACGTGACTTCGCCTCCGCCGGCGCGGCGGTTGGCGACGCGCGCCAGCGTGAACAACAGGTCCGACAGCCGGTTCAGGTAGATGACCACGAGCTGCGGAATCTCGGTGTCGTGTCCGAGCTGAACGACGCGGCGTTCGGCGCGCCGGCATACGGTTCTCGCGACATGGAGCGCCGCGGCCTTGGGTGTGCCGCCTGGAACGATGAACGCGCGCAACGGCTCGAGCTCAGCGTCGCCGTCGTCGATGGCGCGCTCCAACTCGGCGATGCGTGCTTCATCGACGCTCGCCTTCTCGAGATGTTGGCGCATCTTGTCGAGATCGGGAGTCGCCAGCAGCGCGCCGATGGCGAACAGGTCGCGCTGAATGGGCACGAGCACTTCGTCGATGCGGGGCATTTGTTCCACGGCGCGAACAAACCCCAGTGTGGCATTCAACTCGTCCACGTCGCCGTATGCTTCGACACGCGGGTGGCTCTTGAGAACGCGCCCGCCGCCGAACAGACCGGTGTCGCCGGAGTCCCCGGTTTTTGTATAGATCTTCATGAGGAACGGAATGTACGACGATGCCCCGCGCCGCTGGAAGCGCCGGTGCAGCGCCGGTGCAGCGCCTGTTCAACGACGAGCATCGCGGGCCGTTCCCCACTATTCTTCGCCTCATGCCTCAGGAAATCAAAGACATCACAATCATTGGCGGCGGTCCCACGGGGATCTTCGCGCTGTTTTACGCCGGCATGCGCCGAGCGACCGCGCAACTCGTCGACGCGCTCCCGGAACTCGGTGGACAGCTCACCGCGCTGTATCCCGAGAAATACATCTTCGACGTCGCCGGCTTTCCGAAGGTGTTGGCCAAGGATCTCGTCAAGTCACTCGCCGAACAGGCCCGGCAGTTCGATCAACCGATGCATCTCTCGCAACGGGTCGTGGGTCTCGAGGAAGAGGACGGCCATCTCGTGCTCGTCACCGACCGCGATCGGTTTCCGACGCGTTCAATCGTCATTGCCGCCGGCATTGGAGCGTTTTCGCCGCGCCGGCTTCCGCAGGCGTGCGCCGAGTCGTGGTATGGGCGCGGCATCTTTGACGTCGTGTCGGATCCGGAGGCGTTCCGCGGCCAGCGCGTAGTGATCATCGGCGGGGGAGACACGGCGTTCGATTGGGGCACGCAACTGCTCGATCGGGCATCGCACGTCACGATCATTCATCGCAGCGATCGTTTCCGCGCTCACGGCGCGACGGTCGCACAATTTCAAGCTGCCGTCAGTGCAGGTCGCGCGGCGTTGTTGACCTTTCACGAGCTGCACGACATTCACTGCCGGCATGATGCCGAGCGATTCACTCACCTCTCGGTGCGCGACGTGAAGTCCAAGACGACGATTCGTGAAATCGACGCCGACGTCGTCCTCCCGATGCTCGGCTTCGTGAGCGACATCGGTCCGCTCGCCGAATGGGGCCTGACGCTCGAGAAGGACGAGATCGTGGTGAACAGCATGATGGAGACCGGTCGGCCGGGCATCTATGCGGCGGGCGACGTGACGACGTATCCGGGAAAACTCAAGCTCATCGCGACGGGTTTTGCCGAGGCGGCGGCCGCGGTCAATCAAGCGGTGCATCATGTCTATCCCGACAAGAAGGTCGCACCGGGTCATTCGTCGAACATGTCGATCTTCGGCCAGACGGACGACTAGCCTTCGGGTTTCGTTGCGCCGTGCGTGGGGCGATTCGTTAAGCGATCTCTGAGCCGGTGGCCGCGGAATCCGCGGAATTGCGGAAACCGCACGGAGTCGGCCCCGTCGCACCGGGCCGAGACCCAGTGAAGGACAATTCTCTTTCCTTTTTTTTTACACCGCCGCTCGGGACGCCTCGTGGGGCATCCCGGGCGGCCGTCTAAAAAAACAAAGGGTTCTCTCCCTGCACCGATGTCGAACCAGTGCGACGGAGCCAACTCCGTACAGTCTCCGCGATTCCGCGGATTCCGTGGTCAACGGCTCGGAGATCGCCTGACGAATCGCCCCACGCACGGCGCAACGATCGCGAAGAGCAGCGTTCACAACGATTGCCCGCCGGATCTGAATCCCTCTGGATGGCGCCGCGCGAGCTTGGCTTGATTCGCTTCGGCGACGCGTGATAGAGGCACGCCGAGCGTGTGCGCCGTTACCGCAAGGCACCACAGCACATCGCCCAATTCTTCGGTGAGGCGAGCTTCGTCGACGTCGCGTTGTTGGAAGACCCGTTTGCGAACGAGCCCAAGCAACTCCGCCGCTTCCTCGGCGAGTCCCGCGCTCGCGTCGAGCAAGCGATCGCGTTCGTCGAGTGCGGGATTGATGGTTCGAAGCGCGGCGCGCTGATAGTCGTCGAGGTGCATGATTCAAGATTGAGAAAGAACGCGGTCGCGTCGCGCGAACGTCATTCGTATTGGACGCGCGGATCGGCTTTGGCGTACGCCAGGTCGGTGATCAGGTTGACGACGACGAACACCGTGCTGAGAAAAAGCACCGTCCCCTGAATGGCCGGAAGGTCGCGCCGCGAGATCGCGTTCACGACGTATCGCCCAATGCCCGGCCAGGAGAAGATCGTTTCGGTGAGAATGCTGCCCGTGAGGTAGGCGCCGAAGTCCAGTCCGAGCACCGTGATGATCGGTATGAGGGCGTTGCGGAGCGCGTGCTTCACAGTGACGCCCCATTCGTTCAGACCTTTGGCGCGCGCGGTGCGAACGAAGTCCGCGCTCAGCGCGTCGAGCATTGCCGAACGCGTCATTCGCGCGAGAAAGGCAATCGATCGCATGCCAAGCGTGAGTGCGGGGAGCACGAGAAACCGAAGGCTGCCGTAACCCGAGGGCGGCAGCCAGCGAAGCGTCACCGCGAAGAGAAGAATGAGCAGCAGCCCGACCCAATACACAGGAAAGGAAATTCCGAGGTAGGCGATCCCGAGCGCGAGCTTGTCGGCCACACCACCGGGTCGACGCGCACTGAGCACGCCGAGTGTGACGCCGACGAGCGTGGCCATGAGCATGGCGGCGCCGGCGAGCTGCAGTGTTTTGGGGAATCGCTCGCGAATGTCCTGCGCGATCGGCCGATTGGTGATGTACGAATTGCCGAGGTCTCCAGTGACCGCGTTCCCAACGTAGCGCGCGAAGCGCAACGGCAGCGGATCGTCGAGGTGCAGCTGCGCCCGCAAGCGAACGATCGTCGCGCTGTCGGCGCGCTCGCCGACCATTGCTTCGACGGGGTCGCCGGGCGCGACATACAGCAACAGAAATGCAACGACGAGGACGCCGAACAACGTCGGGATCGCCAACAGCACACGCCGGAGAATGAACGCGTTCATTTCGATTTGGCTGTGTCGAGCGTGACGGTTACCCACCGTTGCCCGTTGAAGATCACCGGCGGAACGAACCCTTTGATCCACGGCTGCACGGAGTACAGCTCATTATAGAAGTATAGAAAAACCATGGGCGCACTTAGGAACGCGATCGAGTCCGCTTGCCGATAGAGTTGAGTGCGCCTCGTTTCGTTGAGCTCGTGCCGCGAGGCCGTGACGACGGAATCAAAGACGGGATCGGAGAAGAACGACACGTTTCCGCCCGCGCCTCTGTTGGCCGTGTGCAGGAGAGGATAGAGAAAGTCTTCGGCGTCGGGATAGTCGGCGTACCAATCTTTCAGGATCATGTCTGTCTGACCTTTCCGCGCCGCGCCGCGCACGGCGGCGGCCTCGCGCTGAACGATCTTTGTTCGAATGCCGGCCTGGTTGAGATAGGCCTGCATCGTTTCAGCCATGCGCAGATAGATCGGTGTTGTGGATGTCCAAAGCTCGATGTCGATGCCGTTCGGGTGTCCCGCGGCAGCAAGCAAAGCTTTCGCTTTGACGGGATCGTACGTGTAGGGTTTTCGACTACGGTCGTAGCCGGCGAGCGCGGGGGGCACGACGCCGGCGGCGCGCGTGCCGCGTCCGCTGATCAATCGTTCGATGATGCGGTCGACGTCGATCGCGTAGTTGATTGCCTGGCGCACGCGAACATCGGCCAGCGGTCCGCGCGTGGTGTTGATTCCCACGTACACCAACTCGAGCGCGGGCGTGGACATCAACCGCGGCTTGCGGCTTTCGTCGGACTCCCACTCGGATGCTTCGCTCGCGGGAATTTGCAGGATGTCGACATTCCCACTTTCGTATTCGGCGACGCCGGTGCTCGGCTCGGCGATGATGCGTGCGCGGAGCGTGTCGGCTTTCGGCGCGCCGTCGAAGTAGGCAGCGTTCTTCGCGAACAGCAGATAGTCGTCGTGCTTCCATTCGACGAGTTTCCACGGACCGGTGCCAATGGGGTGTTCGCCGAAGTTCGCGGCGGGGTGATCCGGTACCACTGCAGCGACCGGCATCGCCAGCATTTTCGTGAAGATCGCGAGTGGCTCGGCCAGCGTGACGACGAGTGTGGAGTCGTCGCGAGCGATGAGTCCTGAGATCTCTTTCGCCTTGCCGGCGTTGAACGCTCGTGCCCCGTTGATCGGAAAGAGAAACGACGCGGCGCCGCTTTTGGTCGTTGGATCGAGCGCGCGTCGCCAGCTCGATGCGACGTTGTGCGCGGTGAGCGGCGAACCGTCGTGGAAGGTGACGCCGTGTCGCAGATGAAACGTGTACGTGAGGCCGTCGGGCGTTGCATCCCATCGCTCGGCTAATGCGGGCTCAACCTTGGCGCTGGGATCGAAGCGAGTGAGGCCGTCGAACAGGTAGCCAACGGCGCGACCCGTCGGCACGTCGGTGGAGAGTGCGGGGTCGAGCGAACGCGGATCGTACTGATCGCGCGAATCGATCAGCTCATGACGCGAAGGAGTGCCAGTGGAACCGCATCCAGCGATCGCGAGCGCATTGATCAGAACGAGGAGCGGTCGTCTTCCTTCCATTGACACTAGCGAAGTGGCGCGAGAACTTACCTCGTCCCGCCGTCAAGCGTCAATCAGGCGCGCCCGCCGGAGGTTGTCCCGAGCGGGCGCGTTGTATATCGGCACCGCGTGACGCAAAAACGCGTCGGGTGGTGTAGAGATGATCAGCGCTTCCCCGACCAGACGTGGTCGGCTACATGAGGTGGGCATGCCTGCAAAGAGCGATCCGCGCAACGATATAGCGGACTCCGAGTATTTTTACCGGCGCTCGCTGAGCGTTCGCGAGCTCGTGCCTGCGATTGGGATCGCGGTCGCGACGGGGCTCGTCGCGTTTTATCTCACTCAGACTCTGATGCAGCGGACGCCGCTCGAGCCTGATCTGGTGGCGTCACGCCGACGGGCGCGCGCCGCACGAGCACAAGGCGGTTGATGCGTCACTCGCTCGCCCCAACTGGACGGGAGAAGTGGTGGGGGGCGGCGCTGGTCCGGCCGCTCGTGCTCGCGGCGCTGGTGCTTGCGTCGGTCGGGTCGGCGAAGCTACACGCGCAGGAAGTCGACTGCGACAAAGGCGACAAGCGCGTTCGGGCTCTCAAGTTCGTCGGCAACGCGGCGTTCTCGGCCGACGAGCTTTCGTCGCGCGTGCTCACGACGCCTTCGTCTTTTTGGCGGCGCTATTTCCATTGGTTTTTTGGTGTGGGCGCCGAGCGGTGTTTGCCGGATGTGGGGTTGGAGCCGGACGTCGCGAGCCTCACGCAGTTCTACAAGAACGACGGATACTACGATACGAAGGTGGAGACGGCGGTGGCGCCTGTTGCCACGGACGTTGTCGACGTGACGTTCAAGATCAGCGAAGGGCAGCCGCTGGCGCTCGACAGCCTTCAAATCCTCGGATTGGATTCGATTGCGCGGCGCGATCAGATAGTCCACAGACTTCAGCTCAAGGTCGGCGGACGATTCGGCGCCGGCGCGATGTACGCCGACGAAGACTCGATCGTCGCCCGGCTGCGCAACGTGGGCTATCCGCACGCCACAGTGTTTTCTTCCTACTCCGTCAACAAGACCGGCCATCGCGCGACGGTTGAGCTCACGGTGGTGCCTGGCGCCATCGCCAAGTTCGGCACGATTGCCGTGACTACCGTGAGCCGAGACAACGGAGCTGGAGAAATCGACAGCGCCGTGGTGTTGCACCTCCTCGGCTTCAAGACCGGGGATCAGTACAGCGTCCGCGCCATCAGCGACGCGCAGCGCAACCTGTACAATCTCGGCGTGTACCGGCATGTCGGGATCGATCTCGACACGATCGCGCGGCACGGCGATTCGATCGCTGACGTTGCGGTGGATCTGCGCGAGGACTACATGCGACAGCTCGACGTCGACGAAGGGTGGGCAACCCTGGACTGCTTCCGCGTCAACGCGCAGTACACGAACAAGAACTTCCTCGACAACGCGCAGCGTCTCGAGCTGACGGGCCGAGTATCGAAGCTGGGCTTTGGGCGGCCGACCGACGTTCAAGGCATTCGCAATTTTTGCCGGCACGAGCTCGACGCGGACAGCATCGGCAGCTCGAAATTGAACTACTACGCGGGCGCGACCCTGCGCCGGCCTACGCTGTTCGGCTCGCATTGGGTTCCGTCGTACTCCGCGTACACGGAGCGCCGAGGACAGTATCTGTCGTTCTTGCGGACGACGTACCTGGGTCTCGAGGCGTCCGCGACGCGCGACATCGGCGTCAACATGCCGCTTCGTGGCGCGTACACGTTCGAGTTCGGCCAAACGACGGCGGAGCCCGCCGTATTGTGTTTCGTGTTCAGCCGATGCACGGCGGCGTCGCTGGGCGACGCGCAGCGAAAGTCGCGGCTCGCCGTTCTCAGCACGTCGCTTCGACGCGTGCGAACGGACAACCCCATCGATCCCACGCGAGGGTACATTTTCGGCGGCGAGCTTCGCGGCGGTGCGCCATTCATCTATTCCGATCCGCAGCTGACGTTTGGAAAGGCGACTGTGGATGGGTCATGGTATCATCGACTGATATCACGCGCCGTCTTTGCGGCGCGGGCGCGCGGCGGGTTCGTGCAGAGCAGTAATGCAGCCGACGCGTTGCTGCCGCCGCAGGAGCGACTGTACGCGGGTGGCGCGACCAGTGTGCGCGGCTTTGGACAGAACGAGCTGGGCCCGATTGTCTATCTACTGGATAACACCCAGTTCAGGATTGACACGCTGACCGATTCGACCTTCAAGTACGTCGCGAACCCAGGTGCGCGTGCGTCGAGAACGAGTCCGGTGGGTGGAAGCGTGTCGGTGGTGTTGAACGCCGAGCTCCGCATCCACGATCCGTTCTTCCCCGAATTGCTCGAGTACGTTCCGTTCATCGACGGCGGACAGGTCTGGACGCGACAGGTAGCGGGCAAAGGCTTGAATCGCGAGGCGCTGGCGGTCACGCCCGGCATTGGTCTTCGCCTGTTCTCGCCGATCGGTCCCATCCAGATGAACGCGGGGTATAATCCGAACAGGAACCGGAGAGGACCGGCGTTCTTTCCAACGCCGGTCGATCCGATCTCGTCGCGGGCGCCGTTGATCTGCGTCACGGCGCCGGGCGAGTCGCCGGTTATTGTGAAAAAGAATTCATTGACCGGGCAGCTCGAGCAGGACATCGCGGCTTGCCCGGCCAGCTTCGTTCCCGCTCGTTCGTCCGGCTTCTTCAGCAGGTTCACTCTCACGCTTTCGATCGGCACCGACTTCTAGCATGAAACGCCGTCGCCTCGTGGCGCTCGTGAGCGCCGCCGTGCTGTTGGGACTGGGATTGATCGCGGCTTCCGCGGTCCTGGTCGTGACGCGCACGCAATGGGGCCGCGACCGGTTGCTGTCGGTGTTCGTGCAGCCGTTCGTATCCAGCAGAGTCCACGGCGGCACGATATACATCGGGCGTCTTGGCGGGAATTTTCTCACCTATATCACCGTCGACAGCTTCTCGATTCGCGACAAACGCGGCGAGTACCTCGTGGCCACCGGGTCAGTGACCGCGAACTTCTCGGTGCGCGATTTCATCGACAATCGTGTTTACATCACGAGGGCTGAGATTGCGCATCCGTACCTGCATTTGATTCAGCACGAAAACGGCGATTGGAACTTCAAGGAGATTTTCCGTTCGACGTCCCCGGCGCCCGCAACGCCGCCGGCCCAGACCTCCAACGCGCGCGGCCTCGGCGACTATATCGTCATCGATTCGACGTTCGCGAGAAACGCTTCGTTCTACATCACGATGCCGTGGCGTCCGGATACCGCGTTTCACGGCGCCTCGCGCGACAGTCTCATCAAGGTCCATCTCACGGATCCGCACAAGGCCGTTGCAAAGACGTTCGACGGCTTCGGGCGAACGTATGCGTGGACGAACGCCAGCGCTCTCCTGGCGCACGCGCGCCTGGCCGACCCGGACAGCGATCGAGCGTTCGGCCAGGAATTCCAGATCGCGACGCTATCGGCCGACGAGTTCGAGCCGACGTTTCAATTCCGGCGGGTGCGCGCCAAGGTGCAGCACCTGGGCGACTCCATCAGGTTCGACATTCCTCATTTCGATATGCCCGGGTCCACCGGACGCGGGAGCGGGAAGGTCTGGTGGGGCGACCATGTGAGCTACGACATCGCCATTCACGGTGATTCGGTTTCGCTGGACGACGTGAATTGGGTGTATCCAACGCTGCCGCGCACCGGCGGAGGCACACTCGATCTGTTGATCAAGAACGACCCAAAGAACCCGCAGGTTATCAACTTCATCCTCGCCAAGATGGACGTGCGAAGCACGAAGTCGCACCTCACGGGCGACATGAGCTTCGGCACCGGCGCGCCGCTGCTGCTCGTGCGGAACGTCGATTTGCGTGCGGATCCCGTCGACTTCGATCTGCTTCGGACACTGGCCGGCGCGCCGTTCAAACAGGATTGGCAGGGCCAGCTCGTGGGAACGGTGAAGGCTCGCGGCGGGCCGTTGACGAACTTTGTCATCGACGACGCGAACGGGGTGTTCCACGACGCGCACGTCCAGGGCGCCGTGTCGCGATTCTCGGCCAAGGGCGAGCTGGACATCCTGAAACCGGCGTACACCGTGTTCCATGGATTCGATGTGGACGTCGCTTCGCTCGATCTGAGAACCGTCGAGTTTCTGTTTCCCAACTTTCCCCCGTTGGGCGGGTTCATGTCCGGCACGGCGACCCTCGATTCGTCGTGGCTCGACGTCCGGTTCGCGAATGCGAACCTGGTGCACCAGGACGGACCAGGTGAGCCCTCGCGATTCACCGGCAGCGGCCGCGTCAACCTCGCCGAGGAGTTGGTGAGCTACGACGTTGCGCTCGAGGCGCAGCCGGTGTCGATGACGATGTTGTCGCGGTCATACGCCTGGATTCCGTTGCGCGGACTGTTCAACGGTCCGATTCGCGCGAAAGGCGCGGCGCCGGACCTCGAGGTGTCGGCGTCGCTGCAAGGCACGTCGGGCACGCTCACCTTCGACGGGCGAGTGGACATCGATACGGTTGGCGGAGAGGGCTATCACGGTCGCGGACAATTCAGCGCGATCCAGCTCGGCGCCATGTTGGAAAAGCCGAAGATTCCTGAAGGCTTGCTCAGCGGTCACTATGAAGTTGACGTGACCGGAGTCACGCCTTCATACTCGGTCGTTCAGGGATCGGCGTCGATCGGAATCCAGCGCACGATGTTCGACAGCATTCGGGTTGGTGCATCGGACGCACACGTCCGTTTCGCCGGCGGACGGATGATTGTCGACTCGCTCTCCATACCGACGACCGCCGGACGACTGGAAGCGAGCGGTGCGCTCGGCCTGCCCGCCGGCACACCAGACTCCCTGCGGCTCTCGTTCGCGGTGGACTCGCTCGGCGGATTGCGGCGCTTCATCCCGAATCCCGACACGACGCGTCTCGGCGCAGCGCTCACGCCGCCGGACTCGCTGTCGTCGGGCGTGTTGACGCTTGCCGGCTGGCTCACGGGGACATTCGATTCGCTCAATGTGCGAGGGAAGCTCCGCGGCACCGATATCTACTTCAACAGAGCGCGCGGCCAGGCGCTCGAGGCGTCGTTCGACCTGCGCGACGTGAGCCGCAGTTTCGCCGGCACCCTCAAAGTCGGCATCGATACAGCAGTCTTGGCCGGGATTGCGCTCGATTCGCTCGGCTTGACGCTGCAGATCGCAGATTCGTCGCACGCGCGATTCACGGCCGGGGTGCTGAGCCAAAACGGGCCCACGGCCGCAACGACAGGAACGCTGAGCTCGACCACCGGGCTCAAGTCCATGCTCGCCGGGGCGACGAAAACGATCGTCTTCGATTCGCTCGGTCTCGGCATTGGCGACCACAAATGGCAGCTCGCGAGCCCGGCTCGCTTCACCATGGACAGCGCGCGCACGACGCTCGACTCTCTCTTGCTGCGAAACAGTGACTCAGCCTTCATTGCCGTAACTGCCGACGTGCCCAACGTTGGACCAGTCGTGGCCCGGCTTCACGCGTCGCGGATTCCGTTGCGGGATGTGGGCACGCTGGCTCAGCTGCGCGACACGTTGACCGGAATGGGCGATCTGACTGCGTCGGCGTCGGCAACCAAGGCGCAACCCAAGATTGCGGCGACCGCGACACTCTCATCGGTGAAGTACGCCAGCGTCGGCATCGATCAGGTGGCGGCGACAGCAGCGTATGACACCGCGCGGGTTCATGCGACGATGGAACTCGTGTTCAAGGGCCAGACCGCGGTGAAGGGCAAGGCGTCGATCCCGATGGACCTGTCGCTCTTCAGTTACAAGTGGCGCGCGAACGATT
Organism: bacterium; assembly: GCA_040002475.1. GTDB lineage: Bacteria > Gemmatimonadota > Gemmatimonadetes > Gemmatimonadales > Gemmatimonadaceae > JAQBQB01. The sequence continues at coordinate 58,325 of JBDUEJ010000017.1, read as the reverse complement.
CGCTGAGCGGGTCTCTCGTCGCCGACAGCACGGATCTCGCGCTCGCGCAGACGTTCACCAACGTGGTTCGCGACGCATCGGGGCGATTGCGCGCGAACATCGAGCTCTCGGGAACGCCGAGGGCGCCGCTCTTCAATGGAATCATGTCTGTCGCCAACGGGTCGGCGTACGTTCAACCGCTCGGCGTGACGATGAGCGGAATCACTGCCAGCTTCTCTGGGAAGCAGACCGCGTCGGGCCAGGACAGCATCAAGATCGAGACGTTGGCGGCGTTGACCGACGACAAGCCGGTGGGGCGCTTTCGAGCAACGGGTTGGGTGAAAAACCTGATCGCCAAGGGAGGGCCGCCGTCGTTTTCGGTCGCAGTTGGCGCGTCCAACTTTCATGCGTTCGACAAACGGTCGCTGGCCGATCTCTACATCACGACCACCGATTCGCTCCGCCTGGTCGGCACCGTGTCCGCGTCGACGCTGACCGGCGCACTATACGTCGATCAGGGATCCATCTTTCTGGCTGATCGCGATCTCGCGCGCAAACAGGCCGTGCAGTTTCTCGGCGACAGCACCATCAACATCGAGAAGCCCGACGTCGCGCCGCGCTGGTCGATGCTCATGACGAACTTGAATCCAAGCGTCACCGTCACATTGGGCAATGACGTCCGGCTTCGCTCGAGCGAAGTCAATGTGAAATTGAATGGCTCGCTCAGCCTGCTCACCTCCACGGATCTGTCGACGCGCCGGCTGCCCTCCAGCGGCCAACTCGTCCCGGTGCCCGCGCTCGAGGGAGTTCTCAAGACTGAGAGCGGCACATACAACCTCAATCTCGGCCTCGTCCAGCGTGAGTTTCAGGTGCTTCCCGAAGGGACGGTGACCTTCAGCGGCAATCCGAAGAACCCGACGCTCGACATCAGAGCCAAGTACGACGTGAAGCAGTACCGCGATCGCGACCTCGGCGTTCTCGTGCATCTGTATGGACCGCTGCTGCCCAATCCACTCCTGGAGTTCGGAAGCACGGCCGACTACGACATCGCGCAGTCCGACCTGCTGAGTTATCTGATCACGGGAAAGCCAGGCTTCGATTTCGCCGCCAATGCGGGTGCGGCGCAGGTTGTTGGGTCGTTCCTTGGGCCCACGCTCAGCGCCGTGGCGGCGGACAAGCTTCGTCAGACGCTGGGCTCGCGAGTTACCGCGCTTCAATTCCAGTTCGGCGGCTACGGCGACCAGGACCAAGGCAGCATTCTGTCGCAGAAAAACCTGAGCCAATACCTGTACGGCGCCACCATCGGCGCCGAAACGAAGCTGAAAAACAACCTGTACCTGGCGGTGAACACGGGGCTGTGTCAGTTCAGCTCCGAGGCGAACGGCGGACGGCTCGACGCATTCAATAGTCTGGGTGCGAAAATCGAGTGGCGCTTCCGGCCGGAGCTCTCAGTGCAAGCGGCCAAGGATCCGCCGAGTGGAGCGCGCACCTGCGGTCCGGGGCAGATTGGAATTGGGTTCGTGCCCACGCCGCCGGTGTACAGCTTCTCGCTGTCTCATTCGTGGCGCTTTTGATCAAACGCGCCATCGTCATCGCGAATCCGGCGTCACGGCAGGGAAAACGGCTCGCTGAGCGCGCACGACAGGCGTTGGTGAGCCGTTCGATTGAGTGCGATCTGCTGTTCACGGAGCATCCCGGACACGCCGCCGAGCTCGCGCTTCGCCACGCGCAGCAGTACGACGCGGTCTTCGCTCTTGGCGGCGACGGCACCGTGATGGAGGTGGCGGGGGCGATGGCGGGGACGCAGACTCCGGTGGGGATTCTCGCCGGAGGCACGGGAAATCTGATCGCGCGGGCTCTCGGAATTCCGCTGTCGATGAAGCACGCGGTGCCGGCGCTCCTCGGCGGGACCGAATTTCAGATCGACCTCGGCCGTTTCGACTCCGGTCGTCGCTTCGCTGTGGCGGCGGGCGTTGGGATCGATGCGTCGATGGTTGCCGAAACGCCAAGCTGGTTGAAGCGTCGTTTGGGTATACTCGCATACACGATCATGGGCACCCGAGCCGCGCTCCGGGCGGTCCTGCGTCGTGATTTCTTTCATGCGCGGGTGACAGTGGACGGCGCGGTGCACGAACGAAAGGCGGTGGCGGTCATGGTCGCCAACTTCGGAGCCGTGCTCGGAAACCGAATTACGTTAGGGCCGGAGATCCGGACGGATGACGGGGTTCTCGATGTGTGCATCTTCTCGCCCAACACGCTTCGTGATGCGTTCCGGGTCATGTGGCGAATGCTTCGTCGCGATTTCAGCTCGGATCCGTGCATGCTCTACGCGCGCGGAACAAACTTCGTCGTCGAGACAACGCCGCCGCAGCCATGGCAGGCGGATGGAGAGATGATGGGCACAACCCCGTTCCACGTCGTCGTCGAGCCGTTGGCTGTTCGTCTGCTCATTCCTCGGGAGGGATGAGCCCGTGACGTCCGCTGCTCGCCAGTCGCCCCCGCACAGCTCGCCCACGGTGCTGGCACGCCTGCTTCGCGAGCGCGATCAGCTGTTTCTGCTGCACGAGGCTTTGGCGGACGTCGAGCGCGCACGAACGCTCGAAGCGCGCTTGAGTATTCTCGCGCACGCGATCGGGCGCCTCGGCTACGCCCGCGTGGACACCGTCAGCGACTATAGCATTCCCGCCGACGTGTCCGTCGTGGCGCTCATCAGCAATTCAGCATTCTTGAGCAGCAACGAACTGATCGTTCCGATCCGGCCCGTGGACGGAGCGATCGTTGGAACGCTCGTGGTGGGAGAGCCCGACATCCTGGAGCAGCCGACGCTGGCGCGCGTTCGCACCGTCGAGCTGTTTGCTCAGCAGGTCGCGTCGATCATTCAGAACGCGCGACTGTATGAGGAAAGCCAGCGGGAGCGCGGCCGCGGCGAAGCGCTCGCCGACATGGCGCGCGCAGTGAATTCGTCGCTTCGCCTCAGCGACGTCATGCAGCTGAGTCTCCGTCACGCCGTCGCTCTGTTGCGCACGCGAGGCGCGACACTCGCCCTCCTGCGCGACGATCAAGTCATCGTCGTTGCCGCGGTCGGCGTGGGCGAGTGTCTACTCGGCGCTCCTGTCCCGATCAACGCCAGCGTCAGCGGCCAGGCGATTCGCGAACGTCGCACCGTGATCTGCAACGACGAGAACATCACCGACGCATATGGTCCCACGCGAATCGCGGCGGGCATCGACCGGACGCTCGTGGCGCCGCTCTTTTCGAGCACTGAGGCCATCGGTGTGCTTTCAGTCATCAACCGCGATTCGGAGTTCAACGCCGATGACGCCGTTGTTCTTCAGCGCCTGGCCGATCAGGTGGCGCTCGCGGTGGCGAACGCGCGTTTGTACGAAGAGGCAAGTGAAGCGGCCGAGCGATATCGCCAGGCGTCGGAGGACGAGCGGCGTGCTCGCGATGCCGTGGGACAATCCGAGTCCCGATATCGCAACCTGTTCGAGACGGCAACCGACGCGATCTACACACTGGACATTCAGGGTTCGTTCACCTCGGTGAACGAAGCGACCTGCGAAATGGCCGGCCGGTCGCGCGAGGAACTGCAGGGCCTCAGCCCGCTCTCGCTCGTGCCGGCGCGCGAAGTCACGATGGTCAACGAGCATTTCAAGTCGGCGCTCGCCGGTGCCGCGCGACGCTACGAATGTCACTTCGTGCGAGCCGACGGCACGCGACGCCTCGCGTCCGTGACCAACTCGCCCATTCGACACGGCAAGGAAGTCGTCGGCATACTCGGTGTCGCGCGCGACGTGACCGACGAGCGAGCCCGCGCCGCCGCGCTCGAGCGGTCGGAGGCGCGATACACCCGATTGGTGGAGTCGGCGTCCGACGCGATCTTCACAGTGGATCCGGACGGATCGATGAGCGCCGTCAATCGCTCGCTCGAGCGCTCGAGCGGTATCGGGCGCGACCGGTTGGTCGGAATGCCGTTCGTCGCGCTCGTCGATTCACGCGACCAGGCCGTTGCTGCGGCAGCGCTCAGCGACACATTCGGCGGTGAACGCCGCCGAGTGGAGCTGCGATATGCCGCCGCCGACGGCGAGCTCCGATATTGCTCGCTGACGCTGACGCCGTTGATTGAGGAGAACCGCGTATCGGGCGCGCTCGGCGTTGTTCGCGACATGACCGACGAGCGGCGACTTGCCGACCAGCTCATGCAACAGGAAAAGCTCGCGGCGGTTGGGCAGCTCGTGAGCGGCGTGGCGCACGAGCTGAACAATCCACTGGCGAGCGTCATGGCGTTCGCTCAGCTGTTGCTCGCCGCGCCAGCCGATGCGCCGCACGATCGCGGCGCCATCGAGGCGATCAACCAGGAGTCCAAGCGCGCGGCAAAGATCGTGTCCAACCTGCTGACTTTTGCGCGCCAGCATCAGCCCGAGCGCACAATCGCCGATCTCAATCGAGTGATCGACGACACGCTCGAGCTTCGACGCTATGCGTTGCGTGTCGCGCAGATCGATGTGCAGACACGTCTCGATCCGCGGCTGCCCATGACGTGGGCCGATCCCTTTCAGCTCCAGCAGGTCGTTCTCAACCTGATTACCAACGCCGAGCAGGCGCTGTCGACGTGGGACGGCGAGCGGAAGATCGTGTTGACCACGGCCCATCAAGGCGGCCACTTGGTGATCCGTGTCGGAGACAGCGGGCCCGGGATTGCGCCCGAGCATTTGTCGCGCATCTTCAATCCATTTTTCACGACCAAGGCGGTGGGCGAAGGCACCGGTCTTGGCCTCTCGATTTCGGACGGAATCATCCGCGAACATGGCGGACGGATTCGAGCCGAGTCGCGCCAGGGGCGCGGGGCGACGTTCGTGATCGAGCTGCCGCATGTTTTGCCGCCTGCTCGGGGTGAGGAGGCCGGTTCGTTGGTCACCGAGGCCGACGTCGTCACGCCGGGCCCGAAGGCGAAGCGTCTGCTTCTCGTGGAGGACGAGTCCGCGATACGCCGCGCGGTGAGCAGCTATTTTCGGTCGCTCGGCCACCTGATCGACGTCGTTGGCACGGGTCACGAGGCGATCGAGCGAGCGAGCGTGAGCAACTACGACGCCGTTTTGCTCGACTTGCGGCTGCCCGACATTGCCGGCGATGCGGTGCTCGCGGAAATGCGCCGGATCGGGTGTGCGCCGGAGCGGGTGGTCTTCGTCACGGGGGACACCCAAAGCGAGTCGGCCCGGCGGATTCTCGAGGCGACGGGCTGTCCCACGATCAGCAAACCCTTCCTGCTCGACGAGCTTGCCGCCATCGTGCTCGCCGACTCGGCGCGTTCGGCGCTATCTTAGTCGCTATGACAGAAATCCACGAGCATGACGCGATGGTGTGTCGTTCTTGCGGGAACGAGGAACGCGCGTCGGAGGGTTATCCCTGCGCGGATTGCGGCACGTTCATCTGCCTCATGTGCGACATGCGCGGAATCAAACTTTGCCGCACCTGCCAGGCAAAGCGCACCGCGGCCGTTCGGACGAATCCAATCGGGTGAGCAACGGCGTGGATTTCACGGCGCTCGGCCTTGCCGTCGGTCACGCGACGGACGAAGTCGGCGCGACGGGTCTGACCGTCATCCGCGGAGTGGATCAGCCGCTGCGCGCCGGCTACTCGGTGCTCGGGCGCGCGACGGGTGCGCGCGACCTGCTCGCGGCGTCGCCGGATCATTTGCTCGACGGGCGCGTGGATGCGGTCCTGCTCACGGGTGGGTCGGCGTACGGGCTCGACGCCGCCGCCGGCGTGATGCGTTGGATGGAGGAGCAGAGTCGAGGATTTTCGTTTCGAACCGGCGTCGTTCCGATCGTTCCGGCCGCCGTCGTGTTCGATCTCGGTCCACTCGGCTCAACGTCGGCTCGTCCAACCGCGGACATGGCGTACGCCGCGACAGCCGACGCGATGCCGACCGGAGTTGCCGAGGGTTCGGTGGGTGTCGGCACCGGGGCGACCGTGGGCAAAGTGTTGGGAGTCGCGCACGCGATGAAGGGCGGTTTCGGCTGTGCCGTACGCCGCACCGACGACAAGCGAATCTCCGTGGCCGCGATGGTGGTGGTCAATGCGTTCGGTGACGTCCGCGGCGCGGACGGCAGCATCATCGCGGGCGCACGCGCCGGCGCCGGACGATTCGCCGACGCAACGCGCGTCTTGCAGAGCGGAAACACGGCGTCCGTTCCCCGTTTCGGCGAGCCGCCGGCGCAGAATACGACGCTCGCCGTCGTTGCCGCGAGCATCGCGATGACGAGTGTGGAGCTCACACAACTCGCGCGAGCGGCGGGGGCCGCTTTTTATCGCCGCATCACGCCCGCGGGCTCGTCCGCTGACGGCGACATCATATTCGCGGTGTCGCCACTCGAAGGAAAACGCGGCGCCGTGTTCGCGCCGATGATCATCGAAGCGCTCGCCGTTGCGGCGCTCGAAGAGGCGATCGAGCGGGCCGTGCGGTTGGCGCGCGGACGCGAAGGCACCCCCGGACTCGCAGACGGCAATGCCAATTGAAACGCGTGTCGCTGCGGCGAATCCGTCGGCGGGAGTGCTATTCAGCGCGAGGGTGAGAGTTCCGATTGCGCCGATGCACGCCGAACCGCGCATTGGAAGTCAGATGATCTCGCAGCAACTCTCCGGGCACGACGTCGACGTCATGGACGAAGAGGGCGACTGGGTCCGCGCGCGCGGCGCTGATGCGTATGAAGGTTGGATGCATGTAGGATTTCTAACACGAACGCAGAGCGACGCCGAGCGCCGGGGCGCACAATCCGCGTGCGTGTCGCTGGGCTGCGTGACGCAAACCACGGCGGGCGACGGGCGGGTGCTGCCGCTGCGCGCGCTGCTCACGCCCGAAGAGTCGGCGATCTCCGGTGAATGCGTCGAACGCCATCGGCTCGGCGAGCGTTTTCCTCTGGACGCGGCGGCGATCACGCGCAGCGCGCGGATCTATTTCAACTCCACGAGCTATCTGTGGGGCGGCGTGACGCCGTGGGGCGCCGACTGCTCGGGACTCGCGCAAAGCGTGTTCGCACTCCACGGCTTCCAGCTTCCGCGCGACGCGTGGCAGCAGGCGGAGCTCGGCGTGGATGCCGGCCGCGACGTGGGCGAAATGCGTGTCGCGGATCTGTTGTTCTTTTCGGACCGCGCCGACAAGCGTGCCACGCACGTCGGAATCGCGCTCGGCGATTCCCAGATGGTGCATCTCGCACTCGGTCGCGGCGGATACGCCGTCGAGCGCCTGAACGACCGGCACGACGCGTACGTTGAGCGACTGCGGGATCGTTTCCTGTTCGCTCGCCGAGTGTTGTAGCGCGCCGCGCTTTAACTCATCATGCCGGTGGGGCCCATTTGCGGGGCCGTGCGGACCTGCACGCCCACGTCCAACGCGTGGTTGCCGTCGATCGCGATCGCCATGGTGTAGCCGCCGGCGGCGTCCATCGGCAAATCCACCTGCGCGATGAGCGGCAAGTCCATCTCGCTGGAGCCCGGCGGCGGAGTGCCGACGTTCAGGTCGCCGGAGCTGTTCCAAAGCTCTTGCCCGCTGGGACTCAGCCACCGGAACGCAACGGTGTGAGAGCCCACATCTCCGCCCGTCCCCTTGAGATGGACGACGAGATGAGCGCGTGGATGAATCGCGGGAAGCGTGGCCACCTGCAGCGCGTCGAACACGCCGAGAATGTTCAGTTTCCCTTCCTGGGACAGATTCGCCGCGTCGGCGAAGAGCGCAAAAGAGACGTGCATGCCTGAACATAGACAGGGTTGGCGTGACACGTCTACTTTTATCACATGGGTTCGACAGCAGGAGACACAGTCACGCCCGGCCACGCGAGTCTGACTACGCGGCCGGGCGTTTGGCTCACGGAGCTTTCGTTGGTGCTCATGGCGCTCATCTGGAGCGTCAATTTCAGTGTGGTCAAGTATGGAACGACGCTGGTCGATCCGCTCGCCTATAACGGGGTGCGTGTCACGCTGGCCGCCGTCCTCCTGCTGATCATTGTTCTCGTGAGTCGCACGCCGTTCCCGCCGTGGCCAACGATTGCCGCGCTTCTCGCGCTCGGCGTGCTTGGCAACGGGATCTATCAATTCTTCTTCGTACAGGGCATCGCGCGAACGCGAGCGAGCGACGCGGCGCTCGTGGTCGCGGCGTCGCCGGTGTTCATCGCGATCATCGGACGCATGCGCGGCGTCGAACGCCTGCGCCGCGTCGCGCTGGCCGGGATCGGTCTCTCGGTCGCGGGCATCGCGGTGGTCGTGCTCGGAACGGCACAGAGCGATACGGGACAGGCAACGCTGCTCGGCGATCTGCTGGTGTTGTGCGGATCGCTGGCGTGGGCGATCTACACCGTACTGCTCAAGCCGTATACGGAGCGCGTGAATGGTCTGCAACTGTCCGCGTTCACGATGAGCGGCGGTGCCGTCGCACTGCTGTCCGTTGCGTGGCCGGCTGTCTACCACGCGAGCTGGTCAACGCTTCCCACGCTGGGCTGGTCAGCCATTCTCTACAGCGGCGTGTTCGCGCTGGTCGTGGCGTACTACTTCTGGTATAGAGGAGTGCGCATTATCGGACCAACGCGCACGGCGATGTATTCCAATTTGCAACCGATCATCGCGGTGCTTGTCGCGTGGATCATGCTCGGTGAAACGCCGACCATATGGCAGGCGGTGGGCACAGTGTGTGTGATGACCGGCCTCCTTCTCACACGCATGTGAAGCTCGTTCTATTCGACATCGACGGGACGATTCTCCTCACGGATGGCGCGGGCAAGCGCGCTATCCATCGCGCGCTCGTGCAAGTGTTCGGCGGCACGGGTCCGGCCGACCATCGGTTCGACGGCAAGACGGATCCGCAGATCGTCCGCGAGTTGATGCGAATCGAAGGGCACGGCGACGAGCACATCGATGAGCACATGTGGACCCTGCTCGACTTGTACGTCGAGTTCCTCCGCGAGGAACTGATCTCGGGGGCGGCGGGCGTGAGAGTTATGCCCGGAGTGCGTGAGCTGTTGGACGCGCTCGGCGCGCGCGACGACATTTTGCTCGGGCTGCTCACGGGCAATCTCGAAGCGGGTGCTCATGCGAAGTTGAACGCCGCGTCGATCGATCCGCGTCGTTTTCGCGTGGGCGCGTACGGCTCGGATCATGAGACGCGCGCCGAACTGCCGGCGGTGGCTCAACGCCGCGCGCGCGATGAGCTCGGGGTGGATATCAGCGGGCGGGACGTGGTCGTCATTGGCGATACGCCGGCCGACGTCACGTGCGGTCGCGCCATCGGCGCGTGGGCAATCGGTGTCGCGACCGGGCACTATTCTGTCGACGACTTGCGCCTCCATGGCGCCGACGCGCTGTTCGAGGATCTGTCGTGCACCGACGACGTGGTGCGTGCGATCGTGTCCGACCCGCCGCACGCCGCGCCGCAGTAGATTCTCGATATGGATCGCCCGCGCGCGTCGATCGGAGTCGCTGCCATACGCATCGGCAGAACAGAATTGGGACAGGGCACCGTCGCGATCGACGACGATGCCGTGACGATCGTTGTTCGCGACGGCGACGGCGAACGTCCTATTCGTTTGCGACTCATTGCGATCGATTCCGCGATACTCGACGGCGATGATCTCACCGTCGCGATCCGCGACGGCTCTCGCGTGATCCTCGAATCACCGTCCGCCGGCGAGCTGCGCGACATCATCGTGGGGCATTGCCGCGTCCTTCCGGAGTTGACGCGGGCGCTGCGGGCCTTTGGCTCGCGACGCGGCTCGCGCGCGGTGCGCGTGTCCGGTCCGTCGGAGCAGCAGCGATTCTTCGCACCGCTTCTCGAAGCGCGCCGCCAAGCCGTCGGCGCGACCTCGGCGTCGGGTGCAATAAACGCGTTCGATCCGGCGGCGCTCGCCAAGGCGATGGAAGCGGCGATTCAGGCATTCGCCGTGGAGCGCTGTGGGGCGGAAGGGCCGGCGCGGCGCGCGCTCGAGGCGGAGTTGGTGGACCTCAGCGAACCGCTGGAGATTGCCTTTGAACGGCTCCGTGTTGCCGGCGAGCGGGCCAATACGAACCTGGACGATCTCCGAGCATGGCGTGGGTGGTCTGCCGAGCTTCGTACCACATTCGAGGTGGCCGATCGCATTTGGCTTGCGCTCGACGCCGCGCTCGACGGCGCATCGTTCCCGCCGTGATCGTCGGCATCGGGATCGACGCCGTCGACATCGAACGCATCGAGCACATGTTCGCCAACCACGGCGAACGAATGAGCGCACGGCTGTTCTCTGAAGACGAGTTGGCGTACATCCGGACCAAGTCATTTCCGGCGCAGCACATGGCCGTGCGTCTCGCCGCCAAAGAGGCGGCGTATAAAGCGCTCACCGGAAACGACCTGGCGCGAGCGATCTCTTGGCGCGACATCGAGGTCGTTACCAAATCCGACGGCGCTCCGGAGCTTCGACTCCATGGTCGCGCGGCGGCCCGGTTCGCCGAGGTTGGAGGGACGAGCATCCACGTGTCGCTGACGCATAGCGCGCTCACGGCGGCCGCGGTCGTAATCGTCGAACGCTGATCGTTTTGGCGCCCTACACCCTGGGGGCTAATCCCGATATATTCCCTCGGCAATGAATTTCAGATCCAAGCTCGGCCGCGCCGCCGCGGTGTTCGCCATTGCCGCGTGCCCGCTTCAATTGCGTGCGCAAGAGCACCCAATCCAACGGGTCGCGAACATCGTCAGCGTTGCCGTAGAGGAATATGGGAAAGGGGTCGACGACAAAGGTCGGCTCATCTCCGCGGATGAATACCAGGAGGCCGTAGAGTTTCTGAACGACGCGCGGTTGGCGGCGTCACGGCTTCCGGGTGATCGCGCCGTGGCTGCGCGCGCCATCCTCGATTCGATCGTCGCGGCGGTGACGGCCAAGCAACCGCCCGCGAGACTCGCGGTGCTGAACCAGCGGTTTGCGGCGGCGTTGGGAAGCGAGGCCGCGCTCGACATGCCGACTAAGGCGCTCGATCTCGCCGACGGTCGAAAGATCTATCAGGCGACCTGCGCGTCGTGCCACGGTGTTGCGGGCATGGGCGACGGCCCGGCGAGCGCGGGACTGACGCCCAAGCCGGCGGTCATTGGCAGCGCGGCGACCATGGCCGACGTCAGCCCGGCAATGATGTTCCGAAAGATGTCGGTGGGCGTGACGGGAACGGCCATGCCGGCGTTCGCCGCCACGCTGACGTCTGAACAGCGCTGGAATATCGTCACCTTCCTTAGCACGCTCCGTAGCTCGCCGGGGCAGATCGCCGAGGGTGAAGGCCTGTACACGCAGGGCTGCGTCGAGTGTCACGGGGCCACGGGGTCGAGCGAAGGCGCCGTCGCTCGATCGCTCACGAAGCTGCCGCCGGAAGTTGGGTCCTTTGCATGGCAGGCCGAGCGCAGCGATTCGCAGATCGCCCTGACCGTAAAGGCCGGCATGCCCGGAACGCCCATGCCGCCGGGAACGCAACTGTCCGCGGCGCAGGTCCGCAGCGTCGTTGCCTATCTGCGGACGTTGCCGGGCAGAGAACGATCCGCCGTTGCCGCGCTGGCGCGCGACAGCGGCAGCGCCGACGCCGCCGCTCGATTGTCGATCTCCTTGCTCGAGCAGTCGCTCACGGCGGCGCGCAACGGCCGCCCGAGTGAGGCGAGCGATCGCGCGTTCGACGCCTATGCACTGGCGTTCGAGCCCATCGAATCCCGCGCGCGGGCGCGGGATCCCGGCGTGGTGTCGTCCATGGAGCGGCTCTACACGGAATTCAAGGCGGCGGTGCGCTCCAACGATCTGCGCGGCGCCGAGCGGGCGCGCGACGCGATCGAGGCGAACATGCCCAAGGTCGTGGAGTTGACGCGGCCCACCGGCAGCGCCTCGGAGGCGTTTTTTCAGAGTTTGCTCATCATTCTGCGCGAAGGCTTCGAGGCGATCCTCGTGGTCGGCGCGGTGGTCGCCTTCCTTCTCAAGACGGGCCATCGCGAACGCCTTCGCATGATCTGGACGGGGATTGTTCTGGCGCTGGTCGCGAGCGCGCTCACGGCTGTGATCCTGCGCACGATCCTCAAGGCGATTCCGGCGAGCCAGGACATCATTGAAGGGCTGACGCTGCTCGTGGCCGTCGGCGTGCTCTTTTCAGTGAGCTATTGGCTCATCTCGCGCGTCGAGGCGGCCAAGTGGCAGCAATTCATCCGCGAAAAGGTGAACAACGCGCTCGAGCACGGCGGTGGACGAACGTTGGCGCTCGTGGCATTTCTCGCCGTCTATCGCGAAGGCGCCGAGACCGCGCTGTTTTATCAGGCGTTGTTCAACGAGGGCACGCACGTCGTCCTGCCCATCTCGTTGGGAATCGTCGTGGGGTTTGCGCTGCTCGCAGTGATCTTCACGCTGTTCTACCGGTTTGGCGTGCGCATTCCGCTGCGGCCGTTCTTTAGTGTGACGAGCGTTCTGCTCTACTACATGGCGTTTGTGTTCATGGGCAAGGGCCTCCGCGAGCTACAAGAAGGCAACGCTATTCCAATCACGGTAATTCCTGGCTTCCCCACTGTGGAGGCGCTCGGTCTCTATCCAACGTGGCAGACGATGATCGCGCAGGCCGTTCTGCTCGCGCTGTTCGTCTTCGCGGTGGCCAAGACTTTTTGGCCAAAGCGTTCGGTTGCGCTTCCGACGATCACGACCGAAACCACGCCAGCGGTGGCGGACGTTCGGATCGCCGATTTGAAGGCGGCGAACGAAGCGCTCAATGTGCGCCTGGCGGCGCTTGAAGCCGCACAAAGACGCGACGCGTAAACTCGCAGGGCTAAGCGGTGACGGTCGCCCCGTGCACTCCCGGCCGATCGAGTCCCGACTGACGACGCGCCGCCATGATTGCGACGCCAAGCGCCGCGATGCCAAGCGCGATGACTTGCGCCATGCTCAGACCGAATGCCCAAGAAAAGCGATCATCTTTGGCGCGGAAGAACTCGATGATGAAACGTTCAACGCCGGCGAGGACGCAGTACACGCCGAACAGCCAGCCTTCGGCGTGCGTGTGCTCGCGCAGACGCCACAGAACACCGAACATGATGAACCCCATGACCACTTCGAACAGCTGCGTCGGGTACACCGACACGACCGTCGAACCGGGCGTGCCCGGCGGAAATTGCGTTCTGAAGGTGCGAATCATTTCGTCCACCGTGGACGGCGGCGCGCCCTGCGGAAAGGCAACCGCAAGCAAACCGCTATACGGCTTGCCGTAGTCGTCGCCCACGGCCCAGCAACCGGTACGGCCAACCGCATAGCCTGCGGCGATCGCGATCCCGCCCACATCGGCGAACCGGACGAACGACAATTTTTTGCGGCGAATGACGATTGCGCACAACGCCACCGCGCCGATGAACCCGCCCCAGAACACGAACCCGCCGCGACTCCAAAAATCTCGAAAGTCGTGCGTGAGAACGAGCACATAGTACAGTTTGGCGCCGAGCATCGTGCCGACCAGGGCGGCAAATAGGACGTCGCTCACCGCCATGGCTTCGACGTCGTGACCGCGGCGCGCCAACTCGCGCTCCGACACGATCTGGGCGATGAGAAACGACAACAGCACGGCAATCCCAAAGCCGGTGAGATTGAACCCGGCGACGCCGAACTGGAACGGATGATGGATGATCGGCGAAGCGAGCGAAGCGAACGGGGCGAGCGTCATGCGGCGACGAGTCCGGGAATGGGCTGAGTGGCGAATGCGTTGAGATCGAGCGGCGACTGTTCGCCGCGCTCGAGATGAAACAAACCAGCGCGCGCGATCATCGCGGCGTTGTCGGTCGCGAGACGCGGCGACGGCGCGAACACCTCGACCCCCCGCGGCGAGAATCGTTCCTTCATGGCCTGCGCCAGCGTTTTGTTGCACGCCACGCCGCCACCGAGCACGACGCGTTCGCGGCCGAATTGTCGCACGGCGCGCGCGGTCTTCTCGACGAGCGTTTCGATCAATGCATCCTGAAAGGCACGCGCGATCGCGCCGCGGCGAGGATCCCCGGCGCCCTCGAGGTTCGACGTCTTCACGGCGTTGAGCACCGCGGTCTTGAGTCCACTGAACGAGAGATCGTAGAAATCGGAGTCGTCCGGTGCCTGATCGCGCCGAAGCATCGGCCGCGCGAATCGGAACGCGCCGCTGTCGCTTGCGGCGGCGAGCCGCTCCACGTGCGGGCCCCCAGGATACGGCAGCCCGAGGAGCTTGGCAACTTTGTCGAACGCCTCGCCGGCCGCGTCGTCGCGCGTACGTCCGAGCAAGCGATACCGCCCCCAGGCTTCCACGTCCAGCAACATCGTGTGACCGCCGGAGACGAGCAGTCCCGTGAACGGCGGCACCGCGTTCGGATGCTCGAGTGCCGTCGCGAAGAGATGCCCCTCCATGTGGTGAACGCCCACGACAGGAATCCCGCGCGCGAAAGCGAAGGCCTTGGCGTAGCTCACGCCAACCAACAATGCGCCAACCAATCCTGGCGCGTTCGTCACGGCCACGGCGTCGACGCTGTCGCCGCCGCTGTCAGCGAGCGCGCGTTCGACAACCGGAACGATGGCCGTGAGATGGGCGCGCGACGCGATCTCGGGAACCACTCCGCCGAAAATTCGGTGCACGTCCTGCGACAGGATCACGAGCGACCGCAGCGACACGTCGTCGCCGTTGCCGTCGAGCACCGCCGCCGACGTCTCGTCACACGACGTTTCGATTCCGAGAATTCGCATTGCGTGCGCGGATGAAAAGAGAGAGAGCGGCTTCGCGGGACAAAAAAATGTACTGCTTTTTGCACGGACTTGATGCGGTCAAGGGACGGACCAAACGAAGACCTCGGCCGCACTGACGTTTCTTTCGCGCACTGAACGCTTTCTCTTTTCACGGCCGTTCCGGATGCCATTGAAACGCGTCCGGAGCGGCCTACCCAAAGAAATAATCGTCCGGGCTCATGGAGCGCGAAGCATTCGATCGCTAACGCGACCCCGGCGAAATGGAAACCCCGGGTGGCACGTCGCCGATCTCCGCGGCCGGCCGCGGCGTTGGCAGTCCGAGCAACTGCGCAATCAACGCGCGGTTGCCCATCGAGCTCCAATCGTCGGGACCGATCCACTTTTTCCGGATCGTGCCATCACGCCCGATGATGAACGTCTCGGGATAGCCTGTCGTTTGATAAACGCGCTCGATTGCGTGCGTCGAATCGTGCAATATCTCGAACGACAACCCAAAGTTCCTCGCGTACGCGCGAATGGAGTCTTCACTCACGTAGTCGTCGATGCTGACGGCGACCATCTTGAGTCCCTTGTCGCCGTACTCGCGATACAACTTCTGAAGACTCGGCAGCTCGGCCTGGCAGGGCCCACACCACGTTGCCCAGACGTTCAGCAACACGACCTGACCTTTGTAGTCGGCGAGCGTCTTGTACTGCTTTTGACCGAGCACCTTGGCCTGGAACTCCGGCGCGTTCGAGCCAATCGTCACGGGGAACAACTCATCTTTCATGAAGTACGACGCGGCGCCCAACCCGGCCGCAAGCAGCGCGACGACGACGCCGACGACCGCCCATTGTTGGCGCCCGGTCATACGATGACGCCGCAGCGGCTGCGTAGCGCGCGAATCTCGGCGTTGGGGTCGTTGGCGGCGAAGATGGCGTTGCCGGCGACGAACGTGTCGGCGCCGGCAACCCACACATCGCGAATCGTGTCGCGATTCACGCCGCCGTCCACTTCAAGCGCCGCGCTGCTTCCCGCACCGTCGAGCATAAGGCGGGCGCGCCGAACCTTGTCCACCGAATACTGAATGAAACGCTGCCCGCCGAATCCCGGGTTCACCGACATGATCAGCAGCAGATCGAGCTCGGGAATGATCTCCGAGACGGCGTCGAGCGGCGTCGCCGGGTTGAGCGCGACACCGGCGAGGCATCCCAGTTCTCGAATTCTGTTCAACTGGCGATGCAGATGCGGCGCAGCCTCGGCGTGGATCGTGAGGACACTGGCGCCCGCGGCGGCAAAGTCGTCGAAGTACTTCTCCGGCTCCACGACCATGAGGTGCACGTCGAGCGGAAGCGATGTGCGCTTGCGCACCGTCTCGATGACCTTGGCCCCGAACGTGAGATTCGGGACGAAACACCCATCCATCACGTCGATGTGCAGCCAGTCGGCGCCGCCGGCTTCGCACATCGCGATATCATCTCCAAGCTTCGCGAAGTCGGCGCTCAGAATCGACGGCGCAATCCGAACGGTCATGGACGGCGCGCTGGCGTCACCGGATTGCCGCTGCTCACGATGATCGACACCGGGCTCGGAATTGCCGCTTTGGATTGAGCCGCCGGGCGACTCTCGATGACCTGGCCCTTCGGGCGACTACTCGTCGTTTCCGTCACCTGTCCAAGCTCGAAGCCGGCGCTTTCGAGCAGCGTCTGCGCGTCGGTCTGCGACAGCCCAACCACGGCCGGCACCGCCGCGATCTGTTGTCCGGCGCTGACGACGAGCGTCACGATCGCGCCCTCGGCGTCGCGCGTTCCTGCCCGCGGATCCTGCTCGAGCACGGTCTCCTTGGGGGACGCCGCGTGCGCGCGCGCTTCACCGCGCGCGGCCTTGAAACCCACCTCGCCCAATCGCTTGGCCGCGTCGCTGAACATCAGGCCAGTAACGCTCGGCACCTTCGCGTCGCCCGGAATCACTCCGGCTGGAAATATGACGAACGCCACGATGAGGTACGCGACAAGAAAACCGCCGACGATGGCGATCGCGTACGGCAACCACCCGCGCATTGTCGTCCGTGCGCTCACGCCGAGCCTCGGCGCAACCGCGCGGCAAAGGCGCCGTCGGTGGCGTGACGCTGCGGCAGCACCCGCAGCACCCCGTTGTCGAGCACTGTTGCCGGCACCGAACCCTCAGGCGGCGGATCGATTCGCCAGCCGGGATGCCGCTCGAGGAAATACTGCACCTGTTCGTCGTTTTCTTCCGGCTCGAGCGAACAGGTGCTGTACACGAGCAGCCCGCCGGGCTTCACGATCTCGGACGCCGACGTGAGTATGCCCCGCTGAATCGACGACATGACGGCAAGGTCGGAGACTTTGAGCCGCCAACGCGCGTCGGGATGGCGACGGAACGTTCCGGTCCCGGTACACGGTGCGTCGACGAGCACCAGATCCACTGGTCGAATGGCCGGAAAGCGCGCGTCAGCGACGTAGCTGTGGAGCGTGTCGATCTCGAGGCGGCGCGCGTTTTCCACCACGCGCTGCAGTCGTGAGAACGACGAGTCGCTGGCGAACACCCGCTCCGCGCCGCGCGACAGCTCGACCGACTTGCCTCCCGGCGCGGAGCACACGTCGGCGACGACCGCGCCGGTGGGCACGCACGCGTACTGGGTGACGAGCGTCGACGCAGGATCCTGCAGATGAAACAATCCCTGGCGGAACGGCCCCAACTCCGTGAGTTGCGATACCGGACTCGCGAGAACGATGCTGTCTCGCACGAGCGGCACGTCGCCAACATGCACGCCGGCGGTTTCGAACATCGCTTCGAGCTGCTCGCGAACCACGTGGAACGGCCGAGCGATGAGTGGTGCTTCGCGGTTGTTGGCGTCGAGCAGACGGCGTGTCTCGTCGAGCCCCCAGCGTTGAATCCAGCGCGCGACGAGCCAACGCGGATGCGACGCTTCCAAGGCGAGTGCGTCGATCGCGTCCATCGTCTTGGGCAGCTCGAGCGTGTCGCGCTCCCGATCGAGGCGACGCAGGACCGCGTTGGCGAGCTTGCTCGCGCCAATGCCGTGACGCCGTTTGGCGAGCTCTACCGTCTGGGCGATCGCGGCGTATGCCGGGACGCTCTCCATTTGAAGAAGCTGTGCGGCGCCCAAGCGCAGCAGATCGAGCAGGTCGGCGTCAATACGAACGAGACCACCCCGAACGCGCGCGTCGAGGTAGGCGTCGAGACGCGCGCGGCGTCGAAGCATGCCGTACACCAACTCGCGCACCCAGCGGCGATCGCGCGCGTCCAAACGGGCCGTGCGTCGGTCGAACGACGGATCGAGCAGATCGCCGCTTCGCAGATCCGCGCAAATTTCCGACGCAGCGACGCGCGCATCCGTGACGGCCCCACCGCGGTGGACCGCAACTCCGCCCGAACGATGGTCGTGATCTGCCCCTGGCATACCAACTAAAATAATCGCTCTCCCAGGCTGATGCCGCGCCCGCGGGCCCATTCTTCCGGTGCAATCCGCCGTTTTCCCGCTGGGTGCACGTTGCTGATTTGCACCGCGCTGCTCCCGTCTCCGCAGGCGACCGTCATACCGTCGCCGTCGATCGCCAGCACCGTACCGGGCTCGCGCTTGGTCTCGACCACTGCCGCGCGCGCACCGAACAGTTTCACCTCACCGCTGGGCGCTGTTGAGAACGCCCCTGGCCGGGGATCATATGCACGGATGATGCGAGCGACTGTGCGGGCGTCGGCGGCCCAGTCGACGCGAGTCATCGCGCGATCGACTTTGGAGGCGTAGGTGGCTTCGGCCTCGTTCTGTATCGTCTCGCTGGCGCGGCCCAATTCGATCAGCGCGAGTGCTTCGATCAGCGCCATGGCTCCCATTTCCGCGAGGCGAAGCTGCAGCTCGCCATAGGTTTCGTCGTCGGGAATCGGTGTGCGCACCTGCACGATCGACGGACCGGCATCGAGCGCTTTCACCATGCGCATGATGGTGATGCCGGTCTCGGCGTGGCCGTCGCGGATGGCGGCTTGGATCGGCGCGGCTCCCCGCAGCTTGGGCAAGAGCGATGCGTGGATGTTGATCGTGCCAAGTCGCGGGAGCACGATCACCTCGGTGGGGAGGATGTGCCCGTACGCGACAACGACGGAGATGTCGGGGTGGAGCGCCTGCATCTGCGCGACGAACTCATCGCCTCGCGGCTTTTCCGGCTGCAGAACCGGAATGGACTCTTCGAGCGCGATCAGCTTCGTTGGCGGCGGCTCGAGCTTGGAGCGCGATCTGCCGACGGCGCGATCGGGTTGTGTGACCACACCCACCACGTCGAACCCTTCACCGATCAGAGCCCGAAGGGGCGGCGTGGCGAAGTCGGGCGTGCCCCAGAAGAGCACGCGCACTCAGAGCTCCTCGTCGGGATGCTCGTGCGAGCGTGCCGGGTCCGTGTCGAGCGTGCGGACAAACGCTGGATATTTGTCCTTCTCCTTTCCCCATTTCGCCAGGGCGGAGCGACGTTTGAGGACGCTGAGGTAGTCGATGAACAGCTTTCCGTGAAGGTGGTCGATCTCGTGTTGCAGGCAGCGGGCCAACAGCTCGTCCGCCTCGATCTCGAACTCCTTGCCGTCGAGTGCCGTGGCGCGAACGCGCACCTTGGCGGGTCGCTCCACGTCGCCGTACACGTCGGGGATGGACAGGCATCCTTCTTCCGCCTTCGCCTTTCCCCCGGTGAAAACGACCTCGGGATTGATGATGACGAGCGGATTTTCGTCGACGTCGACGACGGCCAATCGTTCGCTGCGTCCCACCTGCGGTGCCGCGAGACCAATGCCCTTGGCCAGGTACATGGTCTCGAACATGTGCTTGGCGAGCGTCCGAATCTCATCGGTGATTTCGGAGACGGGCGTCGTCTCTTCGCGGAGAATGGGATCGCCCAGGACGCGGATGTCGAGAACGCTCACTCGGACGGCGGTGTGGTTGATGACGAGGTTGAACCGCTGGTTGCGCTGATGCGTGCGATGCGCCCGCGCTCGACCACAAGGCGTGATTCGCCCGATTTGATCGTCACGCGGTCGTCGAGTCCCTTTCCGGCGGCGTCTTTGGGGGACTCTTTGATGTGGATGACTTCGCCGACGATTCCGCCGGTGGTGACGATCTCGTCGCCGCGCTTGAGTGCCTTCAGCGCCGACTCATGCTTCTGCCGTTGCTTCTGCTGCGGCCGAATCATGATGAAGTAGATGATGGCGATGATGAGAACGAACTGGACGAGAAAGGGCGTCAGCGAGCTCGCTCCGCCGGGCGCGGCCTGAGCGAGGACGAGCGCGACGGACGTTGCGGGCGGCGGGATGGTCATGCGGTTGATACCGGTCGAGAGTGGTAGCGCGCGAGCCACTCGTGGCTCCACGGGCCGATCGTTCCGGCGCGGATCGCGGCTCGCGCGTCGCGCATCAGTTCGACGAGGAAATGTACATTGTGCAGGGAGAGCAGGCGCAAGCCGAGCATTTCGTCGGCCGTGTAGAGGTGCCGAAGGTAGGCGCGGGAGAAGCGGTGGCACGCGACGCACTGGCATTCGTCGTCGAGCGGACGCGGGTCCGTGCGGAACTCGGCCCGCTTGATATTGAGGCGTCCGTCGCGGGTGAACACGGTCCCGTTTCGACCCATGCGCGTCGGGGCGACGCAGTCGAAGAGATCGATGCCGCGGAGCACGCCTTCCACGAGGTCTTCTGGGAATCCGACGCCCATGAGGTAGCGCGGCCGGTCGCGCGGCAACTCGGTATGGACGACCTCGAGGATACGGTACATGTCGGCCTTCGCCTCTCCCACCGACAGCCCACCCACGCCATAGCCGATCCAGTCGCCGGAGTCGCGGATGGCGCGCGCAGCATCGCGGCGGAGGGATTCGTGGATTCCGCCCTGGACGATTGGGAACAGCGCTTGGGGATGGGAGGGTGCGGGGAGCGGGAAAACGGTGCCGGGGAGCGGCGGGAAATTCACTATCGTTGATGTCGGGGGGGGACCCCCAGCCCGCAATCGCTCCAACTCCTCGGCGCACCGCGCCAACCAGCGGATGCTCCGCTCACTTGCCTCGCGCGACGCGCTCTCCTCGCTCTGCCCAGGAATCACGTGATCGAACTGCATGATCACGTCCGCGCCCAGATTGCGCTCGATCTGCATCACGCTCTCCGGCGTGAACACGTGCAGCGATCCGTCGAGATGGCTGCGAAACGTCACGCCGTCCTCGGTCACGGTGCGCAATCCCTCGAGCGAGAACACCTGAAACCCACCCGAGTCGGTGAGAATTGGTCCCTCCCACGCCATGAACCGGTGCAGACCGCCAAAATCGCGAATCAACTCGTCGCCCGGTCGCAAATGCAGATGATAGGCGTTGCCGAGTATCATCTGCGCGCCCATTGCACGCAGGTCGTCCGGATCCAGCGACTTGACCGTTGCCTGCGTGCCGACCGCCATGAACGCCGGCGTCTCGACGGCGCCATGCGGGGTGACGAATTGGCCGGCGCGCGCCGCGCCACCCTCACAGTCTATGTCGAACGAAAAACCAGTCGATATCGGCATGTTCTATAGAATGACCATCGCATCGCCATACGAATAGAAACGATATCCCGCTTCGACGGCTGTCCGATACGCCCGCATCGTCAGCTCATATCCGGCGAACGCCGCGACGAGCATGATCAACGTTGAGCGGGGAAGGTGAAAGTTGGTCACCACTCGATCCACGCCGCGAAATTGATACGGCGGGCGGATGAAGATGCGCGTCTCTCCCTCTCCGGCGCGAACCTTACCCTCCGCGTCGGTCACGCTCTCCAGTGTGCGGACGCTCGTCGTCCCGACCGCCCAGCTTAGACCTCCGGCGGCACGACGGTCGTTGACAAGTTGCGCCGTGTCCGGCGAGACCGAGTACCACTCCTCGTGCATCAGGTGCTCCGCCGGATCATCGACCTCGACGGGCTTGAACGTTCCCGCCCCGACGTGGAGCAACAACTCCGCGCGACCGACACCACGCGCAGAAAGATGCTCGAGTAACTCGGTCGTGAAATGAAGCCCCGCCGTCGGCGCGGCAACCGACCCGGCCTCGCGCGCAAACACCGTCTGATATCGCTCCACGTCATCCGTCGTATCCGACCGCTCGATGTATGGCGGCAGTGGAATGTGCCCATACTGCTCGATGGTCTCGTCGATCGGACGATCGCTTTCCAGCTTCACGATGCGCGTTCGCCGATTGGTGAGCTCGAGAATCTCGGCGGTGAAACCCGGCGCGATGTCCACGCGGCGCCCGGGCTTGAGTTTGCCGCCCGGTGAAACCATCGCCTCGTAGCGACCATCGCCGAGTGATTTGAGAAGTAGTATTTCAGCCGGCGCACCGGATGCGCGGGTGCCAAGCAGGCGTGCGCGAAAGACGCGCGTGCGGTTGACGACGAGCACATCGCTCGGCGCGATGAGATCGGCGATGTCGGCGAACGTTCGATGCGCGATCGAGCCGTCGGCGCGGTTCACCACCATCAATCGGCTCGCGTCTCTCCGCTCGAGCGGGCGCTGAGCGATCTGCTCCGCGGGGAGGTCGAAGTCATAGTCGGAGGTGCGGTCGCCGAGCGTTTGCATCGGCGAATTATAGCCCACGCGTTCGCCGACTTGGGCTGCTCGATGATTGACCACTGAATCCGCGGACGGCGCGAAATCCGCGAAAGCGAACGGAGTGCATCATCCCCAACGAGCCCGGATTCTCCTCTGTTGACCGCCGCCCGGAATGCGACGAACGAGTGCCCCGAGCGGTTGTCTCAAAAAGGAATCCCGGCTCGTTGCGCAAGAAAAATATTCCGCGCCTGGTCCGCGCATTCCGCGGATTCCGCGGATTCCGTGGTCAACGACGAGGAACCCTCATTTCCGACGCAGGCCAGGCAAGGTGCCGCCGCCGCGACCGGCCACGCGACCCCCGGGCGGACCGCCCGCGAGGGCCCCAGCGCTCGCCGTGTTGACAACGTCTTTCGGCCGCCGTACCAATCAACAAGCTCTACCGTCATCCGGGCAGCACACTCCTCCCGCCGCCGTGAGGTTGTTGATGACCCCGTCGATCAAGTCCGCCGCAGTGTATCTGTGTCTTGGACTCTTTGCCTCGCGCGCGGCGCGCACAGCGCCGGAGAGTATCGCACCGAACGACAATCGAATAGCAGCGGGTACGCTGTCCAAAGGCGTGCTCACCCTAAAGCTGGAGGCTCGACGCGGCGCCTGGCGTCCCGAGGGCGACCAGGGACGGTCCATCGACGTTGCCGCGTGGGCTGAAGAGGGCAAAGCGCTGACGGCGCCGGGTCCACTGATCCGCGTCCCGGTCGGAACCGAAATTCGTGCAACCCTTCGCAACTCGCTCGACAAACCGCTCGTCGTCTTCGGCTTTGGCAAGCGGCGCGGCATGGCGGACAGCGTGACGATTCCCGCGCATGATTCACGCGACGTGCGCTTCACCCCGACAACGCCGGGCACCTACTACTACGCCGGCCGGCGCGGAACGCAGCCGTTCGGCTTTCGATTCGAGCAGGACATGCAACTCGTCGGCGCGATCGTCGTCGATCCACCCGGTGCGCCAAGTAAAGCGCGCGATCGCGTCCTGCTCATGTCGTGGTGGTACACGGTCGACTCACTGAGTCCGTCCGGCCTCGGGCGCGCCACAATGGCGATTAACGGACTCTCATGGCCGCACACCGAGCGCATTGATCTCACGCAGGGCGACTCCGTGCACTGGCGCGTCATCAACATGACCGAGATCGATCATCCGATGCATCTGCACGGATTCTATTTTCGCATGGAGTCCAAGGGCGACGGCATTCACGACTCTCTCTATACCGCCGACCAGCAGCGCCTGGCCGTAACCGAAGTGGTCGATGGCTTCCAGACGATGTCCTTTTCCTGGGTGCCGTCGCGACCCGGCAATTGGATCTACCATTGCCACTACGCGGAACATCTGTCGCACAACGCGGAGCTCGACACCGAAAAGGGAACCCTCGATGAGTCGATGCTCCAACACCACATGTCCGACCGGCCGCATCAGATGTTCGGTCTCGTGATGGGACTTCGCGTTGCGCCGAAGGGTCCGGCCGCTCACTCGTCCGAGCAGCCGCGCGCGATTCGATTGCTCGTGCGCGAGAAGGCCAATGTCTACGGCAAGAAGCCTGGCTATGCATTCGTACTCGGCGGATCGGCGGCGGAGAAGGATGCGAACGCGATGCCGCTTCCTGGCCCCATGCTGGTTCTCGAACGGAACAAGCCGGTGGCGATCACGGTGGTGAATCGCTCGAAGGACCGCGCGTCGGTGCACTGGCATGGGGTCGAGCTCGAGAGCTATCCCGACGGCGTGCCCGGATGGAGCGGATCGGGGAGCGAGATACTTCCATCGATCGCACCGGGAGATTCGTTGACGGTGCGATTTACTCCTCCGCGCGTAGGGACGTTCATGTATCACTCGCACTTCAATGAATCGGAGCAGATCGCCGGCGGTCTGTACGGGCCCATCATCGTGGTCGAGCCTGGGCAGAAGTTCGACCCCGATCACGATCGCGTGCTCTTTTTTGGAACGGCGGGTTCAACGCGAAACGTGATCGTCGGTCCGTTCGCGAACCACACGCTGAACGGAGAGCAGCAGCCCGGGCCGATGGAACTGAAAGCGGGAGCGGCGTATCGCTTTCGGCTGATCAATCTGGCTGACGGCGGCCCAGTGACGTTTTCACTGTCCGCTGGTAAGCAACCAGTGACGTGGCGCGCCGTTGCGAAAGACGGCGCCGCATTGCCTGCGGTGCAGGCGACCATGCGACCGGCGAAGTTGACGTTCGATCCGGGCGAGATTTACGACTTCGAATTCTCGCCGGCGAAAGCAGGCGATCTGTCGCTCGCGTTCGGCCCGCCGCCATCGGGACCGCCGCCGCCGAATACGCCCCCGCCCCCGCCGACGCGAACTGTCGCGGTGCACGTTCGATAACGGCCGTCCGCGCGATTGGGCTAGGGATCGACGCGGACGACCATTGCACCTTTGATTGACGATTCCTCAACCATCTGCGCGATGATTGTCGCCGCGCCCGTTCCGCGCGCTGTCACGAGCCCGCTGAGCGAATCGACCGTTGCGACCTTCGCATCGCTCGTCACCCAGCGGAAGTGAATGACATTGGGCTGACCACAGGCCGGATTGCTGACCGTTACACGCAACGTGTCACCCGGGTGCAGGGAAGCGGTGACCGGCATGACCCTGGGCCCTAGCGATATGCATGTTCCTGGTTCATCGCCAAGACCGGCCAAGGACTGAGATTCCGGCGAGCGACCGCACGCAACGACGATTGCCATCGCCGCGATGACTACGAAAACAAGAGTCGTACGTCCGCGATGAGTCATTAGTCGCGTCGCGTGTGTCATGGGATGGCGCGGGCGGGAGACCGCACCAAATGAAACGCCGTTTGCCGCGCCAGCGCCCACCGGATCGCGCCGTCCGGTCCCACGACTGCGTCCTCCTCCTGCGCCGAATGCACCGGCTCGTTGTTCCATTCCGGCACTTTCGTGGTCGCCTGCAATTCGATCGAAAACCACATGTTCGGGATGACCTTGGCATCGCCGCGGCCGGGCACGCCGTCCTGATAATCCCAAAGTCCAATGAGCGGTCCAGCCCCATGTCCGTTCATGCCGATCGGATGCGTATAGACAGTACCCTCAATTCCCGCGGCGGCGGCTTTCGCTCGCGACGAGGCGAGAATCTCGTTTCCGGTGCGGCCGGGTTTGATCTCACCCATGACGATGTCCTGCAGTCTATTCGAGTTTACTAGCGCAACCTTGAGTCCAGCGGGCACGTCTGTTTCGCCGTCTCGCAGTACGTAGCCCATGTGCTGTGTATCGGTGTTGAGCCGCAGTGCCGTGATACCAAAGTCGCAGTGCAAGACGTCGCCCTTCTGGATGATCGGGTTGTCGCCGAGCGCCGCGTCCGTCACACCTTTGCGCTGCACCTCGACCGACGGATGAAACCACGTGCCGAGGCCAAGGTCGTTGACCTTTTGGCGCATCCACCAAACCACGTCTTCGGTATGAGTGACGCCGGGTTTGACAACGACGTTGGAAAACGCCGTGTCGATGATTCCCCACACGACCTGCTGCAAAGTGCGATAGCGCTCTGTCTCTTCGGGCAAGCGTGTGGCGATCAGATCCAGCGCCAGATCGTCGGCGTGCTTGAACCGCGCGGTCCACTTGGGGCCGAGCGCTTTTCGCATGCCCTCCATCTCGCCGGTGGAGAGGCCGTCGCTGAACGCGAAAACCGTAGAGACATCGACCGCGATCATCTTGGGGTTCCGCTTCTCGATCTCCGCCTTCAGCACCTGCCACTGTTCGTCGCCCCACAACTCGGCCTGCGCCTGAACCGATCCACCGGCTGGGCCCGACGGCGCTTTGGTCGAACGAATCGCCGTGAACACGCCGCCCTGCGAGGTGCCGCCGAGCGCAAGCCGTTCGAACGGCGTTGCGCAATCGCCGCGAATGGACGCGCACGGATCATAGAACACATAGATCGTTCGGCGGCGCGCCGCGAACGTGGTTGGCGAGACAATCGATGAGAACACGGGATCTTCATTGTACTCGCGCATGGGGACGACCCACATCTCCACGCCGTGCTTCTTCATCAACGCCGGCAACACGGTCTTCATCCGTTGATCGAGCCAGCGTTGTTGCTCCGTCGCCTGCCAGCGGAGATCGCCAAACGGGCGGTACGTCTCAAACTGCTGTGCGCCGATCGGCGATGTCGCGATCGATGCTGCGAGTACCAGGAAGGAAGCGAGGTGTCTCATCGATTGACGGAAGGGGTTCGATCGAAGGGCGGTCGCCCGGGGTCGGACGTTCATACAAAATCTCATACAACTGCGCTAATCCGCCGCCGGGTCACATCGTGAAGAAATCTTGTCGTATCGCGACAGAGTGACGCGCAAAGGTTCTCGACAAATGTGCATTTCGCACCGCACACGGCAAGTCGTGGCACAACGTCAGCGCCGCTCCATCACCCGCCGACGCCTGGGTATCCCGAGTGATATCACGGGTGATATCCGGGGTGATATCACCCGTCGCGCGCTGATGTCCTGCCTCCGGCGGCCTCGACGGCTGGCGGCATCTCGTTTCACCTACTCCTCGAGGGAGACGTTCGTATGGAAGCATTGAGGGTTCGCTATCGCGTCGCAATGGCTTGCGCCGCACTGTTCGCCGCTCCGATGACACTCGTCGCACAGGCGACGATCACCGGGCACGTCACGACGCAGGGAGGCACCCCGCTGACCGGCGTGACCGTGTCGATCGCCGGCATAGGAGTCGGCTCGACGACCCGGGAAGACGGTGGGTATTCCTTCACGGTGCCCGCGAGGAACGTGACCGGGCAATCGGTCACGCTGAACGCGCGCCGCGTCGGCTACAGTCCGCAAAACGCGCCAATCACCTTGGCCGCCGGCAACATCACGCACGACTTCACGATGGCGGCGACCGCGCAGCAGCTCGAGCAGGTCGTCGT
This sequence comes from bacterium, assembly GCA_040002475.1. GTDB lineage: Bacteria > Gemmatimonadota > Gemmatimonadetes > Gemmatimonadales > Gemmatimonadaceae > JAQBQB01. The sequence goes on along the minus strand of JBDUEJ010000017.1, from coordinate 31,132 downwards.
CACCGGCGCAGGGACGTCACAGGTCCGCGAGCGGGTTGGCAGCGTGATCAACACTGTAGATAGCGCGACGATCACTCGCGCCACGCAGCCCCAAAATATCATCTCCGGATTGTCGGGCACTACGCCGAACGTTCGCGTCAACACGCAGTCCGGTGAGCCCGGCGGCTCGGCGTTCGTGATCATTCGCGGCGCGACCTCCGTGACCGGCACCAACCAGCCGCTCATTGTCGTCGACAACCAGCCGATCGACAACACGACGCTGTCCACGAACGGCGGCAACGCCAGCACGGTCACGCAGAACCGCGCCGCCGACATCAATCCCAACGACGTCGAGTCCATTCAAGTGCTGAAAGGCGCGGCGGCGTCGGCCATCTACGGTGCGCGCGCCGCGAACGGCGTCATCCTCATCACGACGAAGCACGGCGGGAACGGACCGACGCGCTACGCGATCACGTCGACGCAGACGTTCGACAACGTCATCAAGACCTTCCCGCTACAGAACAAGTATGGCCAGGGAGACGAAGGCGCCGCCGGGAGTTGCACCGATCCAGACTGCAACGCACCGTCGAACCTCAGCTGGGGCCCGTTGCTCCCGTCAGGATCGAGCGTGTTCGACCACGGCAAGGAGATCTACGACACCGGCCTCACGAGCGACAACGCCATCAACCTCTCGGGTGGAAACGGCCGAACGAATTTCTTCATCTCGGGCGGCATCACCGACCAGCTTGGCGTGATGAAGGGAGGCAACAACCGCTACGATCGATCCACGGTGCGTCTGTCGGCAAGCCATCAGCTGATGAACACACTCACCTTCGGCGGAAACTTCTCGTATTTCAACGCGATTGGCGACTACGTGCAAAAGGGCTCGAACACGTCGGGCCTGCTGCTCGGCGCGCTGCGCACGCCGCCTGACTTCAACAATCAGCCAGGCGTCGATCCCGTCTCGGGCTTGCAGCGCTCGTATCGATTCCCGCATCCGACTACGGCGAGCACCACGGATTCGCGCGGCTACGACAATCCGTTCTTCGTGCTGTCGAACGCCAGCAACCGCAGCGAGCTCGGACGGTTCCTTGGCAACATGACGGCGAATTGGGTGCCGACCGACTGGCTCAGCGTCAACGAGACGTTTGGCGCCGACAACTACACCGATTCCCGGTTGGAAGCGCTGCCGCTCACGTCGTCGAGCGATCCGGTGGGCAATGTGACTCGCTTTCAGATCACCAACCTGGAAGTCGATCACAACCTCACGGCCACGCTGTCACACCAGTTCAACTCAAATTTCGATTCGCGACTGGTGCTGGGTCAGAACCTGAATTCGCGTCGCAATCGGCAGGTGTACATCTTCGGTGACCAGCTCATCGCTCCGGCGCCGCTGGCCATCCAGAACACGGTGAGCTACGCGCCGACGGAAACGCGCTCGCTTCGCCACATCGCTGCGTATTTCGGTCAAGCAGAGTTCGACTTCTACAATCAGCTGCACCTGACCGCGGGCGTTCGTGACGACGGCTTCTCGACGTTCGGATCATCGCATCGCACGGCGCTGTACCCCAAGGTCGACGCCGCCTGGACGTTCACCAATATGTTCGGCGACTCAAAGGGAACCGGTGTGCTAAGCAGCGGACGCCTTCGCGCCGCGTACGGCGAGACGGGTCGCGAACCACCGGTCTATGCCACGATCACCGCGCTGTCTACGGTATCGCTGTTCGGCAGCGGCTTCGCCGATTTCATCGGGTCAAAGCAGAGCGGCCAGGGCGGTGTCGTTACCGGACCGAATCTCGGCAGCTCTGACCTGAGGCCGGAGCGCGATCGCGAAGCGGAGTTCGGCACGGACTTGGGCTTCTTTGGCCAGCGGTCGGATCTCAGCTTCACCTACTACAACAAGCGCTCGACCTCCGTCATTCTCCCGGCGCCCGTAAACTCCGCGTCAACCGGCGCGATCTCGGCACTCGTCAATGGTGCGACGATTTCGAACAAGGGCGCCGAAGTGTCGCTGAACGTGCGTCCGTACACGTCGAAGAATGTCGACGTCACGCTCGGCGCCAACTACGCGCGCAATATCGGACGTGTCGAATCGTTGATTCAAGGCGTGCAGTTTATTGCGTACCCCACCGAGGGATTCACCGGATCAGCCGGGTCGTCGACGGTTGGCTATGCGCCGGGAGTCATTCGCGGTCAGGATTTTGTTCGCTGCGGTCTTGGACAGAAAGTGACACTCCCCGGCGTGGGCACGCTTGCCAACGTCGATTCGGCGTGCGGCACCGGAGCCAAGAAAGGTGCGCTGTTTATCGCCGGAACGAACAACCGCCCGGTCGTGAATCCGGACGAGCGTGTGATTGCCGATCCGAATCCGCGTTGGACGTCGGGTCTCACTGGCCAGGTTCGCGTCGGGCATCTGCAGTTCTCCACGCTATTTGACATCCGTCATGGCGGTCAGGTGTGGGACGGCACGCGTGCGGCGCTCGATCGCTTCGGCACGGCCGAGGAGACGAACGTTCGCGGAGACGCGGCGGGCATCTTTGGAAAGAACATCCTCGGGGGGCAGGCGGTCGCGGGTCCAGGCGCTGGTGGTGTCGCGCTCAAGTCCATTGCCGATTGGGAGAACTGGTACACGACCGACGGCGGGAGTGCGAGCGCGGCGCAGGCGCAGTTCGTCGAGGACGGCAGCTTCGTGAAGTGGCGCGAGGTGTCGCTGTTCTACACGATCGATCAGTCGTGGCTGCAATCGCGCTTTGGTTTGAGCAGCGCGATCATCCGCGTGGCCGGCCGCAATCTGCACACGTGGACGAAATACAAAGGCCTCGATCCCGAGACGAACCTCGGCGGCGCCGAGTTTCTCACGCAGGGACTCGACTTCTTCCAGAATCCGCAGACGCGCTCGTTCGTCGTCGCGGTCACGTTGAACCGTTGATGGGGAGCAACCCAGGCATGCATAGAATTCGACTTGCGGCTCTGCTGAGCACCATCGTGTTGATGGGCGCCTGCAACACCGACAATTTTCTGACCGGTGGGGAGTTGAGCACCGATCCGAACAGACCCACGCAGGCCACGAGCTCTCAGCTCTTCGTGGGGATCCAGGCGAGCACTTGGGCGTTGCTGCAGAGCGATCCGGCGCGCGTCACGAACATGTGGGTGCAGCAGTTCAAGGGATCGAACCAGCAGTATATCGCGATTTACAATTACGGAATCACCGAGCAGATCACGAACGGCTTCCACGCCGGGCTATACACCGGCGGCGGGCTCGTTGACATCCGTCGTCTCGAGGCGCAGACCGCAGCGTTGCACGACAGCGTCTTCCACGGGATCGCGCAGGTGATGGAAGCGCTCGTCATCGGCAGCGGCGCGGATCTGTTCGGTGATCTCACATACACGCACGCGCTCACCAACGAGCTGAATCCACCGCTCGACCCACAGCTGGCGATCTACGATTCCGCGCAGGCGTTGTTGTCGCGCGCGCTCGTCGATCTCAAGGCGACGGGGCCTACCAACACGGGACCGTCGGACGCGGACCTCGCCTACGGTGGTGATCCGGTAAAGTGGACAAAGCTCGCGCACACCCTCAAGGCGCGTTTCCTCATGCACACCGCCGAAGTGCGGCCGACCGTGTACGCGCAGGTGGTGACCGAAGCTGCGCAGGGTCTCACGATTGCGGACGATAACTTCAACGCCGTGTACTCCGGCAACTCCAACGAACAGAACTTTTGGTATCAGTTCGACGTCGTGCAGCGGTCTGGATATCTGACGCCGAACGCGCAGTTCGTTGACCTGCTCAAGACGCGCAGCGATCCGCGCCTGGCGAAGTTCTTCAACGCCGATCAAACGGATCTGAACGACGCGCTCATCAGTCCAAGCGCTACGCAGTCGATGGCGACGGCGAACGAGAGTCTGTTGTTGTGGGCGGAGGCGGCCCAGCGCAACGGCAACGACGCTGCCGGTCTCACGAGGTTGAACCAAGCGCGCGCGCTCGCCGGACTCTCCGCCGAAGCGTCGTTGACCGGTCGTGCGTTGCTCGCGGAGATTCTCACCGAGGAATACATCACGGATTTTCAGTCGCTCGAAGCCTGGAATCTGTACAAGCGCACGTGCACGCCCAATCTCACGCCTGTGGTTGTGGGCGTGAAGATTCCGGCGCGCTTCCCGTATGACGCCGGCGAGCGCAACACCAACACGAACGTTCCGCCACTCAGCCAGCAGCCGGCGCGTAACGCCAACGATCCAAAGAACGCGACGTCGGATGCCACCGGCGCCGTCTGTGTAGGACAATGACCGCGGGAGCGGTTCGTCGAATGCTCGGCCTCGTTGCCGCCGTCCCGGTGATCACCACCGGGACGGCGTGCTACGAGTATCACACGACAGCTGTCTCGACGATCCGGCCGGACCAAACGGTGCATGTCGTTCTCAGTCCCGAGGCGGCCGCATCGTTGGCTTCGACCATCGGACCAAACGCCTCGTCACTCGACGGTCGAGTGATGGCGGTCGACTCGCGAGTGATGAAGTTGAATCTGACGCAAATCGCCCGGTCGGTCGGACCTGAGGAATTTCTAAAGAACGAACCGATCGACGTTCCGGTCAGCGGGGCGTCGTCGGTCACCGTGCGATCGTTCGACCGCGTTCGAACGTTTCTTGTGTTCGGGGGCCTGATCGCCAGTGCGATCGCTGCCCATGCGGTGACTGACCAACCGGGAATAGCCGCGATCAAAGGAGGGCCGCCTGGGGCGACAAAGTAGGGCGCTGGAATGGTGCGCTGTGCCCGAGGCATTTCGTGACGAGCCCGGACGTATTTTCTTTTTTGGACCGCCGGTTGGGCCGCTTCACGTAACGTCCCGAGCGGCGGTGCCAAAGAAAAAAGAATCAGTCGTTACGCCAGTTCATCCTCGGCTCGCCGCGACGGACCATTCCGTGTTCTTCCGTTTCGTTCGCAAATTCCGTGGCCAACAGCTTCGGGCCCCAGCATCGCCGACGTCCCATGCGCACGGTGCACCCCAGCTCGGCCCTAAAACAACGTCGACTGCCCATCCGGATCTCTTGGCGCGAATCCGAAATGGCGGTACGCCTGCGCCGTCGCCATGCGTCCGCGCGGCGTGATCTGCAGGAAGCCGTTCTGCACGAGAAACGGCTCATAGACTTCCTCGATCGTGTTCGAATCCTCGCCGATCGCCGAGCCCATGGTATTGAGTCCCACCGGGCCGCCGTCGAACTTCTCGATGATCGCCTTGAGGATTCTCGCATCCATGTCGTCGAGCCCGAACGTGTCCACATCGAGCAGCACGAGTCCCTGCTCGGCGATCGCCTTGGTGATCACGCCGTTCCCTTTCACCTGAGCATAGTCGCGAATACGCCGCAGCAGGCGGTTGGCGACGCGCGGCGTGCCGCGTGCGCGGCGCGCGATCTCGGTCGCGCCGCCGGCGTCGATTGAAACTTTCATCACATCGGCGGTCCGCTGCACGATCAGCTCGAGGTCCGCGGCCGGGTAGAAATTCAGCCGTTGCTCAATGCCGAAGCGCGCGCGCATCGGCGGCGTGAGCATGCCGAGGCGCGTGGTCGCGCCGATGAGCGTGAATGGCTCGATCGGCATGGTGATCGTCTGCGCCTTGGGCCCGTCCGACAGGCGAATGTCGATCTTGTAGTCCTCCATCGCCGGATAGAGAAACTCTTCGATGATCGGCTTGAGACGATGGATTTCGTCGATGAACAAGATGTCGCCACTCCGCATGTTGGTGAGCGTCGCGACCAGATCGCCGGGCTTTTCGAGCGCCGGGCCGGAGCTCGTGCGGATGTTCACCCCGAGCTCGCGCGCGATCAGCTCGGCGAGCGTGGTCTTTCCCAAGCCCGGCGGTCCGAAAAACAACGTATGGTCCAGCGGCTCCCGCCGAGCGATCGCGGCGTCGATGTAGATCCGCAGACTGTCCTTCACCTTTTGCTGGCCGATGAACTCCGCCAGCCGTTGCGGACGAAGCGACAGCTCGACGACCGACTCGTCGGCGAGGACTTCCGGTGTCGTGATCTCGGCTCGAGACATCAATAGACACTTCGTGCAGGTGAGATCGGCCAAACGCGAACGCGGCTGGGCGCTGACGCTCGGAATATAGCCCGAATAGAGGCCGAACTACAGAGATGCGTTTACCGACCGAGACTTGACTGTGACGGCTTCAGTGCTGCCACACGCCTCGTTTGATCGTCCCTCCTCGGGCGTGAGCTCCATTTACAACTCAATTGCCAATGGACGTACCCATGCGATTCACTCGTGCCGGGCTTGGCCTGGCAGCGCTCGCGTCCCTTACGGCGTGCGACGTTCCCACCAGCCTTCCGAACTACGGCACGCTCTGGAACGTTCCTGCGAAGACGACCAGTATCGCGGTCAGCAGCTTTCTGCCCACGGGCGTGACAGCCATGCTGGACAACTCCGCGTTCGTCGTCGCCATGTCATCATCGTCGACGACGATCGCCCGCTCTCTCAATCAGGATTGCTCGCCCTGCGCCGCGGGGAACGGATCGACCATGCCCAAGCCCGCGTTCACAGGCGGGAGTAGCTCGTCGGTCACGGTTCCGGGAAACGTCATGAGTGCCACGCTTCTGCGCGATACGCTCACCGTGACGATCACGAACGGCTACAACTTCGATCCGATTCGGCCGAGCGCGTCCGCGCGCGGCTACCTCCTCATTGGTGTGAAAAGCGGATCGGTGACGGTCGGACGGGATTCACTCGATGGCGCGGTCGAGACGCTCGCAGCCGGCGCGGTGCGCGTGCGGAAGATTCCGCTCAGCGGCACAATGAACGGCTCGAGTGGACTCCAGATCGCGACGACGCTCAACTCGCCTGTTGGCGATGCGGTGACAATCGACGCGTCGCGGCTCTTTACGGTGGTTGCTTCGAGCGGTCCCATGTTCGTCTCGAACGCGATGGTGAACCTCGCGTCGCAGACCGTCACCTCGGCGCCATCGGAGCTCGACCTCAGCAACATCGATTCGACGATCAGCAGGCACGCCGATTCCGGCTCGCTGCTGCTCACCGTCGACAATCCATTCGGTGCAACCGGAAATCTCACCGTCAGCTTCGCGGGCGCGTCGTTTCCGATCTCGAAGTCCGTCCCGCTCGCGGCCGGCAAGAGCGCGCCATCGATCGTGTTCAGCAAGTCAGAGGTCAACGCGCTGCTCGGTCACCATTTGTCGGTGACGTTCAGCGGTGCAGTGAGCGGCAACGCGATTACCGTCGCACCGGGGCAGGTCGTCTCGGTGGCGTCGCGTCTACAGATCGGCATCAACGTCGGGGGAACCAACTAATGCGCGCTCTTCGTCACTCGGTGCGCCTGTCGCTCACCGCGTTGCTCATCTCCGCGTCGATACAAGGCGCGCGTGCACAGCTACCCAACGCCAATCCGGCCGCGACTGGTTTAAGCGGCGCGTACACCGCGCGCGCGCGCGGCTATGACGCGGTCGCATGGAATCCGGCGAACCTCGGCATGCCGGGAAATCCAGGATTCTCGATCAGTCTGCTCGCTGTGGGCGGTTCGTCCGGACTGGATCCGATCTCATTGAGCGACTTCGCTCCGTATTCGGGCAAGACCTTGCCGGCCGCGCAACGCGAGCAGTGGTTGCAGACCGTTACCACCAAGGGCGGCGAGCACGGACGTGTCGACGGCGGAGTCACCTTCCTCGGCCTCAGCGCCGGCCCAGTCGCACTGCAGGTCGCAACGTCAGTCGCTGGATCGTCGACGATCAACCCGGACGCGTTCGAGGCGTTGATGTTCGGAAACGCCGGTCGAACGGGCGTTCCAAAGAATCTCAACTTGGCGGGTTCGACACTTCGAGTCGGTGCCTTCACGACCGCGGGTGCGAGCTTTGGATTTTCCGTTGGCAACGCCAAAGCCGGAAGTCATCTCGCACTTGGCGTCACCGGCAAGTACGTCCTCGGAAACGCGCTCGTCATGGCGCAGGATCAGGGTTCGGCGACCAGCTCGAACGCCGTCTCGGTGAATTTCCCGATGGTCTTTTCGCAGCCTGACTCGGACCAGGTGATCGGCTCTGGCGTCGGTGCGGACGTTGGGCTCGCGTGGTCGCGGGGCAAGTTGAGCTTCGGTACCACGGTGCAGAATGTGTTCAACACGTTTGCGTGGGACGAGACCAAGCTTCGTTCGAAGGCGGGCTCCGCACTGTTCAGCGTCGATTCGACCGTGAAGGACTTCGACAACAAGCCGTACGCGAGTGCGCCAACCGCTCTTCGCGCTCGCGTCACCGACGACAAGTTCAAACCGATCGTGTCGGCGGGTTTCGCGTATGAAGCGAGCTCGCTGCTGATTCTCTCCGCGGACGGCCGCCAGCAGGTTGGCGACGGGATCGCGATCGGTCCCAAGACGCAGGTTGGCGGCGGCGTCGAGTTCCGCGGCATTCCCGCGCTTCGCCTCCGTGGCGGCGCCTCCTACATCACCGACGGGTGGGGTGTGTCCGGGGGCGTTGGTCTTGCGCTCGGCAAATACGAGCTCGGCGTCGGTGCCGCGCTTCGCCAAGTCAACGGCGGCAAGGAGCCGGCAGTAACGATCAACGTGTTCTCAATTCGCTGATCTACGCAGTTCGTTGCAAAAGACGCCCGGTGAACCTCGGTTCACCGGGCGTCTTGTCATTGCTCCTCGAGTCCGCGCGACTCGCGTCTCATAGCTTCCCGCCCTTTCTGTCTCCTATCATCCGGTCTCCCATCATCCTGCCTTCTAGATGTTCTTACAGAAGCAGATTATTGTCGAGCACACCTTTTCCGGCGCCGAGCATGAGAGTGTTCATCGCTGTCTGCCTCCTTCCTGCGGCGATGTTTGCGCAAACTCGCCCGTCGGTGATTCACGGTCGTGTCACGGACGCGGCGACGAACGAGCGCGTGACGGGTGCGCTGGTCACCGTCGTGGGCGATACGGTGCAAGCTCGGTCCGACGACAACGGTCGCTTCACGATCACGGTGCACCGCGCCGGCGCGAACATCATCAACGTTCGACGGCTGGGATATTCGACGCTGTCGCGAACCGTCGACATTGCAGCCGGCGACACCGCCGAGGTGGAGCTCCGGCTGCAGCCCGCATCGGCGCCGCTGGATACGGTCTCAGTCAAGGCTGCTGAGACGCCGCTCATCGGCCTCGACGCGTTCGAGCGTCGCCGAGCGCAAAAGAAGGGCGGCTTCTACGTCACACGCGCCGACATCGACCACCTGGTGCCGAGCCAGACGTCGGACCTGCTGCGCCGCGCGTCGGGCGTGGAGGTCGTTCAGAAAGCGCTCAAGACCGCGGTGGTTTCCAAGCGTGGAATGGTGATACGCATGGGACAGCCACAACCGGTTCTGTGCATCATTCCGATCGGAATGGACGGCTTGGTGCTTGGTCCTGACTACGACATCAACGACATCCCGGTGAACGACATCCACGGGATCGAGGTATACTCCGGTCCGGCGACGGTTCCGGTTGAGTATCGCAACTCGCTACCGAACGGATTCTGCGGGCTCGTCATGATCTGGACCAGACACGGAGCCGCGGAGGCGCGGAGACCGTAAATGCACTGAAGTACGCCGTACCCTGGTGCTTGGTACGAGGACTGGCATACTAACCATCCCAATTCGGTTTGCCCTACGATTGACAGGGTCGCTCGCGCGCGATCATCCAATCATTGGGATGGGCGGTATGCCAGTCCTCATACCAGGTGCCAAAGTACACGGTACATCAGTGCAGTTTTTCTCTAGAGTGCCTCGCGAAGCCCTGCCAACTGCTGTGCCGCCCGATCGAGTGTCTCCTGCTTCTTACAGAACGCGAACCGCACGAACTTGCGCCCATCTTCCTTGTTCGCGTAGAAGCTGGATCCGGGCACTGTGGCAACACCGATCTCCTGCGTCATCCATTTGGCGAACGTGACGTCGTCGAGATCGCTCAGCTTCGAGAAGTCGGCAAAGATGTAGTACGCGCCCTCCGGCATGGAGAATTCGAAGCCGATGTCGTGCAGCACATTGGCCATGAACTCGCGCTTCTGCTTGTACATGGCGCAGAAGTGGTTGTAGTACTCGGCGTCGAACGCGAAACCGACCGCGGCCGCCGTTTGCAGCGGCGCCGGAGCGCCGACCGTCAGGAAATCGTGGACTTTGCGAATGGGTCCGGTCTGCGCCGGCGGCGCGATGATCCAACCGATGCGCCAGCCGGTGCAGCTGTAGGTCTTCGACAATGAGGAAATCGTGATCGTCCGCTCGCGCATGCCGGGCCACGTCGCGATCTCGTGATGATGGCCCGCGTACACCATGTGCTCGTACGGCGCGTCGGTGATCGCCCACACGTCGTGCTCGATGCACAGATCGGCGATCAGCGACATCTCGTCGCGACTGAACACTCGCCCGGTCGGATTGTGCGGCGTGTTGACGATGATCGCCTTGGTGCGCTTGTTGAACATCTTGCGCAGCTTGTCGGCGTCGATCGTCCAGTTGGGCTGGTCGAGCGGAAAGAAGACGGGACTCGCGCCGGCAAGAATCGCATCCGGACCGTAGTTCTCATAGAACGGCTCTGGGATGATCACTTCGTCGCCCGGATCCATGAGCGCCATGAACACCGACGCCATCGCTTCCGTCGCGCCGCACGTCACCGTGACGTCGCGGTCGGGATCGACCTCCATGTTGTACCATCGCCGGTACTTCTCGGCGATCGCCTGCCGAAGCACGGGCGTGCCCCACGTCACGGCGTATTGGTTGATGTCGCCATGAATCGCCGCGCACGCCGCGGCCTTCATCGGCTCCGGCATGGGAAAGTCGGGAAAACCCTGCGCGAGATTCGTCGCCTGATGCAGGGTGGCGATGCGCGTCATCTCGCGGATGACGGATTCAGTGAACGACGCGGTTCTCTTGGCTGCCTGCACGATAGTTATCCTCGGATCTTGCCCAATGCGCTCCGAATCAGTTCGGCCGCGCCCATGCCACCTTCAGCTGCATCAATCGCCTGCCGCACCGCACGCTCCGCATCCTGCGTGGAATAGCCTAACGACACCAACGCGCGAATTGCGTCCTCAGCCCCCGCGCCACCAGCCCCGCTTCCACCGGCACGCGGTCCGCCCGGCGACACAGAAACTTGCAGATCATCGAGCTTGTCGGCGAGGTCGAGTATGAGCTGCTCGGCCTTCTTTCGCCCAACGCGCGGAACGCTCTGCAACGTTGCAATATCCTTATCGCGTAACGCGCGAACCACGCGTTCCGCTGTCAACGTGGAGAGCAGACCGAGCGCGAGCGACGGTCCCACTCCCTTCGCATTGAGCACGCGCTGAAAGACACGGCGCTCGAACGTCGTCGAAAAGCCGAAGAGCTGCCACGCGTCTTCCTTCACCACGAGATGTGTGTGCAGCAACACCTGCTCGCCGGGCCGGGGAAGCGTCTCGTACACGCCGAGCGGGATCGCCATGTCGTACGCGACACCGCCGGCAGTCATGATCTCGACGCGATCGAGCTCCTTGCTGACCAGCGTCCCGCTCACCTGCGCGATCATACGGGACTCCGCCGGCGGATCGACTCCAAGGTCGGCACGCGCGCGGCCATCAGATAGGCGAGCGCGGCTGCGACGCCGTCCGCGGCGTCCGTAGGCTGCGGCACGCTCTTGAGGCGAAGGATTCGCGCCACCATGAACTGCACCTGCTCCTTCGTTGCCCGACCGGTTCCAACCACGGCCTTCTTGATCTCGGCCGGCGGCAGTTCATGAATATCGAGGCCTGCCTGCTGGCCCGCGAGCAGCACCACGCCGCGCGCGTGTCCGAGCACCACGGTGGTGCGGACATTCTTGGCGAAGAACACATCTTCGACGCACAAGGCGTCGGGATGGTGCCGGGCAATCACCTCGTTGACGCCGTCATAGATCTCTCGCAGTCGGAGCGACAGCGCTTCGCGCGCGTGTGTCCGGATCACGCCGCATTCGACAAGGGAGACGAGCCCCGTTCCGAGCCCGTCTCCCTTCACGACACCGTACCCGGTGCTCGCCGTTCCCGGATCGATTCCGAGAACGATCACCCCGCGGATCCCTCGACCTTGGCCAGTTCGTCGGCGTCGATGTCGAAATTCGCCCAGACCTTCTGCACGTCATCGAGATCTTCGATTGTCTCAATCAGCTTGAACAGCGCCTCGGCATCCTTGCCGGCGATTCGCACCGTGTTTTTCGGCACCATGGCCAACTCCGCTTCGACGATCTCCACGCCGTTCTTCTTCATCGCTTCCTGCACCGCGTGAAACTCGGTGGGGCCGGTCGAGACCACGAACCGATCGTCCTCGCGCTGCACATCGTCCGCGCCGGCGTCGAGCGCCTTCTCCATCAGAGAATCCTCTTCGATCTTCGCGGCGTCCACGTAGACCTGGCCCTTCTTCTCGAACATCCACGCGACCGAGTTGGGCGTCCCCAGATTGCCGTTCAGCTTTGTCATTTTGCTCCGGACGTCGGCCACGGTGCGCGTGGGATTGTCCGTGACCGCGTCGATGAGAAGTGCGACGCCGCCGGGGCCGTAACCCTCGTACGTGACCTCCTGGTAGTTGACGCCCTCGAGCTCGCCCGTGCCCTTGAGCACCGCGCGCTCGATGTTCTCCTTGGGCATCGACGCCGACCGCGCCGTGTCGATGGCCAGACGCAACCGCGGATTTCCGCCCGGATCACCGCCGCCAAGCTTCGCGGCCATGGTGATCTCTCGGATCAGCTTTGTAAACAGCGCGCCACGTTTCTTATCCGTGGCCGCCTTGTAGTGCTTGATTTGCTTCCATTTACTGTGGCCAGCCATAGCACACGAGGGACAAGGTTCAACTCGAAATATATGCCGCGCGTGCCGGCACCGATGCCTGCAAACAAAACGCGCGGCCGTCGGAAACTAGCTCTGTCCAGAGCCGTTCGCGCGGCCGCGCCTGCTGCCTACAGAACGAACACCGCCGAGCGCCCGATCCATCCGGGCGCGTTCGCCGTCTTAGCGAAGCCGAATGGTCAGCGTTGCGTGCAACCCGGTCAACGTCGACGTCGTGCTCACGGCGGCCGCCGTCTGCGAGGCCAGCTTGCCGACCGAATACCCGGCACTCGGCACCACCGTCATTCCACCCATTGGAAGCTGCACACGGAGCCCGACCGTCCCGAGAGTGCTGGTCGACGCGTTCTGCTGCGTCCACGCACGAGCCTCGATGTTTGGCTCGATGATCACCGATCCATTGATGAACCCATACGCGAGCGCGCCATTCGTGATGTTTTCGCTTCCAAGCGCTCCGCCGCCCGCGAGATTCCCGGACGTGCGGTAGAGGTCCCAGCCGCTGATCGACAGTTGGCCCGCGCCAAACGTGTCGTTATACGAGAGCTGCGACAGATACCGGTTCCCCGTGTTGTAAATCGAGCCGGCGAGGTTGTCGTCGCCAAACGTCGAATATGTGAGGCCCACAGTAAACCGCCCGGTGCCAACGCCGCGGTCGAGACCAACGCGGGCTCGATATTCGTTGCCCGGCTGATAGTGAAGTGCCGGACCACCCGCTGCGTCGAACGGATCGTACTGTGCCGAGCGGCGCATGCTCAGACCCATGCCCAAGTTCCAGTCGCCGATCGGACGCGCGAGCGCGATGCCGCCCGTTCCTCCGAGACCGGTTCCCATGCTCGCGATGGGGAACGCGAGGAAATCGTTCCCGATCAATCCCGCCGCGATCTGCTGCGACAGCGGCACCGTCGATTTTCCAGAGGGAAGATTCAACCCCGCCGTGATGACGACAAAGTCATTCCCGATCACGTAGTTCGCGCGAACCTGCGTGTCGGTGAAGCCCGAGATTTCGCTCGTTGACTTCTGCGCGGTACCGGTCTGCTCGACGCGCGACTGCGCCCACGACGTGCCCACGTCGAACCCAAACGACGACGTGATCGGCACGACGACAAACAGCGGAATCGAGAGCTCACTGATCTTGAGATTGGACGGCGCGTCGATGGTGTACGAATGAAACTGCGGCGCGACACGCGCGCCAATGTCGAACGGCGACTGGGCCGAGAGCATTGTCGCGGTGAACGCAAGCGCGACCGGAAGTAAACGGCGGAGCATCATGACCTCAGGGCCTCGGCTGTGAAATCACGATGGTGACCTTGCCTGTCTTCGTCGACGGATTGTTTGCGCCCGTCGCCGATGCTGCCGTTTGCGATGTCGAACTGCTCGCCGGCGTCGAGGAGCTCGCGACGCCGCCGCTCGTCGCACCGCCCGCGGTCGACGGGTTCAGACCGTCAGCGACTGTTGCCGCCGAGCTCCCGGTGCTTCCGCTGCTCGCGGAACCCTGTCCTGCCGCCGCAACGGCCGCGCCTTCTGTCGTTCCCCGCAGTCCTTGCTCGACCGACGTTGCGGTCACCGCTGTTCCGGCAGCGCCGCTCTTCGCCTCTTGGCTCTTCTGCTGCGCCGTGCCGAAGCTCGGATCGATGCGCACGGCGTTGTCGAATTGGCGACTCGCATCGTCGTATCGGCCGCGATCCATGGCCTCGAGGCCACGGCTGTAAGCGAGAAACGCCTGCAACGAACGCGTGGGACGTTGTTCGATCGCAGTCCGTTCAGCCGTTGTGAGCGTCACGTTCATGTCGGTGAACAGACCGAGCACGATGGTCTTTTCGAGATTGAACAGTTGGTCCAGCGCCTGTTGCCCCCGCGCGCCAGCACCTTCGATGCGCGTGGTCTGCACGTTCGTGACAATGGCGTTGACGCTCAACTGATCATTGCCGACCTGCGTGATGCTTCCGCCCACGAGGCGGCCCGCCTGGAGAATCTTGCCTGCCCGCACACCGGTTCCAGTTTGAACGCCCGTCGTTCGCTGAAGCGCTATCTCGTCGAGCAGTGCCTGCAGTCGCGCGCGCTCCAGCACCGTCAGCCGCGCCGAGCGACTCAGGTCGGTTGTCACGAGTTCGGCGAACCCGCGCTCGAGCGGCTTGTAGTTGGTGTCCGGGCCGGCGAAAGTGAACGGCATCACGGCAACGGTGGTCGGCGGTCCCGGAATCGATCCCAGTTGCCGCTCTTGCGCGACGGCCAGCTTGGCCGCGGCTTCGTTCTCCCTGCGGGTCACGACGACCAGTCGTTCGCTGATCTGGTTCTTCACGCCGCGCGTCTTGCCGACCCTGAGATATGACTCATACGCCGTTCGCGCCGCGGGGAAATCATTCTGCGCTTCGGCGTTGAGACCGAGGTACAGCGCCGCGACGCCGTCGTTCGCATCCATGGATGCGGCTTTCTGCAACGCGATCTTCGCCTCGGGATATCGATTCGCTTTGAAGTAGGCGATGCCGAGCGAGCGCTGAACGCCTGCCGAGTTGGGATCGGTGGTTCGCGCCTGCTCCAATCGATTGATGCTGTCGGCGCTTCCAGAGATCGCGGGCGCGCAGCCGCTTGTACTGAGTGCCGCGAGCACGACTACCGCACGAGCCATCCGCATTCGATTCACTCCTACCTGTCGGGATCGAGCATGTCTTCGAATCGCATCCATTGGGCGTAGAAGTACAGATCCACGTACCCAGTCGCGCCGTTTCGATTCTTCCGGATCAATAGCTCAGTCGCGCCTTCGATGTCGCGCGAGGGTTCATACATGTCCTGACGGAAAATTCCCAAGACGATGTCTGCCTGCTGTTTGACACTTCCCATCGCGCCAAGGTCATCGAGGGTAGGTCGGCGGTCGGGCCGGACGGTGAGGTGGGGCAATGGCGCCGTGGTCAATATGGCAACGTCACGGTCGAGCGCTAGGGCTTTCAGCTCTTGTATCGACGTCGCGAGCTCGTCGTCCGCGGGTCGCACGCCCGGAGAAAGGGCGACCACGGAATCGACGACGACGAAACCGACGTTGGGAAGCGCGTCCAGCAAACGCGCCACCGACATGGTTCCTGCGCCCGACGGCAGTCGTTCGATCAACGGGAGATTCGCTCGCAAACGAAGCGCGACGGCTCCGGCGTTCGACCGGGCGACGTCGTCGAGCGTGCCCTGTCGGAGATCATCGATGCGCGCGCGCGCCTCGATCGCCAGCACGCGCTCGAGCACGCGCTCAACGGTCATCTCCGCGGTGAGAAACGCCGCGCTCTGCTGGAGCGTCGCTGACCGGATCGCGAAGGCCAGCGCGAGCGCCGACTTCCCACTCGCGACATCGCCGCCGAGCACGATCAGGTCGCCGCGCCGAAACCCGCCGCCGAGCACTTTGTCGAGGCTGGGGAATCCGCACGGCAGCACGTCGCGCGGGGCCGATCCGTCGCTCACGGCATCGACCCGCGACAACAGAACGGAGAGAGGTGAGATGTCGGTGCTCCGAGCCATGGGCGCCATTATGGACTGTGCAGGGACGGGGAGCAAGAGCTTTAGTCCCTTATTTCACAAGCGTTTGCGCGATTACGACTGCTCCAATGCCGTCGCCAGTCGCTCCAGCTCGGACTGTGCGCCGGAGTCGAGGAGGGTGGCCGTGACGCCAATGACGACGCGGAGCGCGCGGGCCGTGTCGGCGGTATCGTTTGCCGACGCTTCCACCAGACGCACGAGAGCGGGGCGGACCGTATTCGGCAGCGCGAGGTTCGACATCCAACTCCGAGCGCTGCCGGCGCGTTCGGCGCGCGTGGCCGGAGACAGATTGCGCGCCGATCGGACGTCATCGGCCAGACGCGCTGCGAGATAGGTCGCCAGCGCGACTTCGCGCTGTCCGCCAATCGGCGCGCGTCCTGCCAACGCCGCGAGCGCGGCGAAACGGAACGTTGTGACGCTCAAGGCGTAGGGAAGCTGCGTAACGAGCACAGGAGAATCTGCGTCGCGAAGCGGTTCGCGCACAACGCCTCGGCCTCGACGCCTCACTATATTTTGCGCATGGCACAACCGGCGAAATCCGTCCTCTGGGTCGACGATGAGGCGGAGCTCCTCGAGCCTCATCGCATCTTCTTGCGTGATAAGGGGTTCGACGTCGAAATGGCGACGAACGCCGACGACGCGATCGAGATGGTGCGCCGCCGCCAGTTCAATCTCGTTCTGCTCGACGAACAGATGCCGGGCAAGCGCGGCCTCGATGCCCTGCGCGACCTTCGCGAAGCCGATCCGAACGTCGTGATCGTCATGGTCACGAAGAGCGAGGAAGACTCGACCATGACCGAGGCCCTCGGCGCCGCGCTCGAGGGCTATATCGTCAAGCCCGTGACGCCGCGGCAGGTGTACGCCGCGATCACGCGATTGCTCGAAGGCCCCCGAATCAGGCAGCAGGCTGTCGCGCGCAAGTTCGTCGAGCGCTTTCGCGATCTGCAGACGGAGCCGGTCCGCGGGCTCGGATGGCGCGAGTGGATCGAGCGGTTCAGTGAGCTGACGCAATGGGACCTCGACCTCGTCGAGGCGAACGAAACCGGACTGCACGAATCGCTGCAGGGCCTCTATCCCGATCTGCGGCGCGAGTTCGCGCTGTATATGAAGACCGCGTACCCCGAATGGCTCCGGAATTTGGGCGGAGACCGTCCGCCGCTGTCGATCGACATCGTTCCAGAAATGCTCATGCCGGTGCTCAAGACGGACAAGCAGGTGCTGTTCGTCATCATCGATTGCCTGAGACTCGACCAATGGCGCGCGCTCGAACCGATCCTCGCGCCGCTGTTCGACATCGAGACCACGCACTACTTCAGTATTCTGCCAACGGCCACGCCGTATTCGCGAAACGCGTTGTTCAGTGGCCTATTTCCCGGTGAGATCGCGGCGCGCTTTCCCGATTGGTGGGGCGAGCGCGAAGACGAAACGCTCAACGCGCACGAGCGACAGCTGCTCGAAGCGCAGTTGGTCGAGCTCGACGCCAAGATTCCGGTGCGCTACGAAAAGGTCTCCACGGCCGCCGAGGGTGACGACGTCGAGCGTCGCTTGGCGCGAGTGATCGCGCCGGAGGGCATCTCGGCGTTCGTCTTCAACTTCGTGGATCTGCTCACGCACGGGCGATCCGAGTCGGCCATTTTGTATGAGGTTGCGCGCGACGAGATCGCTCTGCGCCAGCTGACGTTGCAGTGGTTCAAGCGTTCGGCGCTGTTTTCGGTGTTGCAGGAAGCGGCCCGCCGTAATGTGAAGGTTCTGGTGACGAGCGATCACGGATCGATTCACTGCCGCACGCCCGCGACCGTCTTCGCCAAGCGGGACGCGACGCAGAACCTTCGCTACAAGTTCGGCGAGGATCTCCGGGCCGAAAATCCCGAGCAGGGCATGTTGTTCACCAATGAGGATTCACTCAAGCTACCACGTCGCGGCCTGGGAGCGAACACGCTGCTCGCCACCGGCGACTCGTTCTTCGTGTACCCAACCAAGCTGCGGGAGTATCAGAGCCGGTACCGCGGATCGTTCCTCCATGGTGGCGTCACGCCTGAGGAGTGCATCCTGCCCGTCTCGCTTCTCACCCCGCGTCGCTGAGCGATGACGCCATTGCTGCCCGCGGTCTCGCGCGAACGCCGATCGATGTACCGGCGGTTGCTCGTCTTCCTGCGTCCGCACTGGTGGAGGATGGCGGGCAACATCGCGTGCAACGTCATCGGCGCCGCGCTCGACGCGTTCGTGTTCACGTTGCTCGTGCCGTTTCTGAACCAGCTGTTCGACCAACCCAACCCCATTTCCATCAAAGGTTGGCTCGGCGAACTGCATCGCGCGGTGTTGGGGCGCTTTCTGGACTCGAGCGATCGCCTCGGGTCGCTCGAGAAAATGATGGTGGCGATCGTCGCGATCGTCATCGTCAAAAACATCTTTCTGTGGATTGCCGGACAGCTCGGCGCGTCGCTCCAGGAGTACGTCACCCGCGATCTGCGGAACGCGGTGTTCAGGCACCTGCAGCGGCTGTCGCTACGCTTTTTCCAGCGTGTGAAGGTGGGGCAATTGATGGCGACGGTGTTGACGGACACCGAGCAGACCAAAGCGATCATGACCGAGGTGGTCACCAAGGCCATTCAGAACCTGGCCCAGGTCATCGCCACCGTGGTCGTGTTGCTCCGCATGTCGGTGCTGCTCACCGGCGTGTCGCTGATCATCGCGCCGCTGCTCACGCTCGCCCTGCAGCCGATTCTGCGCCGCCTTCGGCGCGGATATCGCGGTCTGCGCAACGACTATGGCGAGATCACGAGCGTGGTCCAGGAAGTCGTGAGCGGCATTCGCCTCGTGAAGTCGTTCCGCGGCGAGCCGTATGAGGACGGCCGCTTCGGCGACGCGAGCAATCGGTATTCCAGCGGTATGGTAAAGATCACGCGCGTCTCGCTGCTGTCCCAGCCGCTCACCGAAATCATCGGAACGTCGATCGCCGTGTTGGTGTTGTGGATCGGCGCGAAGCAGGTATTCAGCCCCGCGCACGCCATTGACGGTGCCACGCTCATTACGTTCATGATTCTCGTAATGCGCCTGCTCCCGCCGCTCAAGCAGATCTCGCAGACCCCCACGACCGCGCAGCAGTCCATGGCCGCCGCCGAGCGTCTGTTCGATATCCTCGACCGCGAGACGGAAGAGCGCGTCGATCGCGGCACCCGTACCATCGCGGCCCTCGAGCGTTCGATCGAATTCGACGACGTCAGCTTTGCGTACGACGACGAAGCGGTGCTGCAGAGCGTGAGCTTCACGGTGCCACGCGGGTCGATGATCGCGTTGGTCGGGCCGAGCGGCGCGGGGAAGAGCACCCTCGTCGATCTCATTCCACGGTTCTACGAGCCGACGGCCGGCCGCATTCTCTTCGACGGCGCGGATACGCGCGACATCACGCTCACGTCGCTTCGAGCGCTCACGGGCATCGTCAGCCAAGACACGGTGCTGTTCAACGACTCCGTTCGCAACAACATCGCGTACGGCGCCGCCGACCGGTTTAGCCCGCAGCAGGTGGAGCATGCGGCGCGCGCGGCAAATGCGCACGACTTCATCGCCGCGCTCCCAAACGGCTACGACACCGTGCTCGGCGATCGCGGCACGCGGCTGTCGGGCGGTCAACGACAACGTCTGGCGATCGCGCGCGCGCTACTCGTCGATCCTCCGATTCTGATCCTCGACGAGGCCACCTCGGCTCTCGACACGGAATCCGAGCGCCTCGTGCAGGAAGCCGTCGATCGTCTGCTCGCCGGCCGGACGGTCTTTGTGATCGCGCATCGGCTGTCCACGGTCGTGCACGCAGACACCATTCTCGTTCTCGACCAGGGGCGAATCGTCGAGCGGGGAAGCCACGCCCAACTGCTTGCCGAGCGCGGCGCGTATTTCCGTTTGCACGCACTGCAGTTCCGCGACGAACGGATTCCGGCTACCGTCTGATATGCGCGTCCTGTTTTATCTCGGCGACAAGCTCTGGTCCGGCAGCGCTCGTGCTACGCTGGCGGGCGCGCGGGGCCTTGCCGTGCGCGGCCATCAGATCACCGTCGCCTGCTGCGAAGACGCCCGCCTCGAACGGCTCGCGCGAGAGGCGGGCATCGAAACCGTCGTCATCAACTCGTCGTCGTCCGCCGCCGGCGGCGCGTGGGATTTGCGCAAGGTGCTCCAGGACCGGTTCATCGAAGTCGCTGTGGTCGGAAACGAGCGCGATCACCTCATCGTTGGATCGGCGATGCGGTTCGCCGAGCGCGGCGGCGTACTCAGACGCGTGCCGTCGTTTGGGAGTTTTGAATTGCAGCGCAGTGGCAAGTTGGCGCTGAAGCTGGCGTCGTCAGGCCTCGTCGTCTCGACGCAACAGGAACTGACCGACGCGGCCGGCACCCGCTGGGTGATCCCTGCCACGGTTGCGCCCATTGGCGTCAACGTCGACTCCTACGACGCGGTCGAACCCATTACGCGTCTCGACCTATCGGTGCCCGCCGAGGGTTTGCTCATCGCCTGCAGCTACGATCCGTCGGGGCGCTATCGCATGGCGACGGTGTTCCGAACGCTGGCGCTCATGGCGCAGCGCAATTCCAACATGCGCGTCGTCGTGTTCGGCGAAGGCTCCGCGGACGACGATTTGCGCATGCACGCGGCCGCGCTTGGCGTCGGCTCGCTCGTCGGCTTCCTCGGCGAGCGCGAAGATGAGTTGCGCCTCATGCGCGCCGCACACGCGGGATGGGTGGTGAGCAGTGGCGACAACGGCGCATTCGCCTGCCTCGACTTCATGGCGCAGCGCATTCCCGTGATCGCCGAACGCTCACCGCTGACGCAGCACTTCATCGCTCACAATATTACGGGGCTGCTCGTCTCGGGTGGAGATACTTCGCTCACCACGTCGGCGGTCGCCGCGTTTTTTTCAAACGAGGAGAAACGCGTCGCGATGGGCAACGCCGGTCGCACACGGGTGCAGCGCGAATTCACCGAGACCGTGATGGACGACGGCTTCGAGCGCGCGGTGAACGAAGCCGGAGACCGCGGCAAGTGGGTGAAAGTGTGACCGCGGTCGAAGTGGCGAGCACGATTCACCCCACCTTTGCCCATCGCGCCGAGTATGCCGCGCTGCGAAGTGCGGTTGCGGCCATGGAGCGGCTGAGCTTCACTCGGGCCGGACGGATTGGAGAGCGAATCGGCAGTCTGGGATACGCGCCGCTCGGTATTCGGCGCGCCGTGGTCGCACGTCAACTCCAGGCGGCGTTCCCCGATCGAACGCCCGCCGACATCGAGCGGATCGCGCGTGCCGCCTATGCGCATCTTGGTCGCACGGCGATCGAGACCGCGATCCTGCCGTCGTATTCGAGCGCGCAGATCATTGGCTTGTTCGAGAATGTGAATGGCTGGAACATCGTGGAAGAACGACTGGCGCGCGGCAAAGGGCTCATCCTCGTGACTGGACATCTCGGCAACTGGGAGCTCGGTGGCGCATATCTCGCCGCGCGCGGCCTGCAAATCGACGCCGTCGCGCGGCACATGGCCAATCCGCTGTTCGACCGATATCTCACGAGCACCCGCCAGCGAATCGGCATGAGCGTCGTGCACGACGAAGATGCCGTGCGCCGTGTGCCGCGCGCGTTGCGCTCCGGACGCGCCGTCGCATTTCTCGTCGATCAAGGCGCCGTTGGCCTCGCGTCGACGTGGGTGAAGTTCTTTGGCCGGTACGCCAAAACGCCGCGTGGTCCCGCCGTGTTCGCCCTGCGGCTCGGTGCGCCGGTGGTGTTTGGCGCGGCGGTGCGCCAACCGTCGGGCCGCTACCAACTCTCGTTCGAGCCTATCGAAGTCGCCGAGACCGGCGATCGCGAAGCCGACGTCGACCGCATCGTCGCCGAATACACATCGGTGCTGGAACGCTGGATCCGCGCGACACCCGAGCAATACTTCTGGCATCATCGCCGCTGGAAGCACCAACGTCCGGGCACGCCGCCCGAGCTCGGAGATCCATTGTGAGTCGCGCCACGGCGCGCATCAGGAGCGACACGCGCGCGTGGTTCGGCGGCGGCGTCATCGTGCTGCTCGCCATCATGGCGCTCGCTGCGCCGTTGTTCGCGCGTCACGATCCGTTCGGCGTCGATCTGATCAACTCGCTGCAGGCGCCGTCGGTTGACCACTGGTTCGGTACCGACATTCAGGGCCGCGACGTCTGGGCGCGTCTCGTCTACGGCGCTCGCGTCTCGCTTTCCGTCGGCATTTTTTCGCAGAGCATCGCGCTTTCCCTTGGCGTCGTTCTCGGATTGATCGCCGGGTACTACGGCCGTTGGATCGACGAGCTCGTGATGCGCCTGGCCGACGTCACGCTGGCGTTTCCCACGCTCCTGCTGCTCATCGCGCTCGTCGCGGCGCTCCAGCCGTCGCTCACCGTCGTTTTCATTACGATCGGGTTCGTGGGTTGGGCCGGAATGGCGCGCATCGTTCGCGGTCAAGTGCTCGTCGTCCGCGAGCTCGAGTTCGTCCAGGCCGAGCGTGCGCTCGGTGCGCATGACATTCGAATACTGGGCTTTCACATTCTGCCGAGCGTGGTAGCGCCCGTGGTCATTGCCGCAACGCTTGGCGTGGCCGGCGCGATCATGGCTGAGTCGTCACTGTCGTTTCTCGGGCTCGGCGTGCAACCGCCCACGCCGAGTTGGGGCTCAATGATCGCCGACGGACGCGACCTGTATCAGCTGCGACACGCGCCCTGGACGTCGCTCTTTCCCGGCCTGGCCATCGGCGCCGCGGTGCTCGGCTTCAATCTGCTCGGCGACGCGTTGCGCGATGCGCTCGATCCCCGCGCCATTCGTTCGGCAATGCCTCGCGCGACCGGGCTGGCCGATGTGGCGCGTCCCTAGCTCGCCAACAATGACGACGACTGCGATGAGCACGCCGACGACCAGCTACGATGTCGATGCCCTCCGCGCCCGCGAGTTTCCGTGGGCCGCGGCGGGAGAGGCGATCTTCTTCAATCATGCGTCCACCGGCCCATTGCCCCAACGCACGCTCGAGGCAACCGCCGAGTTCAATCAGGTCAGGGGTGCGCCCCATCGCATGTCGGACGCACTGCAGTTCAACACGCTGGTCCGGTCGCGCGATCTGATCGCCCGTCTGATCGGCGCTCACACGAGTGAGATTGCCCTCGCGACGAATACGACCTACGGCATCAATCTCGCCGCGTTCTCGTTGCCGCTCGGCCCGGGCGACGTCGTCCTCACCCCCGATCTCGAGTTTCCGGCAAACGTCTATCCCTGGATGCATGCGGCCAAGGTTCGCGGCTTTGAGTATCGACGCGTTCCCGCGACCGACGGTGTGACGACTACCGAATCACTGCTCGCCGCGCTCGAGACGCCCGGCGTGCGCGCGCTTTCGGCGTCGTGGTCCGGGTTCGCGTCCGGCGCGTGCGTCGATCTCGCCGCGCTCGGCGCGGCGTGTCATGAGCGCGGCATCTTCTTCGTGG
Source organism: bacterium (assembly GCA_040002475.1). Lineage (GTDB taxonomy): Bacteria > Gemmatimonadota > Gemmatimonadetes > Gemmatimonadales > Gemmatimonadaceae > JAQBQB01. The sequence continues at coordinate 7,380 of JBDUEJ010000017.1, read as the reverse complement.
TCGACGCCATTCAGGGACTGGGTCCGCTCACGGTTGATCTCAGCGCAATGCACGTCGATATCTTCGCGTGCGGCGCGCAAAAATGGCTGCTCTCGCCATGGGGATCAGGATTCGTCTATGTTCGCGACTCGCTGGTCCGTGAGCTCGAGCCGCACGACGTGAGCTGGCTCGCCGTAAAGTCGTCAGACGACTTCACCCGGTTGCTCGACTATGATCCGGCCTGGCGCGACGACGCGCGCCGGTTCGAGTTCATCACGCTGCCCTTTCAGGACTTTGCGGGAATGAACGCGAGCCTCGAGCTGATTCACGAGCTCGGGCCGGCGAACGTGTCGGCGCACATTGTTCGCCTCGCCGACCGAATCGTCGAGCGCGTGTCACAGTGCGAGCACTTGCGCCTGTTCACTCCCGCGGACCGGTCCCGTCGCGGAGGCATCGTCGCCGTCCGTCCCCCTGACCCGACCGCCACGAGTGTCCGGCTGCGTGCGGCCGGCGTGATCCACACAGTCCGCGAGGGCGCCGTTCGACTCGCGCCCCACGCCTACAACACCGCCGCCGAGATCGACCACGCCCTGGCGGTGATCGCGAAGGCGTGAGCGACTTCCACGTTGGATATTTATGAAACCCTCACCAAGCCGTAGTTTCGCGCGCCCTTCCGCACGAGCACGTAGCGGCCGTCCAGCAAATCGCCCGAGGCGATCGCTCGACGCTCGGCGTCCATTCGCTCGGCGTTGAGATACACGCCGCCCTGCTGCACCATGCGCCGCGCCTCACCCTTGCTCTTGAACAGCGCGTCAGCGCCGACGCACACCGCTTCGAGAATGTGGTACGTCGTGAGCTCGTCACGTGTATCGTCGGGTTCGACGCTGAACACGGGGATCTCGAGCTCGAGCGCGACCAGCGCGGCCGGCGACAACGATTTCGGGTCGGCCCCGCCGAACAGCAGCGCCGAGACTTCTTCGGCCGCGGCCAGCGACGCGTCGCCGTGGACGAGTCGCGTGACCTCCCGCGCGAGCGCGTACTGCGCTTCGCGCTGCTCGGGATGGAGCGCCAGCGAGTGTTCGAGCTCGACGATCGTGTCCTGCGAGAGCAGCGTGAAGAACCGGAGGTACTTGCCGGTGTCACGATCGTCGACGTTCACCAGGAATTGAAAAAACTGATATGGCGACGTCATCGACGCGTCGAGCCATACGGCGCCGGCCTCGGTCTTCCCGAATTTGGTGCCGGCCGACGTTGTGACGAGCGGCGACGTGATCACATGCGCGTCGCTGCCGAGGGTGCGCCGGATCAACTCGATGCCGGCCGTCATGTTGCCCCACTGGTCGCTCCCGCCCATCTGAAGCCGAACGCCGTGACGCCGCCGAAGCTCGAGAAAGTCGTACGACTGGAGAAGCATGTACGAGAACTCGGTGTACGAGATGCCCGCGTCCATGCGGCCCTTCACCGAGTCTTTCTGCAGCATGTAGTTGATCGTGAAATGCTTGCCGACGTCGCGCATGAAATCGACGGCGCGCAAATCCACGAGCCACTCCGCGTTGTTCACCACGCGGGCGGCGTTGGGCCCGCTGAAATCAAGGAACCGCTCCAGCTGCTTGCCGATCTTTTCGGCGTTCTCGGCCACGATCTCCGGTGTCGCCAGAACGCGCTCCGATGCCTTGCCGCTCGGATCACCGATGAGACCGGTTCCACCACCAACGAGCGCGACCGGACGATGCCCGTGGCGCTGTAGGTGCATAAGGTCCATCACGGGCAACAGACTTCCGATGTGCAGGCTGGGGCCGGTGGGGTCGAACCCCGCGTAACCCCCGATCTGCTCTTCGTGAAGAACCTCGCCAACATCATCGGTATGTTGGTACAGCAGACCCCGCCAACGAAGCTCTTCGAGCAGTGCATGAGATCGCATGGCACAAAAATAGACAGTGAGGGAATGAACTAACATGCCCGCATTCCCATTCAGTAGACGCTTTCGTCAACAGTACCCGCGATTGACGCGGACACTCCTGTTGACGGCTCTGTTCGGCGCCTCGTTCGCCGTTGGCTTGGCGTACGCCAGCTGGGCCATGGTTTGCCGGGCTGGTCGATGTCCGCCGGTCACCGCGCTCCAAGGCTACGAGCCTCGACAGACCTCCAAATTGTACGCCGCCGACGGCCGCTTCATCTCCGAGCTGGGGCTCGAGCGTCGAACGATCGCCCGGATCGCCGACATTCCGCCGCTCGTCCGCAGAGCCTTCATCTCGGTCGAAGACAAGCGCTTCTATCACCACGCCGGCATCGACTGGATGCGGGTTCCCGGCGCGCTCGCCGCCGACATCAAGCATCGGAACTGGAACGAGGGCTTCTCGACCATCACCATGCAGCTCGCGCGCAACATCTTCCCCGAGCGCATCTCTCGCGACAAGTCGCTGGTTCGGAAGCTCAAGGAAGCGAAGGTGGCTCGTGCCATCGAGGCGCAGTACTCCAAGGACAAGATCCTCGAGCTCTATCTCAATCAGATCTATCTGGGCAACGGCGCCTACGGCATCGAGGCGGCGGCGCAACGCTACTTCGGAAAGGCGCTCAAGGATCTCAACGTCGCCGAAGCGGCCACGTTGGCCGCGCTGCCCAAAGGACCGGAACGGTATAATCCCCGCCTCTTTCCCGATCGCACCGTCCAGCGGCGCAACACCGTGATCGCATCGATGCGCGACGAGGGCGTGGTCGACGCGGCCCAGGCCCGCGAGGCGCAAGCGTACCCGCTGCGGCTCGCGACGCGCGTCGAAGCTGGAGAGACCGCACCGTACTTCGTCGAATGGATTCGCCAGCAGCTCGACGACAAGTTCGGGCGCCAGCTCTATGAGCAAGGTCTCAAGGTCTACACCACGCTCGATCTCGACCTGCAGTCCGCGGCGGAACGGTCGCTCGAGCGCCAGATCCGCGCGATCGAAGCGGGGCGGTACGGCTCCTTCCCGCACCAGAGCTACGAGCACTACATCGCACGCACGAACGACGACGACCAAGGCAAGTCGGCGAACTCGCCGTATCTCCAGGGTGCATTCATCGCCATGGACCCGCGAACGGGCGCCGTGCGCGCGCTCGTCGGCGGCCGCGATTTCGACGACAGCAAGTTCGATCGCGCCGTGCAGGCCGTGCGTCAGCCTGGATCGACATTCAAGCCGATCGTCTACGCTGACGCCGTACAGAACGGACGTCCGCTGTCCTACCTCCTCGACGATTCTCCGCTCACGGTGCAAATGCCGGGCGGCGCGCCATGGACGCCGCAGAATTTCGAAGGGGACTATGTCGGGAAAATTCCAATGCGCCGAGCGCTCTATCAGTCGCGCAACGTTCCCACGATTCGGCTCGGCATCGAGCTCGGCGCGCAGAGCGTCATCGACGAGGCGCGGAAATTCGGACTGACCACACCAATCCCCGCGTATCCGTCGATCTTCATCGGCGCGGCCGACGTCTACCCAATCGAGATGGTCTCAGCCTACACGGCGTTCGCAACGCTTGGCACACGCGCCGCGCCGCTCGCACTCACGCGGGTTGAAGATCAAAAGGGCACGGTCCTCTGGGCGCCGACGCCCGTGACGACGTCGGTGCTGTCGCGGGAAGAAGCGTGGCTCGTCGTCAGCGTCATGAAGGACGTCGTGCAGCGCGGCACGGCCGCGTCGAGCGTCGGGTCGCAAATTCGCTTCCCGGCCGGCGGGAAAACCGGAACCACCAACGACGGCACGGACGTCTGGTTCATCGGCTACACGAGCGACCTCGTGGCTGGTGTGTGGATGGGCTTCGACAAACCGCAAAAGATCAAGGCGAATGCGCAAGGCGGAATTCTCGCCGCGCCGGCGTGGACGGCGTTCATGAACGAGGTGTATCGTCGCAAGCCGTCACCCAAGGACTGGTCGATGCCCGCCGCTATCGTCACGCGACAAATCGACGCGACCACAGGCCTGCTCGCATCGGCAAATTGTCCGGCCGCGGCCGCCGGCAACGAGTTCTTCATTCCGGGCACCGACCCAGTGCTGCCCTGCGATGCCGCCATCGGCGGCGCGCTCTATCCCGACACGGGCAGCATGGCCACGCGATTGCCGCCCGGCACACCCGCCGACTCAACGCGCCAGCCTGCGTCAGTCGTCGTCCCGGGCAGCACACCGGCCATCCGCCCGGCGCGCCCGCTCCCCGGTGATACCTCCCGCCGCTTCCGCGACAGTGCGATCTTTGCACTGCCCCCGCGCGACACATCGAAGGTGAAGGTCACGCGCCCGCGACCGGACACGGGACGCCGCCCGGACACCTCACGGATTCGCCCACCCAATATCCGGCCGGACACCGCCCGCCATCGTTGATCTCACCGTTGAATCGTTCCACAACGCTCATTCGAATTCCATGAACTGGCAGCCGGTCGACTGCCACGCCCACACGATCTACTCCGACGGAGCGCTCACCATCGCCGAGGTGGTCGAACGCGCGGCAGCGCGCGGCGTCGTGCCGTCCGTGGCCGACCATATCTCGCGCGACGTGAGCCGCAGCATCACCACCATCGACGGTGTGCGGGCGTACCTCGACGCGCTCGACCAGTTCGATGTCCTCCGGGGCGGCGAGTTCTGCTGGCACGACGCGCTGTGGCGCGAGCTCCCCGACGATGTCGCCGTACGGTTCACGCATCGTCTCGGCTCGCTGCACGCGGTCCAGCTTCCCGACGGAAGCCACGTCCACGCGTTTGCACGTCGGCTTCCACCTGGCCTCACCGTCGAGGCCTACATGGACGCGCACCTCACCAGCGTTGAATTGCTCGTCTCGGAAATGCCGGTCGACATCCTCGCCCACCCCACGCTCGTCACGTTGGCCTATCGCACGGCTCCCACCGACGAGCTATGGACCGACGACCGCGAGACCCGCATGATCGACGCGTTGTTCGTCGCCGGAATCGCGTTCGAGATCTCATCGCGCTATCCGCCGCACGAGCGCATCGTTCGCCGCGCCATTGAGCGCGGCGTGCGCATCTCCCTCGGCTCCGATGGGCATTCGCCCGAGCAGGTCGCCAACATCGCCACGCCGCTCGCCATGAGCCGCGCGCTCGGTGTCGCCGACAACGATCTCTACGATCCGCGCCGCCACGGGTCCAGGACACACGCCGTCGGTCGACCATTGTGATGCGCTATCGGGCGCGGTGGGTTGTTCCGATTTCCTCTCCTCCGATTGCCGACGGCGTTGTGGCCGTCGAGCGTGATCGAATTGTCTACGTCGGCCCCTCCAACGCCGGCCCCCTCGGCGACGAAACCCAACTCGGCGACGTTTTGCTGTTGCCTGGGCTCATAAACGCGCACTGTCATCTCGAGCTGACGGTGATGCGCGGGTTCCTCGAGGATCTCGATTTCCGTCGCTGGATTCTGCGGCTCACGGCCGCGCGTCGGGCGGTGCTCGATCGCGATGCGCTGCTCGACTCGGCGCGCTACGGACTCGAAGAGGGAATTCGCGCCGGTATCACCTCGTACGCCGACACGTGTGAGTCGGGCGTCGTGATGCAAGCGATGCGGGAGGCGGGTGTGCGCGGCATCATGTACCAAGAGGTGTTCGGGCCAGATCCGTCGCAGTGCGCCGCGTCGATGGACGATCTTCGCGAGCGGGTTGGCGGCCTCCGGTACCTGGAGACACCGCTGGTCCGCGTCGGAATCTCACCGCATGCCCCGTACACCGTCTCCGACGATCTCTTTCGCGCCGCCGCACAGATGGCGCGCGAACAACGATTGCCCATGGCCATCCATATCGCTGAAAGCGAAATGGAACAACAACTCGTCGTCGACGGCGCGGGGCCATTGGCCGACGGCCTGCGGCGGCGCGGCATTCCTGTGGCACCGCGCGCGGCGTCACCCGTGCAGTTGCTCCACCGGTTGCGCGTCCTCGATGTGGCGCCGCTGCTCATCCATTGCGTGCGCGTTGATACGTTCGACATCGAAATGATCGCCGCATCGGCGTCGCCGGTCGCGCATTGTCCCGCGTCGAATGCCAAGCTCGGTCACGGCGTTGCTCCCCTCGACGAGATGTTGGCCGCCGGCATCGTCGTTGGACTCGGCAGCGATTCCATGGCGAGCAACAATCGCATGGATATGCTGGAGGAAGCGCGCCTCGCGTTGCTGGGCCAGCGTGCGCGACTCGGATCGTCCGAGACTCCGTCGGCGACCGACGTGTTGGAGATGGCAACGATCGGTGGCGCAAAGGCGCTTGGCATGGGCGACCTCGTCGGCACACTCGAGGCAGGGAAACAAGCCGATCTCGCCGCATTCTCGCTCGACGGCCACCATCCGATTCATGATCCGTTGGCGGCGGCGGTGTTCGCGCTCACGGGCGCGCGCGCGCGATTCGTTGCCGTGGCTGGAAACGTGCTCCTGCAAGACGGCAGGTTGACCGGCCCTCAACCGGGGTTGCCACTCCGAATCGAGGCGTTGGCGGACGCGATGGCGGCATGGTTGGCGTCCGAGGGCGAGTTGCACGGCGGCGCGTGACGGGCGCCGGAAGAGTGTCGGTATCTTGTCGCGTCCGTGACACCAGCATAGTTTCCAAATAGCGATAGAACCTTCCGGTGCGTGCCCTTGCACGCGCTCAGGAGCGCGGCGTTGTTCACCCGTTCTTGCTCCCGCCCAGAACCCTAAAGGCGGGAGTTCGCGTACCAGCCCCTTGGGGGTGTGCGTGGTCCTAGGCTGTCTGGCGCTCAACGCGTCATATGAACCGCTGACGATGGTCCCGATGCGACGGGCCCTCCGACTCGTGATCGACGGCAAAGCCGAGATCGTCGAGGCGGATCAGGACCGCCTTGTGCGGTCGGAGCGGCTGACGATGCCGCGGCCGGCGGTTATTCGGCTGACCAAATTCATCCACGTTCCGCGCCGGTTCCGCCGGCAGGTCACGAACACATTCCTGTTCGCTCGTGATCACTACCGCTGCCAGTACTGCGGTCGCCACATGACGGAGCTCAAGCCGCGCGAGGCGCTCACCCGCGACCATCTCATTCCGCTGTCGCGGGGTGGAACGAATGAGTGGCCGAACGTCGTCGCTGCGTGCAGTCCCTGCAACACCCGCAAGGGAAATCGGTTGCCGGACGAGATCGGGATGCACCCCATCACGCACCCGGTGGAGCCGCACTTTGTGCACCTGAGTTGGGCCGTGCGACGGTTGACGCCGACGCAGGCGCACTACATCAAGACGTTCTACGGGAGTGAGGTCCTGCACCATCTCGAGCAGTTGGAGCATCGCGGGGGCGGAGCCCTGCGAGAGACCAACCGCAACTAAGAACCGCAGTGCTGCCGACACGGCGGAACCGCAACCAAGAACTGCAATGCTGCGGGCTCGCCGACACGGCGGAACCGCAACCAAGAACTGCAATGCTGCGGGCTCGCCGACACG
>JBDUEJ010000016.1:0-112810 GCA_040002475.1 bacterium | reverse complement strand
TCACGTACACACACTTTCCAGGCGTGCGCCTTAAACCACTCGGCCACCCGTCCCTACCTACAAGAACCGGCGCGGCCGGCGAATGTGCGCCGCCGCGCCGGACTTCTCACAAACACTCTACGGACAGGGTGAGATTCGAACTCACGGTACCGGGTTCACCGGTACGCCGGTTTTCGAGACCGGTGCCTTCAACCACTCGGCCACCTGTCCAGGAACGTCACCGCACGCATCCAAGACAGCCGTGAAGATTAGACCGTAGGCGACGGAGTGTCAACGACTTGGCGCCGCGCACGGAAGAAAGTCGACAGCAAATCCGCGCTCTCCACCGCGCTCACGCCCCCCAGGACCTCGGGCCGATGATTGAGCCGCGGATTCCGCAGCAGATCGCCAACCGACCCCACCATTCCCGCCTTGTCGTCCCACGCGCCGAACACGACGCGATCGAGACGGGCCAGCACGATCGCGCCCGCACACATCGCGCACGGCTCCAACGTCACGTAGAGGGTACACCCGTCGAGCCGCCAACTCTCCGACACACGCGCCGCCGCGCGAATGGCGAGCGTTTCGGCGTGGGCCGTGGGATCCTGATCGCGCACCGTGCGGTTTCCCGCCCGCGCGACGATCGCGCCGTCGCGCACGATCACCGCGCCGACCGGCACCTCGTTCGCCACGTGGGCCGCGCGCGCCTCGTCGAGCGCGGCGGCCATCCACCGATCGTCATTCGCGGTGTGTCCCACGGCTGTGATTACGCTCCCACCGTCTCGCGCGCCGGTTCATTCGAGAACGCTAAACCGCCCTTCCCGTCCGGCCGCACCAAGATCGCGTCGCCGTCCAGGAAACGACCCTCGAGAATGAGCATGGCCAACGGATTCTGAATCATCCGTTGAATGGACCGCTTGAGCGGACGCGCCCCGAACGCTGGATCGTACCCCTCCTCGGCGAGCACCCGCTTCGCGTCCGGCGTCACCTCGATCGAGATCTTCCGTTCGGCGAGCAGTTTCTCCAACCGCGTGAGCTGGAGATCGACAATCTTCTCGATCTGCTCGGTGCCGAGCGGATGGAAGATGATGATATCGTCAACGCGGTTGAGGAACTCCGGCTTGAACTGCTGCTGCAGCGTCGCCATCACTTGCGTCTCGACCAACGCCCAGTCGCCGCGGGCGTGCTCGAGGATGAACATCGAGCCGATATTCGACGTCATGATGATGACGGCATTCCGGAAATCCACCGTCCGGCCCTGCGAGTCGGTGAGCCGTCCATCGTCGAGAATCTGCAGCAGGATATTGAACACGTCCGGATGCGCCTTCTCGATCTCGTCGAACAGAATCACGGAATACGGACGACGGCGCACCGCTTCAGTGAGCTGCCCGCCTTCCTCATACCCGACGTAGCCAGGCGGCGCGCCGATCAATCGCGCGACGGCGTGCTTCTCCATGTACTCGGACATGTCGATGCGCACCATTGCGTGCTCGTCGTCGAACAAGAACTCGGCGAGGGCGCGCGCGGTCTCGGTCTTTCCCACACCCGTGGGCCCGAGAAAAATGAATGATCCGATCGGCCGATTCGGATCTTGCAGCCCCGCACGAGAACGACGCACCGCGTTCGCCACCGCGTGCACCGCCTCCTCCTGTCCAATGACGCGACGTGCCAATTCCTGATCGAGCTTGGTCAGGCGTTCACGCTCACTCTCGAGCATGCGCGTGACGGGAATTCCGGTCCAGCGCGCGACGACGTCGGCGATGTCTTCCGCCGTCACCTCTTCCTTGAGGAATTGCGGACGACCCTCGGTGCTCGCGAGCTTCGCTTCGGTTTCCCGCATGCGGCGCTCGAGCTCCGGGATCTTGCCGTAGGTCAACTCCGCGGCCTTGGTCAGATCACCGGCGCGCGTGGCCTGATCGGCGGCAATGCGGGTCTGGTCGATCTCCTGCTTGATCTTGCCGACGCCGCCGAGCATTTCCTTTTCCTGCTGCCACTGCGCTTTCATGGCCGACGACTTCTCACGCAACTCGGCCAGCTCGCGCTCGAGCTCTTCGCGGCGTTCGATGGCGGCGCGGTCTTTCTCCTTCAGCAGCGCGCGGCGTTCGATCTCGAGCTGCATGACGCGCCGCTCAACCTCATCGATCTCCTGCGGCATCGAATCGATCTCGATGCGAAGGCGCGACGCGGCCTCGTCCACAAGATCGATCGCCTTGTCGGGGAGGAACCGGTCGCCGATGTAGCGATGCGACAACGTCGCCGCCGCGATCACCGCATCGTCGGTGATGCGGACGCCGTGATGTGCCTCGTACCGTTCCTTCAGCCCGCGAAGAATGGCGATGGTGTTCTCGACACTCGGCTCGCCGACGTACACGGGTTGGAACCGGCGCTCGAGCGCGGGATCCTTTTCGACGTGGAGACGATATTCGTCGAGCGTCGTGGCGCCGACGACGCGAAGCTCGCCGCGCGCGAGCAGCGGCTTGAGCATGTTGCCGGCGTCCATCGAGCCTTCTGCTTTGCCGGCGCCGACGAGCGTGTGCATCTCGTCGATGAACATGATGAACATGCCCTGCGCGTCCGTGATCTCTTTCAGCACCGCTTTCAAGCGCTCTTCGAATTCGCCGCGGAACTTGGCACCGGCAATCAGCGCGCCGAGGTCGAGCGAGACGAGCCGCTTGTTCTTGAGCCCTTCGGGCACGTCGCCGTTCACGATGCGCTGCGCGAGGCCTTCGACGATCGCCGTCTTGCCGACGCCCGGCTCGCCGATGAGCACCGGGTTGTTTTTGGTGCGGCGCGACAGCACTTGAATGACGCGACGAATCTCTTCGTCACGGCCAATCACCGGATCGAGCTTGCCTTTGCGCGCGACGTCGGTGAGGTCGCGCGTGTAGCGCTGCAGCGCCTGATATTGGTTTTCCGGAGTCTGATCGGTAACGCGGTGCGTTCCGCGCACGGCTTCCAGCGCCGAAACCAGCGCTTCGTGCGTCGCGTTGACGGCGCGAAGCAGTGTGCGAGACTCCGTGCCCTTGGTGTCCGAGAGGGCGAGCAGCAAATGTTCGGTCGACACGTACTCGTCGCCGAGCCGTTTGGCTTCGTCCTCCGCTTTGTCGAATACCTGATTGAGCTCGCGCGACATCGTCGGCTGCGCATCGGTCTGCTTGGGGTAGCGCTCGACCTCGCGCGCGACCTGTTCCCGGAGCGCGGCGACGCTGGCGCCAAGTTTCTGCAGGACCGGAACGACTATACTCTCATCCTGCTCGAGCAGCGCGCCGAGCAGATGGAGATCGTAGAGCACGGGATTGCCAATGCGGCGCGCGGCGCTGACGGCCTCGTTGAGCGCTTCGCCGGCTTTGACGGTGAGTTTCTCTGAGTTGATCATGACTCTCCGATGAGCACAGTTGGTGCCTCACGGCGCCGACACCAAAAAATATACGCGCCGAGGACAGTTGGCCCTCGGCGCGTACGAGTTCGGTGAAGCTGAGTTTCGTGCTTACTTCCGATTAAAGATCCTTTTGGTATCGACCAACTTCCCATCGACGAAGAACTGCACCAGATACATGCCTGACGCAGCCTCTTTGCCGTTGCCGTCCATGTTGCCGAGCCAGTGAGCGACGTACGACCCACAGCCGAGCTTCAGATTCGACAGACGCGCCCCCCCCAAGGGACTGGGAACTGGCGTTGTGACATTGGTCGACGGACCCGCAAACTCCGGAACAGCGACTGGCTGAGCCAGGATGTTCAGGATTCTTACACTGACTACATGTGGTTCGCGTCCATCCGTGCAAATGCCGTCAGTTTCAACGACGTCGAACGGAATGAACACTTCAGGATTGAAGGGATTCGGATAAGGTCTTCCGAGCTTCCCCACACCGTGCCCTCGGGGCGATTGCACCTGCGTTTGCCCCGCCGCGTTCTTTGGCGACATCGCACAAAGGGCGAGCACGAGCACTAGTGCTGCCCAGCGGTGGAACATGATTTTTCTCCCGCGCTAACGAAACAGGACCGTGACTAGGACTCCTGAATGGGTTGATCAGGGACTGCTGTGTCGTAAAGAATATGGTTCGTGCACAGCCGTGTCAAGCGAGCCGTTCCTTGCATTGTGATGTCCCGTAGCAGTTTAGAGCCCCCTCCAGACACGTCCGCTTGTACCCCGATTTGTGTACCCAAGCCGGTCGGCATATTCCAAAAAAGGGATCAGAAACTTCCGCGACAGGCCAAGCGCCTCTCGAATCTCCGATGGATTCAACTCCGCGCCCGTCGACATCGCGTCCCGCAAACGACCAATAAGCGCCTTTAACTGAGTATCGGCATAGTATCGATTTTGCTCAACTTGCGTGATTTTGCCCTGCCGCTCGAGAAAGCGAAGGAGCGGTCCGACATCGCCTCCAAGCTCGCTCGCCAACTCCTCCACCGACGGCGGCTCGGCCCCCGCGGCCTCCAGCTTCCGGACAAGCGTTTCCAAGAGCACCGATTGAGCAGGCGACGGGGTCGGCTCCCAACCCACCCTCCAGACACTGCCCGAGCCACTCACCATATTCCCGCTGGCCAACTGCGCGGCCAAGACCGACTCCACGACCTCCGGCGCCGCCCGGAGCCGAGCCCGAAGAAGTTGGGTGGGCATGCCCGGTTCGAGCGGATGGTCGCGCTGGTAGCCGACGACCGCGTCAACCAGCGCTCCATCGACCGCCTCGAACGCCGAACGACTCACGATTCGTCCGCCCGCCTGCACCACGTGGCTGGCGGCGTTCAGCAGCGTTTTGCACGTCGCCGGCGCCGCACCAAGGCGAACCGAGAGCGTCGACGTCTCAACGCCATCCGCACCGTTCTCGGTAAGCAGCTGGTCGAGCCGCTGCTCGATTGATGCTCCGGGCGACCATGGGCGAGCCCGGCGCGGTGGATATGGGTCGGTGATGATTCCGCCCGCAATGGTGTTGAGCGGCGCGGATGATCGAATGACGAACCGATCGCCGGCTCGCAGGACCACCGGCTCGTCGAGCACGACGCGCGCAGAGAACGGCTCGGTCATGCTCATCGCGCGCGCGACAATCCGCGCGCCAACTTCCGTCGTGCCGACGTGAAATCGATACCACGTTCTCGGGCGAATCGTGAGATCCACACCGGGCACGACGCTCACATCCGCGCGCGCGAGAGTGGTCGCTCGCCATTCGCGATCAGTCACGATGGTCGAGCCGCGCGGCACGTCGGCGACGTCGATCCCCGACAGAGCAATCGCGGTCCGTCCGCTCGGAAGCGCGACGTCGAGCTGCGCGCCGTGCCCCTGAATGCCGCGAACCCGCGCCGTCCGATCGCCGGGGAGAATGCGAACAGTCTCATCACGGGTCACGCGACCCGACCACACCGTGCCCGTGACGACGGTCCCTGTCCCCTTGATCGTGAACGTTCGATCGACGGGGAGGCGAAAGAGATCGTCGCTCGCGCGAGGAGCAACGGCGCGAGCAAGATCGGCGAGCGCCGCGCGCAGCTCCTCGATTCCCCGCGACGTACGCGTGGACGTCGCGATGATCTTCGCGTCCGGAAACGCGCGCGACGTTGCGTTGCTCACGTCCTCGACGACGAGCGCCAGCCATTCTTCGTCGACCAAGTCTGCCTTGGTCAACGCAACCACGGCATTCCGAACGCCCAGCAGCTCGAGAATTGCCAAATGCTCGCGCGTCTGCGGCATCACTCCTTCATCCGCCGCGACCACGATCATCGCGAGATCGATCCCCGTAGCGCCGGCGACCATGGTTCGCACGAACGCCTCGTGACCGGGCACGTCGACAACACCGATGGTCCCCACTCCGTCGAGCGCGAGCGGAGCAAAGCCAAGCTCGATCGTGATGCCGCGCCGCTTCTCTTCGGGCAACCGATCAGTGTCCACGCCGGTAAGCGCGTGGACGAGCGACGTCTTGCCGTGATCGATGTGGCCGGCGGTGCCGAGTATCATGCCGCGCCTCCGGCCCACGCATCGCGCTCCCACACGTCGAAGGCGCGAAGCGGACGCTCGTCGGCAAGGTGCTCGCGAAGGAATTCACGCAGCAGCCGCTGATGCGCGCGCACATCGTCCGTCGCCGGCAACGGATACGATTCGCCCGAGAGCCACTGGCGCAACGCGTTTCGCGCCGTCGCAGGAAGGGTTCGGCCGCCGCGCGCGAGGTGACCGCACCGCGCACACAGCGCGCCGCCCGCCGGATGACTGAACATCGCCGCCGCCTCGGGATCGATCGCCGCGTGACACTCGGCGCAATTGTCGATCGTGGGCGCGACGCCCAGGTCGGCCAGAACGCGCCATGCCGCCGAAAGCGTGACGTCGCGAACACGCGACGGCGTGGCACCGGCAATCTCGTCGAGTGACTCGGCGACCGTGTCGAACAAGCCCGGATCCACCGCGTCACGTGCAAAGCGCAGAATGAGCTCGGCGATCGCGCTCGCGCCGGTAAATCGCGCGAGCTGCGCGGCCAATTGCGGCCGCGCACGCACGACGTCGAAATCGCTCAACGTATCAAGGTCGCGCCCCGATTTGATCTCGAGCGCGGCGGAGCCCTGAGCATACAGGTCGAGCGCCGTGCCGAAGCGTCGCTTCGAGCGGCGGGCGCCACGGGCCAACACCGATCGCACACCGACTTCCCGCGTGACGACGCGGAGAATCCGGGACGACTCGAGATAGTCGAACGCGTGAAGAACGATCGCGTCGGTGACGATCAGGCTCATGCCTGTAAGCTAGCGATGAGCCGCTACGGCATCTCGGCGACGTTCGACGCGATCAGCTCGACACCCGACCGACCGACCGAAACGACGGTTGCATGCGCGTAGTCCACCGGGAGGCGAAACATGTCCGCCGGCGCGCGATCGAGCAGACGACTGAGCGCCGCGCGAATCCACCCCGCGTGCGCGACGACCACGATCACCGACGCGTCATGACTCGCCGCGCCGAGCGTGTCATCGAGCCACGATGCCGCTCGCCGCTTGACGTCGGCGAGCCCTTCCCCGCCCGGCGTCGCGACGTTCGTCCAATCGTCAGTCCATGCGCGAAGGCGAACGCCGTCCTTGGTTTCGATTGCGCTCCACGGTCGGCCGTCCCATACGCCGAAATTCATCTCGCGGCAACGTGCGTCGCGCTCCACGGGAAGACCCCATGCAGTGGCGATGATGCATGCAGACTCGAAGGCTCTGGCCAGATCGCTGCTCACGATTCGCGTTGGCGTTGCAACCGTCGTTGCGCGATCTGAGCTTCGCCACTGGTTCGCAAACGATGTGATCGCCTTTGCGCCGACCGCCGACAGCCCCGCATCCGTGTGCCCAACGCAACGCCCAATCGTGTCGCGCGCCTCGCCGTGACGGATGAATACCAACGTGGTCACGTGATTCACCCCCGGCTCGATCAGCGAACTGCGAGCGCGAGATACACCGACAGTTCGACCAATTGGTTGGCGGCGCCAAGCGCGTCACCGGTGATTCCACCCAACCGCCGATCGACATACCATCCCGCAATCCACGTGACGCCAACCGCGACGGCGGCCACCGGAAGCGCGCGAGCTCCGAGCGCAACGACGATTACCACGAGTGCGAATAGCGTCGCGGCCGCGAAACGCGGCAGGGTCACGGCTCCGCCCAAAGGTCGGCCGGCGCTCGGCCGCTCCCCCTTAGTCTCGGGACGAACGTACGGATACCGCCAGATCAGCGGCACACTCGACCATCGCGCGAGGACGTGCGCGACGGTGACCGCGCGAACGAATGCGCCGACTCCGCGCTCCGGATCGGCGATGAGACTGGCTTCCAGGCGCGGGGTAGCGATGGTCGTCAACGCGACGAACTTCGCGGCGAGCACGAGCACCACGCCGACGAGTGCGTACGAACCGACGCGACTGTCCTTCATGATCGCAAGCACCTGCGTCCGGTTCCATCCGCCGCCGAATCCGTCGAGCGCGTCGGCGAGTGCGTCTTCATGAAATGCGCCAGTCACGAGCACTGTTGCCGCGATCGAAAGAATTACGGCGAGCGGTGTTTGCCAGAGATACGCGGCCGCGGCGAATACCAGACCGCCGAGCAAGCCAACGACAGCTCCCACGAGTGGAAAGTAGGTCGCGGCGCGTGCGAGATTGTCGGCATCATGCACGGCCGAACCGTACACCGGAAGCCGTGTCAGAAGCGTAAACGCCGCGCCGCACGCGTGAAGCTGTCGCCTCACGCCACCGATTCCGAATGCGCCGCGGCCTTGTCGCCCGCCGAGACACCCGCCGATTCGAATGTGGCCATGTCGCGCATGATGGCTGCCGCCGAGCGCAGGATCGGCATAGCCAGTGCGGCGCCGGATCCCTCGCCGAGGCGCATGTCGAGCTGCAAGAGTGGGTACGAATCGCAATCGGGGATGGAGGCGAAGGCGTCCAACGCGATTCCGTGGCCAGTCTCCGCCGATCGATGCGCGAAGAACAACGCGGGGCCAAGGGGACGAAGGGATTCGTCGGCGGCGGCGATCCGCGCGGCGCAGAGCACCGCGACCGTAGAAATAAATCCGTCAACGACAACCGCAACGCGATGCTGCGCCGCCTCCAACGCGGCGCCGGCGATCGCGGCAAGCTCCAACCCGCCGAGGCATCGCAGCAGCTCGCGGGGGTCGCGAAGTTGATCGGCTCCGGAACAGTGACGTTCGACGGCGTTGTCGACGATCTCCCGCTTTCGTTCAAGCACGTCGTCGCTCACGCCAGTGCCCCGGCCGACAGTCATCGCAGCGCGATGGCCCGTGAGCGCGGACAGCAGCGCCGAAGCGACGGTCGTGTTGCCGATGCCCATCTCACCGAGACCCAACGCGCGGACGCCGTCAGTCACCGCGCGGCGAGCGGCACTTCGGCCGACGGCAAGCGCGGCACCCAATTCGCCGGCGGTCATCGCCGGCTCGTCGAGCAGGTTCCGCGATCCGGGTCGCACCTTTTCGTGCCGGATGCCCGCGAGCATGGAGAGATCGGCGTCCACGCCAACGTCGATGACTTCGACGCTGACAGTGTTCGTTGCCGCGATCACGTTGATCGCCGCACCGCTCCGGTCGAAGTTGCGCATCATCTCGGCGGTCACGGCGCGTGGATATGCGCTCACGCCTTGCATCGCAATCCCGTGGTCGGCGCCGAACACACAGACCCGTGCTCGGTCGAGCGAGGGCGTGAGAGTTCCTTGAAGGACGGCCAGGCGCACGGCAACGTCCTCCAAACGACCGAGCGCGCCGAGCGGCTTCGTCTTGGCGTCGATGGCGCGGCGTGCGATGGACGGGTCGATGGCAGAGAGGCTCATAATTATGGCTTTTTGGCTAGCGGGAGTCGGCGTCGGCACCGATGGGTCGATTGACTGGGAGTTGACCGACGGAAGGCGTGCTCGTCTCGCCGTCGTATTCAAGCAACCACGCGCCGCCGTTGGGCTGCGCGATATCCCAGAAACTGGTTAGATCTCTACCGGTCGCGTGAAGCAGAATCACGCGATTGGCGTGACCGTGTCCGGAAACAAGAACTGTCTCGCCTCGATGACTGCGAATGATTTGCTCCATCGCCGGCCCAATGCGCAGTCGCACCTGATCGAGCGACTCGCCGCCCGGAAACGCCATTTGCCACGGCGCATTGGCCCAGCGCGCGGACGCGCCGTCGGGCCATTCGTGTGGTGCGAGTCCCTGCCAGTCGCCGTACGACATTTCAGACAGTTCGCCAACGGCGACCGCCTGCAGTTGCCGGCCGTTCAGAATCGTCTCCGCGGTTCGGCGCGCTCGTTGCAACGGAGACGTGTACGCGGCGTGGAATTCAATGTCGCGGAACGCGTGGCCGAGCGCGGCGGCCTGCGTCAGTCCGGTGTGGTTGAGCGGAATGTCCGCGATGCCCTGGCAGCGTTGCGTCGCGTTCCAGTCCGTCTCGCCGTGCCGCACGAGATAGATTCGCGTCACGACGCAACGCTCATAGCTCGATGCCCGGCTGCGCGCCGATGCCCTGTTCGCGATATGGGTGCTTGACCACATGCATTTCCGTCACCAGATCGGCTGCCTCGATGAGTGCGGCCGGTGCGTCACGGCCCGTAACGATCACGTGTGTGCCCGGCGCTCGCGCGCCGAGAGTCGCAATCACCTGCGCAGTGTCCAACCAGCCAAACGTCAGACAATACGTTAGCTCATCGAGAATCAGCACGTCGTGTTTTCCCAACGCGAGCGCCTCTTGAACGCGCGCCCAGCCGCGTTCGGCCAGCGCGCGATCAGCAGCGATGTTCTCACTGAGCCACGTAAAGCCGTCTCCCAACGGAACAATGTCGATTCCCAGCCGCTTCGCGGCGATGTGTTCGCCATAGAGCGTCTCGGCGCTCTTGATGAACTGGAACATCCCAACGGACAGATCGTATCCGCTGGCACGCACGAGCATGCCCAGCGCGGCGGTGGTCTTTCCCTTTCCCTTTCCGGTGTGGACGATGAGGAGGCCGTGTCGCTCATCGCGCGGGGCGATCGTGTACGGCCTTTTGCGCGGGCGCCGCACGCGCGTTCCCTTGGGCATGCGGGTTGGCGTGCAGTCAGGGTCGTTGGCCGGTAATTGAGGATCCGTCATACGTCAATTCCCGCCTGGGCGCGCACGCCCTGCTCGCGAAAGGGATGTTTGATCACGCGCATGTCGGTGACCAGGTCCGCCGCATCGATCAGCGCCGACGGAGCACGCCGGCCGGTGACGACGACATGCGTCCCGACGGGTCGCGCGCGTATCGCGTCGACGACGACAGCGGTGTCCACCCATCCATACGAGAGGGGAAGCGTAAGCTCGTCGAGAACGAGAACATCGTATTCACCGGCGGCGAGCAGCGCGGCGCAGTGATCCCATCCGGACTTCGCGAGCGTCTGGTCGTCGGCGGTCTCCTCAACGCCCAATGTGCAGCCGGCGCCCAACGGAACGATCTCTACACCCAATCGTCGGAGCGCGGCGTACTCGCCGCCCTCCGTGATGCCGGTCGCTTTCATGAACTGAAACATTCCGACGCGCATCGAGCGGCCCACGGCGCGAAGCAGCAGCCCCAAGGCCGCCGTCGTCTTTCCCTTTCCGTCGCCGGTGTTGACGATCAGGAGACCGTGCCGCTGCGCTCGCGGTGGAACGCGGTACGGTCCAGGCTTCTTGCGCTTGGGCACCGGCGCGCGACGAGCAGCCGATGGACTCGGCCCCTCGGGTGGCGACATCGGATCGGTGCGCGACAGGGATTCGGAATCAGTCATATTCGGTCCATGCGGTAATTGGCGTGGGTTCGAGACGCTTTGTCGTTGGCGGCAGCGTTCGATATTGGTCCAGTTCTTTCATGGCCAGGGCGAGCAACAGCGCGTCATTTTCAGGAGGGGTTCGCGCCGCAATGCGGATGAATTCCGGTAGACCGAACGACGTGCAATCGCGCACGGCAATTCCAGCGCGCTCGAGCAGTGCACGTGCAACCTCCGCCGCGCGCCCCACCCGGAGAGCGAAGTAGTGCGTCCCCGAGGGCCGCGGCGAGAATCCCAGCTGGAGGCAGGACTCTCGGAGCCGCGCGGCCTCGCCGCGAAGAATGCCCACGGTCCGCGCCACATGGTCTGCCGCTTGATCGGACAACGCCGCGACGCCCGCCGCCTGCGCGCCACTCGACGCGGTCCACGGCGCGCGCACGCGATTCAACGCATCGATGACCGACGCGGGTCCAACGGCGAACGCCACCCGCAAGCCGGCAAGCGCGTGCTCTTTGGTCAGCGACCTGAGATGCAGCACCGCGGGATGTCCAGGCAGCGCGGGCGTCCCCATTGGGCGATCGACAAACGCGTCGTATGCCTGATCCAGGACGAGCAGCGCGCCCACCCGATCGCACGCCGCCGCGACGCCAAGAATATCGTCGCGCGCGATGACCGCCCCTGTCGGTGTTGTGGGCGCACAGAGAACAACGAGGCGCGGATTCGTTCGCTCGATCGCTGAGTGAATAGCGCGGAGATCCTCGGCCGCCAGTCCATCGCTCGAACACCACACGCGGTCAGCGCGCGCGCCGCGCAATCTCACGGCGCGCTCGTACTCGCCAAACGACGGACTCACAATGGTCGCCGCATCGTCCCGGTCGAGATACGCCTGGCACGCGGCGTGAATGAACTCCGCCGCGCCCGCGCCGAACGCGATCTCTGACATTGGAGTAAACCACCGGACCGACGCGGCCTCGCGCGGCGCCCGGCAATCGGGGTCGGGGTAGTCGTCGATCGCCGCGTGTGCGACAGCCCGACGAACGACATCCGCTGGCCCGAAGGCGTTCAAGCAAACGCTAAAGTCGTGCCGAATCTCATGGGTCTCTCGCAGTCCCCGATGACCACCGTGGACGGCCATTGCGGTCTCGAGTACTTCTGGGCGCGGCACGATCATGAGAGATCCACGACAATCGCCGACAGCGCGGCCGCCGCCGCGACGATGCGGCAGGCACGACTGATGTCGGACGGCCGCGGGTGTCGCGCGTGGGCATTCAGCACATACGCTCCCCGCTTGGACAGTCGAACCCCGAGCGCACCCGCCATCGCCGCCATGGGCCACCCGGCGTTGGGGCTTGGCGTGATGTCCGCGTCGGACAGCGAGATGCTGATCGCGCCGCGCACCGAACCCCTCCCTGCCACGGCCGAGCACGCGATGAGAAGCGCCGCGCATCGCGCGGGAACGAGATTGGCCATATCGTCCGCGCGCGCCGATGCCTTGCCGAACCACTCGAGCTCCGGCGTTCGGTATCCCAGCATCGCGTCCGCAGTGTTGATCATTCGGTAGACGTACGCCAGCGTCAGCCCGCCGACGCGAAACGCCAGGAGCGGCGCGACAACGCTATCGCACAAATTCTCGGCGACCGATTCGATTGCGGCACCGGCGACCTCGCTTGCCGTCAGCGTCGTCGTGTCGCGCGACACGAGATGCCACGCGAGAAGCCGGCGCGCCTCGCCCAGATGTCGGCGTGCGAGTGCCAGGCGGACGTCGGTCGCAGCGGCCAGGAGCGGTCGAAGCGACAGCGCCGGCTTGAGCGCGATTCCGGTTGCCGTCGCCCGCTTGGACCCGCGGACACGCCGTAATCCGCCTTGAACAGCGCCGGCAAGCATCGCCGTGAGCAGCACGCCGCCACCGAGGGCGAGCGCACCCTCGGTGAACGACGCGAGCGGCGCACGCTCGCGGCGCCGCTCACGCGCACTACCGATCCCCTTCCCCATCCACACGGTGGGATGCAACGCGGGAGGGGGCTCGCCGACGATCAGATCGGTCATCAACGCGATGCTCGCAGCGCCACACATGTGGAGCGCGTTAGAATGTGCGAATAGCGATTCCAGCCGGCCCCGTGCCGACGCTGACCGAGTCGGTCAATGCAAACGTGCCCGCTTTGAACACGAACGCATATGGAGGCAAGTTTTGCGAGGAACTTCCGAAAAACAGCTGATAGAGATTTCCTCCCGCGTTCGTCGTCGCGGCAAACGCACCGCGACAGCTGCCGTTCGGCAGTTTCGCGCACACGGGATTGTCGGTTCCGCGAACGAAGGTGCGCGTCTTCGTGTTCCAGACGAGCGTTCCGGAGAAGAATCCGGAGACATAGGCGAGACCGGCGGCGTCGATACTGATCGCGCCCGGGCCAACGCCCATGTTCGGCACGGTCGTCTGAACCTGCATCGTGGCGGGGTCGATGATCGTCATGCTCCCCTGCGCGACAAAGTCCCCGGTGTTCACGACATAGAGAAGCCCGTCGGGACCCACGGCGCCATCGGTGGAATTCGTGCCGCCCATGTTCGCCGTACCAAGAACCTGCAAAGTCTTGGGGTCGATCGCCGTGACAACGCCGTTGCCAATCGGCTTGAAGTTGGCGTCGAGGTTCGCTGACACCACGAGCGCGCGTCCTCCGACCATCGTGATTGCGGTTGGCTGCGCCGCCACCGTCACGGTCGACGTGATCGCATCGGCGGTTTGGTTGGCCGTCACCCGTCCCACCAGATTGCGGTCGCTGTTGGCAACAATGATCGTGGTATCGTCGGCAAAGGCGGAGCCCGTCGCATTACCGCCGGTGAACACGAAGAAGCGTTGGATGGTCGCCGTTTCGAGATTGATGAACGCAACACTGGCGGCGTTGCCGAGCGGCACGGCGGCGCGCCGCCCGCGTACGGAGAACCCGGTTGGCGTCACCGTACTGCTGGTGCCCAACGCGATCTGTTGCTGTGTGGTTGGGCTGCCGACTTGAAACAGTGTCAGCGCCTTCCCCGTGGAGTTCACCACGAGACCGATCTCGTGGTTGCCCGATGTCCCGCCAAGAAACCCTGGGGCGACCGGTGCGGTGGAGTCGGAACCGCAGGCAAGCGCGGTCGTCGCAAGGACAAGAGCGGCAGCGCGTCGCAATGGGTTGTTCCGTGTGGCAGGTATCGGCCAGTTGTGAATCACGTTCGAGCTCCTAGAGAGTGAGGTTGTCTCCGACATAGTGTTCGGAGCGTTCTGAGGTTTGATCACGGGTTGCTCACGGCGACGTGCGAGGCCGCGCGTTGCCGTGCGCGACGAGTCCGGAGCGCGATCGTCCACGTCCGGCCCGGAAAGGGATAGTCGACGAGCATCGAGGCAGGTCGATCGAACACGTTGTCGAGACCAACGGTCGCATCGATCGACCACCGGCTTCGCACGATCGGCACCGCGAGCTTGACGTTGGTGAGTGAATACGGCTCGAGCACATTGAGCGCCGACCCCGCGACCGTGCGGCGCGAATCGACATAGCGAGTCGTCACCTCGAGCCGGGCGTCGCCGCGTGTTGCACCGGCGGTAACGCTCCCCGTCACGCGTGGACGGTAGGCAACCTGTCCGCTCAACACGGAACCCGTGTAGGTCACATCGGCGGTGGACAGCGATCCGTGAAGATCCACGCCGATGGATCGGGCAGCGATGCCGCCGCTCGCTTCCCAGCCGGAGCGGCGCACGTCGAAGTTGGAAGGACTCCAGACAAATCGAAAGTCGGGGAGCCAGAGAATCATTCCGCTGACGTCGGCCCGGTACGCCGCTGCCTCTCCGTCGAAATCGAACGCCCCAGCGCGAACCTCGCGCACGGCCGCGCGAACTTCGACTTCACGGCGCACACGCTCCGGCCGTAAATCAGGATTCGGGCGAACCAGCACGCCTTCGTGAAAGAATTGGTCGGCGGGTGACGGCGGTGCAAACGCATTTCCAACAGACGCGGACAGCGACGCCTTCGCATGCGACACCGTGACGCCGGCGCGCGGAGACACCGTCTCTCCGCGCAGCAGCGAGTCCCAATCGAGACGCGCGCTCAGATCGGCGGCAAGGTCGGTCGATTGACCCACGCTGTGCGACGCGCGAAGGTTCGCCCACGTGCCGAGTAGCTGCTGCTGGCCGGGGGCTCCCGGCGCGAGCGCAGTCGACGACACGTCGAGGAGCCGACCCTCCGTGCCAACCGAGGCGGATGCGAGCGCCAACGCAGCGGTTGATGTGACGGATAGCCGCGCAGCGTTCGCGTCGATTGCATCGTCGAACGGTGTGCCGAATGGAGGAAGCGGATCGGCGTACGTCGCGTGTTCGTGAGACACATCGCCGTCCGCTGTCCACGTGATCAATCCGCTTCCCCACCGGCCGTCGAGCCCTGCCGTCGCGCGCGACTCCCGCTCACGGCCCGTCACCGACGGTTGCACGATCGAACCCGCAAGTCCGCGCGACATTGACTGCCACTCGCCGCGAAGCTGCAGCGCACCGCCGCGTCCGTCGAGCGACGCCGTAGCGAGAACATTTCCGGAACGCACGCCCGCGTTGTCTCGCCGCGCCGAGCCGCCGCCGCGAATGTCCGGAACGGGATAGTCAAAGTCGCCGCGGATATCTCGGTAATCGGCCGTAAGCGAAACGCCAGCTCGCAACGAGCTCGATTCAACGACGCGACCGATCGTCGCTCCGATGTCTCGTTCTCCCCACGCGCCGAGTGCAGCCGAAGCCGACACGTCGCCGTCACCGCGCCGCGTTTCGACGATCACAACGCCGGCCAACGCGCGCCCGCCGTAGCGCGCTGACTGCGCGCCCGGAAGAACGGACACGCGTTCGACCAGATCGAGATTCACGCGCGACAAATCTGCCTCGCCGGTAATCACCGAGTTGACCGGGGTACCATCGACGACCACGAGCACTTCGTTCGCGCCCGAACCGCGGATCGCAACATGGCTGGGCGACCCCGGACCGCCGGCCTGCGTGACGACGACTCCGGGCACCGTCTGCAGAAGCTCACCAAGATCTCGGCGGCCGGACGACTCGATTGCGCGGCGATCGAACACACGACTGCTCGCCGTATCGCGGCCCGAAAGAACGACGATGGGCGCAAGCGACGCCACGACGGGCTGCAACGCTACGTCCAGCGCCATGGCTCGCCCATTCACGACTTCAACATCAACGTCGTACAATGCATAGCCGATCGCGCGAACTCTGATCGTGTACCGGCGCGGATCCAACCCGCGAATCGCGAAAGCGCCGTCGACGCCCGTGACCGCACGTTCGGCGCGGCCGACGACCTCCACCTGCGCCCGTGCGACGAGCGCGCCGGTCGACTGGTCCGACACGCGGCCGCGCACTTCGGCCGGCACCTGCGCCCGCGCCAAGTGTGCCGTCATGGCCAGGATCGAGGCAAACGTGCACAACATGGTTCGACGTGAGACGCAATTCATGTCGAAGCTCCCACGAATGCCTGCGGTACGACCTGTGGCGCGCCGTCAGCGTTCAGCTCCACCGCAACCGGCCAGTCATACACGCGACTGATTGTTTCTGTCGTGATCACCGACGTCGGCTGGCCTCGCGCCACCACCTCACCTCTGTGCAGCAGCACGAGATCGTCGGCGTAGCGTGCGGCGAGATTGAGGTTGTGCGTCACGAGCACGACCGTCACGCCGTCGTCGCGCAGCGAGCGCAGAAGCTCGAACGCGATCATCTCGTGGCGGATGTCGAGCGATGTCGTTGGCTCGTCGAGCACGAGTACTGACGGCTCCTGCGCCAGCGCGCGCGCGAGACGGACGCGCTGACGTTCGCCGCCCGACAGTGTCGCCAACCGCCGGTCGGCAAACTCGTCGACGCTGCAGCGGCGCATGGCCGCAGCGATCGCGGTTGCGTCAGATTCGCGTTCGCGCTGCCACCGGCCCAGGAATGGATAGCGGCCCATCGCGACCATTTCACGAACCGTAAACAACGGCTCGGCCTCGCCCTGCGGGACGACACCCACCTCGCGAGCGAGCGCTGTTCGCGTCCACGCCGCGATCGGCCTGTTCCCGAAGCGAATGTCGCCGCTGCTCACCGGCAACACGCCGAGCATGAGTTGAAGCAGCGTCGACTTTCCCGCGCCGTTCGGGCCGAGCAAGGCGGTGATGCACCCCGCGTGCGTCGCCAGAGTGACGTTGTTGATCGCGTCGCGCGCGGCACCGGGATGGCGAAAACGCACATCGGTCAGTGACCACGACATGTTGGACGAGCTCATAGCGCTGCCGGGCGCCGAAGCAGCCACACGAAGCACGGCACGCCAATCAGCGCCGTGACGACGCCAATCGGAAGCTCGTTCGCGCCGGCAAGCGTGCGCGACAGCGTATCGGCGCCAACGAGAAACGCGCCGCCGGCAAGCGCTGCACAAGGCAAAAGCGCGCGATTGTCGCTGCCCCACAGCAAGCGCATGGCGTGCGGCACGACGAGGCCCACGAAGCCGATGGTTCCGCTGACCGCCACCGACACGGCGGCCAGCAGCGTCGCCACCGCGAACGCGATCAGTTTCGTTCGTTCGACGTTGGTGCCGAGATAGGCCGCGGTCGACTCGCCGACCGCGAGCAGATTGAGCGGTCTGGCAAGCGCGAACAGAACAGCGAGCGACGGCACGAGGCAGGTTGCGAGAATACTCACACTCCGCCACGACGCGCCGGCGTGACTCCCCATCATCCAGAAAATGGCCGAGCGAACCGACTCGGTATCGGCGAACGTCAGCACGAGCCAGATCAGCGCGACCAGGAACGAGCTCACCACAACCCCGGCGAGCAGCAGCACACGCGCATCGAGCGCGCGCCCCACACTGAACGCAATACGGAACACGAGCAGCATCGATCCGATCGCGCCGGCGAATGCGGCGGCAGGAAGGGCCCACACGGACCGCATCGACCATCCCGTCACAACCGTGGCCACTGCACCGAATGCCGCGCCGCTCGATACGCCGAGAATGTACGGCTCGGCCAACGCGTTTCTGAGGAGCGCCTGGAAGGTGGCCCCGCTGACGGCGAGCGCTGCGCCAACGAGCGCAGCCTGCAACGCCCGCGGCATCCGCAACTGGCGCACAATCGCGACGGTGGAGGCGTCGCCGCGGCCAGTGACGGCATCGAGTAGCGCAGTGGTCGACAGCGAAACCGCGCCGAGGCGAATCGCGGCGACGAGCGCGAGCGCGAGAATCACCGCGAGCGCCAGGAGTCGCATCGATACCGGCATGCCGTAGTGGACCCGCGTGCGCGCAGGAAGGGCGATGGCACCAGCCGACGTCGATTCCACGTTCAGCGCCTCTCTGCCGGTGCAGACAGTGGTCTCGCGACGTTTGCAGAATCTGCCGCGGAGGTGAACTCGGGATAGAACGCGGCCCGAAGCACTCTCGCCGCTTTGCCGATGTTCGCACCCGGTCGGTTCAACAGATTCGCGGGTACGGTAACGACACGCCCCTCACGCACCGCGCGCAGGTCGCGCCATCCGGTGCGCGCGCGAAGATAGTCAACGGTGTTGGTTTTGAATTCACCCACCGGGACGATCACGACGTCAGGTTGGCGGCGAACGATTTCCTCCATCGACACGTTCGGCCAGAGTTGCCTTGTATCGTCAAAAAGCGAGCGACCGCCGGCCAGTCCGATCAGCTGGCCAATGAATGTGTCGGGCCCCGCGGTCATCGGCGGGTCGTTGAACACCACGAAAAACACACTGGGCGCAGGTCGCCCGGCGACCGACCGGCGAACGTCGTCCAACTCGCCGCGAATGGAGCCGCCGAGCCGCAACGCCGCGGAGTCGCGTCCCGTCAGGCGGCCAAGGTTGGCGATGCCGCGAAAGACGTCACTTGTGTCCTCCGTTCGGACAGTGAAGACGTGCACGCCCAGCGCAGTGAGCTTGGCACGCACCGCCTGTCGCTTGTCTGCGCTCCACGCGATGACCAAGTCAGGATGCAGACCGACGATCGTCTCGATGCTCGGATCGACGCCGCCGCCCACCGACGGCACGGCCGCGATTTCCGGCGCGTCGTCGTAGCGAGTGCGCCCGACGATCCGGTCGGCGGCGCCGAGTGCGATGAGCGTTTCCGTGGCGCTCGATACGAGAGAGATCACGCGGCGGGCCGGCGCGTCGAGATGGACCACACGACCGGCGTCGTCGGTCAGCTCGATGGCGGAACCGCGACCGGCGCGAGGAGCACGACGCGCGGACGTGGAGTCAGCCGCCGAGTCGCCGGGTGCGCGACAGGACGCAAGCGCGAAGGCAAGCGCGAACGCAACGAACGGCGCGGCTCTGAGCGCCACGCGACCGCAGACGCGCCATGCGACTTCTCTCGACGTCCACGCAAAAAACATGAAGCCCGTCCTGACGCGATGAGAGCGGGGACGGGGCAGACGGAGGCCAGCGAACGTGGGGTTACGCGGTGGCTCGGCGTTCAACCCCGCGCCCCTCCCTCGAGGGGTTGTGTGCGGGAGTGAACGGACCGGTTTCCTGGCTCGAGGCAACCGGACTCCCCTTCCCAGCGCGCGAGCGCACCAGTGGGACTTCATGAGCCGGCCGGTTCCACTCGCGACGTGCGATGCGAGCAGAGCCTCTGACAGTGGCGGGGCCGCGCCGGATTCACACCGGCTTCCTACTGCTTGGCCCATTCACACCTTCGATTGTGCGAGTAGACTAGCACACTCCGCACGCGTCTGGCAAGGTCATCGGAGTTTGCGCAGCGCGTCCATTCATCGGCGGCGCGATCGCGCATCGCACTTGCGCGAGAATGGTCGTCTGCCGACACTCCGCCCGATGACGAACACCAAAGCGCCGTTGGGACGGGTTCTCATGGTCCAGGGGACGTCGTCGTTCGCCGGCAAGTCGACGACTGTCGCCGGACTGTGCCGCGTGTTTTCGCAGGCCGGCTTCCGCGTCGCGCCCTTCAAGGCGCAGAACATGTCCAACAACGCCGCCGTGACCCACGACGGTGGAGAGGTAGGGCGCGCGCAGGCGGTGCAAGCGATCGCAGCGCGAGTGCCGGTGACGGCGGACATGAACCCCGTCCTGCTCAAGCCGCAGAGCGATCAGACTTCTCAGATCGTCGTACTCGGCACGGCGCACCGGGTGGCGAACGCGCGCGAGTACTACGCGCTCAAGTCGAGCCTCTGGCCGGTGGTGACCGGCGCGCTCGATCGGCTGCGCGCCGCGTACGACGTCGTCGTGATGGAAGGCGCCGGCAGTCCGGCGGAAATCAATCTCGCGCAGTATGACATCGTCAACATGCGCGTGGCGCGGCACGCCGACGCCCCGGTCGTCATTGTCGGCGACATCGATCGCGGAGGCGTCTTCGCGGCGCTCTACGGGACGGTCGCGCTGCTGCCGCCGGAGGAGCGCGCACTCGTGCGCGGGTTCATCATCAACAAGTTTCGCGGCGACGCGTCGCTGCTTACGCCCGGGTTTGCCATGCTCCAGGACCGCACCGGCATTCCAACGCTAGGCGTTCTGCCCTATCTCGATCTGTCGCGACTCCCCGAAGAAGACGGTCCCGACCGCGCCGCTCCTGCTCGGGTGCGTGGAGACGACGCCGTGATCGACGTTGTCGTGATGCGCCTCCCACGCATCGCGAACCTGGACGAATTCCAACCGCTGGCGCTCGAGGACGGCGTGCGTGTGCGGTTCGTCGATTCTCCAAGCGACGTTGGAGGCCCCGATCTCATCATCATTCCGGGTACGAAATCGACGATGGCCGACTTGGCGTGGCTCCGCGAGAAGGGACTCGATCGGACCATCTGCGAGCGACGCGACGCCGGAACACCGGTCCTCGGCATTTGCGGCGGCTATCAGATGCTCGGCACGCGATTGGTGGACGAACACGGCGCTGAGGCGATGGGCGACGTCGCCGGACTCTCGCTACTTCCCGTGCGCACGAGCTTTTCGCCCGAGAAGGTCACTCGGCGCGTGACAGCATTCGTTGCGGCGTCGAACGAATTGTGGAGCGCGGACGGCGGCGTGGGACTCGACGCCTACGAGATTCACATGGGCCGAACGCGAGCGGACGCCGAAGCATCACTTGGATCGGCACCGTTCACCGTCTCTACCAACGAATCAACGAGCGCCACGACGTCCGACGGATCGTGCTCGGCGGACGGCCTCGTTGTCGGCACCTACCTTCATGGTCTGTTCGAGAACGCGGTGATCAGACGCGGACTCGTCGCGCGCCTCGCGAGCCGCAAAGGCGTTGCACTGTCTGAGCCACGCAGTGTTCCCTCGATCGACGACGCGCTCGACGAACTTGCGGCCGCGCTGCGCGAACACCTCGATGTCGATGCCATTGCGGAGATGACTCACCTTCCGAGCCTGACGGTGAGCGCGTGAATGCGGGATCCGAGCTAGAGCAACGGGCCCGGCTCACGCTGCTGCTCGGCGGAGTTCGATCCGGCAAAAGCGCGCGAGCCGTCGCGTTGGCGAAACAATACCAAGGCGACGGACGCGTGCTCTTTGTCGCGACGGCGGAAGCGCTCGACGACGACATGAGCGCGCGCATCGGTGCGCATCGACGAGAGCGGCCGTCCACATGGGATACGCTCGAGTCGCCGATGGCACTCGCCACCGATCTCGCTCGCGCGCTCGAGGGTGATCGCGCCGCACCCGCCGTGGTCGTGATCGACTGCTTGACGGTGTGGGTCAGCAACATTCTTCTGTCGCTGTCCGATGACGCGGATGCGGAAGTCGCCGTCGCACAGCACGTGTCCGGCCTTCTTGACGTGAGAGCGCGCGCCCACACCTCGTTGCAATGGATCGTCGTGACCAACGAAGTCGGGCTTGGCGTTGTGCCGCCCACATCCCTCGGCCGACGCTATCGAGATGCGCTTGGCCGAGCGAACCAGCTCGTTGCGGGAGCGGCGGACGACGTCACGCTCATGGTGGCCGGGCTCGAACTATCGCTGAAAGCCAGAGCGTAGTCCGTTCGTCTCAGGACGGGCAGTGAGCTAGTGACCGGACCGAAGCGGCACGAGCGTTGGCGAACCGATCGCCGGGTCGCGAGTCACCACCAGCGGCCACTCGTAAACGCGTTCCAGGGTTTCGGCGCGCATCACCGCCTCGGGAGATCCCGCCGCGGCAATCGCACCGCGGTGGAAAAGCACAATCTGGTCGGCAAAGCGCGCAACGAGATTGAGTTGGTGACTCACGAGCAACACGGCTTGCCCTGACCGCGCGAGACGATGCAGCAGCTCGAACACCGCCATCTCGTGCCCGACGTCGAGAAACGCCGTGGGCTCGTCGAGCACCAGCGCGTCTCCGCCCTGCGCGAGCGCGCGCGCGAGCCGAACGCGCTGCCACTCGCCGCCCGACAACGTATCGATTCGCCGGTCGTGCAGCGCGTCGACGCCGGCGGATGCCATCGATTCATCGATCGCGCGTCGATCATTGGCGTTCGCCGCATGCCAGATTCCTAAATGCGGGAAACGGCCAAGTGCCACGTACTCGGAGACGCCGACCGGGAACGCCAACTCCTCGCGCTGCGTGACGACGGCAACGCGGCGCGCGAGCAGAGCGCGGTCGATCGTCGCGACGGCGGTGTCGTCGACAAATACGCCGCCGCGCACGATGGCGACGCGACCGATGAGCGCGCGCACGAGTGTGCTCTTGCCGCTGCCGTTGGGGCCCACCACTGCGGTAATCGCGCCGCGGCGCGCCTCCAGCGACACGCCGCCCAACGCGTCACTCGACGCGCGCGGATAGCGCACGGCGACGTCGTCGAATCGAATCACGCCAACCGCCGCAGTTTGATGAGAAAGAACGGAACGCCGATAAGCGCCGTGACCGCGCCAAGCGGCAACTCGGCCGGCGGCCGAAGCGTGCGGCCGAGCAGGTCGGCCAGCACGACGAGCGTCGCGCCGGCGAGTGCGCTGCCGACGATCAGCGGACGATGTTTGCGCACTCCCACTGATCGAACAAGGTGAGGCACGACCAGCCCAACGAACCCCACCAGGCCCGCCGCAGCCACCGTCGCGGCCGCAATGAGCGACGAGAGAACAAAGATGTTTCGAATGGCGCGGTCGACGTCGAGGCCGAGCGCCGCCGCCGCATCCTCGCCCAATCCGAGAATATCGATCTGACGGCCAAGCAACACGAGCGCGCTCCCGCCGATGATGATATACGCGAACAACGCCACCACCTGCGACCACGTCGCGTCGGCCACCGATCCCATCATCCACCAGAGCGCGTTCCGCACGACATTCGCTTCCGCGTTCGCGAGCAGAACCATGATCGCCGCGTTGGCGAACGCGCCAACGACGACGCCCGCCATGAGCAAGACACGCGGATCACCGCGCGAACCCGCCGCGCGCGCGACAAAGAACGCCGCGACGACGGCGGTCACGGCCCCAACAAACGCGGCGAGCGGCAGCACGGCGACCCCAAACTTGAGCGTCGTCGCGATCACGGCGCCCACCGCGGCCCCGCCGGACACGCCGAGCAGATACGGCTCGGCCAGTGGGTTCCGCATCGTTCCCTGAAGCGCGGCGCCCGACATTCCGAGTCCTGCCCCGACCAGCATCGCGAGCGCCACGCGCGGTAGGCGCAGCGTGCGGACGACCATGGCCGGCATCGTATCGCTGCGGCCGTGCAAGGCGTCCCACACCGCCGAGAGCGGAACATTGATTGTCCCGATCGCAACGGCGAGAAGCGCCGCGACCAACAGCGCGCCAACGAGAAGCGCCCACCGCGAGGCGCTCATGCGTCAGGGCACCGAGCCGGGGTGAATCAACTTGGCGATCGCCACCGCGGCTTCCCCCAACTGCACCGATGGACGCGTCGTTCGATCGAGATCGAGAACGAGCACGTGTCCGGCGCGAACGGCGGGAACAGTTTGCCACGTCGCCGTGGTGCGCATCTTCTCTGCGCTCGCCGCGCCCGTCATCACGATGTCCGGATTCTTGGCGACGACATCTTCCATGGCCACGGTGACTGACGGCGTGTGCACCATTCCGTAGACGTTGCGTGCGCCGGCGATGTCGAGCAATTCGCTCATGAAGCTTCCGCCTCCGATCGCGATCACCGGCTTATCCCACACAGGGAGAAAGACCGTGGGGTGCGGCAGCGACGCCGTCGCCACACGGACGCGCTCCAATGTTGCCGACACGGTGTCGACAAGCGTGAAGGCGCGGGCCGAGTCGCCGGTGAGACGTCCGAGAATGCGCGTGTCGCGGCGGAACTGCTCGATGCTATCGAGCTTGAAGGCGACGGTCTTGATGCCCGCCTGGCGAAGGCGATCGAACGCCGGGCGATTGTCGTCGCTCGCGTACAGGATCACGAGATCGGGTTTTGTGGCGATGATCGCCTCGACGTTTGGACGCAGGGCGAGCCCGAGACTCGGAACGCTGTTCGCCGAATCGGGAAACGTGTCGTACTGCGAGCGGCCGACCAACCGCTTGCCGGCTCCGATCGCGAACAGAATCTCCGTCGTCGTGGGGTTCAACGACACGATGCGCTCGGGCGCCCTGCCAACGACGATCGCCGTTCCGAAATCGTCGCGCGGCGCGCCGCTGGCCGCCACGCGCGGCTCCGATTGACGACAGGCGCCGAGCGCGACTGACGCCACCACCGCGAACGCGAGAGCCCGGAGCCGTCGCATAGACATCCTATGTTGGTCGTTCGGACGCCATCGCCGCGGCCAACTCCGCTTTGAGCGCGCTTCGTTTCGACTCATAGACGAATCGGGCATCAGAATCCTCTGGGACGGGAGCGCGTTCGTATTCCGCGTCGAGCGCGGCAATGTCTCGCAACACGGTCTGCGCCCGTGTCGGTTGAGCCGCTATCCTGGAATGCGTGCGGCTCGGCGACGTCCGGCGTCCCGCGAAGATCAGCGCGCACGCCATCGCGGCGAGCACCACAAGGCCAACGCCGATATATACCTTCTGCCGTTCCGGACCGACGAGCCGCGGCGCGTCCACGGTGACCACGGTATTCGCCGCGACGTCCTGACCCAGAAACCGACGGAACATTCGGCCGTCGGCGTTCACCGGCGCCATCTCACGCAACGCCGCGCCTTTGACGCGTGCCGTTGGCTCTTGCACCAGCAGCTCGAGCACACCCGTGGGACGCTCGATCGGAATGCTGAGAGGAAACGCGCTCACCGGAAGCTCGTAGGTGAATGCCATCTGGCGAATGCCGGGGCTCAGCGGCACGAACAGCTCCACGGTCGTGCCGCGCTGCGTCACCGAGCCGCGGGCGAGATCGCCGCTGGGGTTGAGCTGGAACGAGACCGCCGCCGCCGGCACACCCGCGCGCCACACGGGACCGGTGCTGTCGCGCGGGATGAGGGTCACCGTGCTGTCGTTCTTGAGATCGTAGACTTCACCGACCGGGCGTCGCCCATTGGCCTGCGGCATCCCGATGATGATGTGTCGGCCGCCGAGTTGGATCGCGACGGGACCTGAGGTCGTATCGAAGACTGTGATGGTCGCGTCGTCCCCCCGCACGACGGGCTCGCGCAACGGCGACGTGAAGTACGCGACCGCGCCAAATTTTGTCGACACGAAGTACAACGCCGAGCTGTCGCCAGAAATCTGATAGCGCATGTGATAGCGGCCGTTGGCGGACGTGCGCATCGAATCCAACGGCGACGCGGCGTCGGGACCCACGCGGTGCAATACCACCCACTGACCGGCGAGCGGCTCTTGCCCCTTGCGCGTACCGCGGACAACGCGGCCGTCGACCGTACGAACGACTTTGGACGAATCCGTCGCTTGGTGCGGACCAATCACAAGTTGAACTTGCCGAAGTCCTCTGGTCGCAGATGCTCCAGGTACTCCTTCAACTGTTCGGCGCTCAGCGCCGCGTCGTCGGGAAACGGACCCGGGAGATTCAGCTGCTCGACGTTCGATTCCTCTTCCTCGTCGTCGGGAACCATCAACAACGTTTCCGCGGCGAAGATCGGAGCGTCGAGACGGACGGCGATCGCAATCGCGTCCGACGGTCGCGAATCCACCTGGACGACGTTACCCAACATCTCGAGATGCAGCTCGCCGTAGTAGGTGTTGTTTTCCACGCGCGTGATCTGCACGCGCCGAAGCGTCGCGCCGAGCTCCGTGATGATGCTCTTGCACAAATCGTGTGTCAGCGGACGCGTGCGCTTGATGTTGTGCATGTGCATCACGATCGACTCGGCTTCGGTCTGCCCGATCCAGATCGGGATCAGGCGCGCGCCATTTTTTTCCTGCAGCACGACAACGTATGTCTGCGTGCCGGGATCCATGCCAAGACGGGATACGACGACCTCGATCATTCCGTCATCCCGTAGTCACCGAACCGCCCGAACCAGCGCCGCGGCGCGATCGGTTCGTTCCCAACTGAACTCCGTCATCGCCCGCTTGCCCCGCCCCGTTTTCACGGGCTTGCGACCGAAGTGTCCGTACGCCGACGTCGCGCTGTAGATCGGCTTGCGAAGATCGAGCGCCGTGATGATGCCGCGCGGCGTGAGATCGAACACCTCACGAACGGCGCGCATGATGTCCGACTCCGGAACCGCCGACGTTCCGAACGTGTCCACCATGACCGACACGGGCTCGGCGACACCGATCGCGTACGCCAACTGCACTTCGCATCGCTGCGCGAGCTTGCCCGCGACGATGTTCTTCGCTACCCACCGCGCCGCATAGCATGCCGAGCGGTCCACCTTGGACGGATCTTTGCCGCTGAATGCGCCGCCGCCGTGCCGGCCCATTCCACCATACGTATCCACGATGATCTTGCGCCCGGTGAGGCCGGCGTCTCCCTGCGGCCCGCCGATGACAAAGCGGCCGGTCGGATTGACGTGATACTTCATTTTCTTTTGACGAAGCTCTTCGGGAATCATCGGATTGATCACCTGTTCGATGATCGTATTCTTGATGGTCCGCGACGACACGTGGTCGGCATGTTGTGTCGAAACAACCACCGTGTCCACGGCAATTGGTCGTTTGTCTTCGTACACGACGGTGACTTGCGCCTTGCCGTCCGGCCGAAGCCATTTGCAGTCGCCGCTCCGTCGAAGCGCGGCCAACGCGTGCGTGAGCCGGTGCGCGAGCAGGATCGGCATCGGCATCAATTCGTCGGTCTCGTCGGTGGCGTACCCGAACATCATCCCCTGATCGCCGGCACCGCCCGTGTCCACGCCCATGGCGATGTCCGGCGATTGTCGGTCGATCGTGCTGATGACCGCGCAGGTGTTGGCGTCGAAGCCGGCCGCCGGATCGTTGTAGCCGATGCGGGCGATCGTCTGGCGCACGATGTCCGACACCGGGACGTACGTCGTCGTCGTGATCTCGCCGGCAACGCAGGCCAGACCGGTCGTGACCAAGGTTTCGCATGCGACGCGCGCCTTGGGATCGTCGACGAGAATGGCGTCGAGAATGGCGTCAGAAATGGCGTCCGCGACCTTGTCGGGATGCCCTTCTGTGACGGACTCGGAAGTGAACAGATGACGATCGTACAAGGCAAGTGGGATCGAAGAGTGACGGGCGAAAGCCGCGTGCATGCTCGCCCATAACCCTGAACCCTAGACCCTGCCTCTCACGCGGGCAACCCGTCGCCGATAAAGGCGTTGCCCCCAAGAACGCCGGTCAATCGCCGGCGAAGTTCTGCCTCCGCTTCCGCCGCTGTGCGAGCGGCAACGGCGGCGAGCGCCGCCTCCTCCGCCACGCTCACCGAAATACCGCGCACAATGCGCTTGACGAGCGGAACCGAGCGGGCGGCGACGCTCAACTCGCGCACCCCCAGCCCGATCAGCGCAAACGCCATCAACGGCTGGGACGCCATCTCTCCGCACACCGCAACGTCGAGCTTGTGCTCGTGCGCCGTGCGAATCGTGCGATGAATGAGCTTGAGCACAGCGGGGTGTAGCGGAGTAAACCGCGTCGCCAAATTGGCGTTGCCGCGATCCACGGCCAGTGTGTACTGAACGAGATCGTTCGTGCCGATGCTGAAGAAGGCGACGTCGTCCACGAACGTGTCGCATGACACCGCGGCCGCCGGCGTCTCGATCATGACGCCCAACGGCACATCGCGCCGAAACTCGGCGCCACGAGCGGTCAATACGCGCGCCGCCTCATCGAGAAGCTCCCGTGCTCGCCGGACCTCATCGAGTGTGACGACGAGCGGAAGCATGATACGGATGTCGCCATGCACCGCGGCGCGCAGCAACGCGCGCAGTTGCACGCCGAACAGCTCAGGCTGATCAAGGCACATCCGAATCGCGCGCCAGCCGAGAAAGGGATTCGGCTCGCTGGGAAATCCGCCGACCGGAAGTTTGTCGCCGCCAATGTCGAACGTGCGAATCACCACCGGGTGTCCACCAAACGCCAATACCACTTTCTTGTAGGCGCGATACTGCTCGTCCTCGCTCGGCATGCTTGCCCGCCCAACGACGAGAAACTCCGTGCGCATCAACCCCACGCCTTCGGCTCCGCTCTTCGCCGCCGATTCAGCCTCTTCGGGCAAATCGACGTTGGCGCGAAGCGTGACGCGAACACCATCGGTCGTGACCGCCTCGAGCGCGGCGAGATGCCCGAGCTCCGCTTCGGCCAGCTGCTCCTGATGCGCGCGCTCGCGATACGTCGCGATGTCCGCGGCTGACGGATTGATCGCCAGAAGTCCGCTCGATCCGTCGAGAATCGCCGTCTCGCGCCCCGTGAGCTCCTGCGTGGCAATGCGAAGTCCCACGATCGCCGGCAGTCCGAGCGAACGCGCAAGAATCGCGACGTGCGACGTGCGCGTCCCGGCGTCGGTCGCAATACCGGCGATCGCTTCACGGTCGAGCTGAACGGTGAGGCTCGGAGTCAGATCGTGCGTGACGAGAATGGCGTTCGCGCCCTTGGGCAGATCGACCGGGTCGTGATCCGGAAGATCCAACAGGAGCGTGAGCACACGGATCTCGACGTCCTTGAAATCACCGACGCGCTCGCGCAGCATGGGGTGCGCGGCGCGCGCGAACCGCTGCGTCCATTCGAACATCACAATCTCGAACGCCTTCTCGGCGCCGAGGTTCTGTTTGATCAACGCTTCGACGGACGTGATCAACTCGTTGTCGTCGAGAATCTGCCGTTGCACGTCGAAGATCGCCGCTTCCTGCGCGCCCGCCTGCTGCTCGACGCGTTCGCCGATCTGACGCAGCCGCTCCTTGGCGCGATCGAGCACGTCATGGAGATGACGGATCTCGTTTGGAATCGCCTCGTCCGGAATGATGCGGTGACGGACTTCCGGAATCTCCCATTTCAGGAGATGAACCGGGCCGACCGCGATGCCGGGTGAAGCGGGAATGCCGCGGAGCTTTCGATCCACTCAGCGCTCTCCGAACTTGTTGCTGACCAGCGTGGAGAGCGCCTCGATCGCCTGGTCGGCGTCCGAGCCCTCCGCCCGAAAGGTAATCATGGACCCATGCTCGGCGGCGAGCATCATCACGCCCATGATACTTTTGCCGTTCACATCGAGATCGTCCTTCACGATCGTAATCTCGCTCTGAAACTTCGCCGCCAGCTTGACGATTTCGGCCGCCGGCCGCGCGTGCAAGCCGTTCTTGTTCACAATCTGGACGGTGCGTTCTGGCATTAGCGAATCACCGAAATGAGGACGAAAACCGCAAGCACCACGAGCGAGAGCCGCCACCCTTCGATCCGGCCCTGCAGGCGCACGATCAATAGCGAGCCGAGTGCAACGGCAACCAGCACTACACCGATCAAACCACGACCCGGCCCGATCACGCGCCCGAGCGCCAGTGGAATGCCAAGGCCGGTCGCGAGCGCCGCCACACGGCCGATCTGCTGTGGACCACGTCGCAGCACCGGATTGCCCAGCGCCACCGCGACGCGGAGGCCGTGATTCCATCCAGTGTTCAAGCCCCAAATTCTCAGCGCGAAATGGCCGGCGTTGTAGACGATCAGAAAGAACCCGAGCACGGCGAGCGTATCGCCGCCGAGGCCAAAGATCATCAACGACGCCAACGAACAAAACGGAAGCCACCCCGCCCACACAAGCCGGTCGCCAACACTTCCCAGCGGACCACACAGCGCCGTGCGAAAACGCTCAATTCGTTCCGGCGGCTCTCCGTCGAGCTCGGCGCGCGCCAAGGCGCCGACCGCCACCGCGGCGAGATACGGATGGGCGTTGAAGTATCGGCTTTCACGCGCCAACGCCGCGCGAAAGGCAGGGCCGCGCACGCCACCGGGAAGCAAACGAAGCGCCGGTTCCGTACAAAATCCAATACCATTTCCCAAAAGACTCTCGTAGTTCCACGCGCCCTGAATGGCCAGCAGGCGAATGAAAATCGCCAGGCGCGTGCGCAGTGGAAGTCGCGGAGCCGATCCGGCACGAACCTGCGCCGCCGCCGCCGTCATGTCGCGAACAGGAGAAAGAGACCGACCGCCAACCCGCCGACAAAAAACCACCGCGCTCCGAGCGTGGAGTGAAACAGCTTCCACGCGGCGCCCCCGGCGACGCTGGCGGCAACGCCCACCACGATGCATCGCGACAGACGAGAATCAACCGTCCACAATTTGATCGACGCGTTCGCCACCGGCGCAAGCGCAGCGAACGCGATCGCGGTGAGCAACGAGCCGCGCAACAGATCCGCCGTCATGCCCATCAATTGCAGCGACACGACGGAGCCGCGCGCGCCCGACTCGAGTGCATCGCGACGGCGACCCGCCCACACTGCGTTGAGTTGTCTGAGCTTCACCATGGTCCAACCACCAACCCATGTCGTTGCCAGCGCACAGAGGACGCCAAGCGTCATTGCGCCCGACGGCTGCGACGGATGCGACGCAAAGATTGCCCCGCCGACCACCGAAGCGGATCCCCATTCGGGATACCGGGACGCGCCGAACGGAAGCGTCTCGAGCGCAATCAGCTCGAGCGCCGCACCGATCAACAGTCCGTTCAACGGATGGCCAATGAGCGCACCACCGGCCGTTGCGGCGACGATCGGCCGTGAGATCATCATCTGAGGAAAGCTGACGACGTCGAGTCCCAGCACGCCACCAAGAATTGCAAGTGGGATGAGCTCGATCGCCATCATGGCTCGACGCCGGCAAGCAGATCGCTCAACGACACGGGACGGGCCCCCGGCAGATCCTGCGCGGTGACGGTTGCGCCGCGCTGACTGAGCGCGCGCAGCTGCTGCTCTTCGTCGGGCGACAGAAACACGTAGCGCATGCGCTGGACGCGTCCCGCACGCGAATGAATTCCGCCCACGTTTACCGCCGTCACGCCGGCATCGTCGACGAGCCGGCGCATCGTGGCGATGTCGCCCGTCAGCAGAAGACCCGGCCGCGGATCGGCGCGGTATTTCGGCAGTGCAGCTACCGCGTCGGCGGCGGTGTGGAAATACACTTCCATCTCGGGCGGCACACCCATGCGGTAGAGCTCTTGTTCCCAATCACTCGTCGCCACCAGGTCGTCAACCAGCACGACGAACTCGATGTCCAGCGGCTGTCCCCATCCGACCACCACCTGACCGTGAATCAGGCGATCGTCGATACGGTACAGCAGCAGCGTCACGCGCCGGCTCCGTAGACACAGACGGCGGCGCGACCTCGCTCGGCGGCGTGCCTCGCCGCCTCCGGAGCCGCCTTCCCGTCCGCGAACACAAAGTCGAGAAGCATTGGCAGGTTGGTTCCGGCAATGATCACCGCGTCATCCATGCCGCGCAGGATTCGGCGAGATGCCATGGTGCAACTCCCCGCCTGCAAGTCGGTGAAGATCACCCGCACACCCGTCTCGAGCATCCGGTCACGAAACAACCGCTCGATGTCTTCGACACTCAGTGTCTGAACCGACAACGGGACCAATTGCGATCCACGTCCGCTGATCTGCTGCACGGCGGCCACGAGGCCAAAGCCAAAATCGGCGTGACCGGCAACGATCGCGCGCGGCGTAGGCGGGGCTGTAATGTCGCTACTCATTGTCATCCTGGAGATACCGCATCACGTCCTTCGGCCCGCGCATTTGTCTCATCAGCCGCTCATTGAACTGCTCGGCGGTATTCACGCCGCTGTACTTGAGAAGATGATTCAATGCGATGACTTCCGCGATCACCGTGATGTTTTTGCCCGGGTTGAGGGGAACGCGAACCTTGGGAAGCTCTACGTCGAGAATGGTGGTCGTTTCGGTGTCGAGCCCGGTACGGTCCACGGGTTCGCCTTGGTTCCACTCCTCGAGCTGAACCACGACCTCGATTCGCTTTTGTTGGCGCACTGCCCGCACCCCGAAGATCGACGGAATATCCACGAGACCAACGCCACGAATCTCCATGTGATGCCGCTGCCGCTCGAGTCCGCGCCCGATGAGCACGTCGGTGCCCCGCCGTCTCGCGACGACAAGATCATCCGCCACGAGACGGTGGCCGCGCTCGA
Organism: bacterium; assembly: GCA_040002475.1. Lineage (GTDB taxonomy): Bacteria > Gemmatimonadota > Gemmatimonadetes > Gemmatimonadales > Gemmatimonadaceae > JAQBQB01. Next base: position 80,253 of record JBDUEJ010000016.1, on the reverse strand, counting down.
CCAGGTCCAGCACGCACTCGGATTTTCCGATTCCACTTCGTCCAACGAACAGGAGCCCCACGCCGAAAATGTCGGACAACGACCCGTGCAGGTTGATCGTCGGCGCAAACTCCTCCTCCAACCACGGCTTGATCCGCGTGTAGAACTCGTTGGTTTTGAGTCGAGAACGGATGAGCCCGATGCCAGCCGCCGCCGCCAACTCTATGACGTCCGGCGTTGGCAGCTGCCCCTTCGTGATGAAGACGCAAGGAATCGGAAAGGAAAAGAACGTCGTGAGATGCCGGCGTCGAACGTCCGAATCGAGCGATTCAAGATATGTAATCTCGGTTTCGCCGAGCACCTGCAGCCGCTGCGCGGGAAAACGCTTGACGTAGCCGGCGATCGCGAGTCCGGGGCTCGATACGTCGGGATTCTCCACGAGGCGTTCGAGCCCGCCCGTGCCCTGGATATGCTCGAGCTGCAACATGTCGTGCGTGCGATCGAGCAGGCGTCCGACGGTGAGCGTTACGGTCATGCGATCGGCGCTCCGGCGGAAATCCCGGCCAGGTGGCGTTCGGTTTCATCGGCGGCGTTCTCCCACGTGAACCCTTCGGCGAACGTCCGCGCCTTCACGCCAAGCGACGCCACGAGATCGCGCGACTCGGCCACGCGACGCATCGCGCCGGCCATCGCCACCACGTCACCATGCGGCACGAGGAAGCCCGTCACGCCGTCGCGGACCGACTCGCGAATCCCCGGTGAGTTGGACGCGACCACGGGCGTGCCGCAGGCGGCTGCCTCGAGGTTGGTGATCCCCCACCCTTCTTTGGGCGATGCGAACACCAGCGCCCACGAGCGTCGCAGCAACGAGAGCTTCTCCGCTTCCGAGATGCGCCCAAGAAACCGCACGCGGTCGCCGAGGTCAAGCGAACCCGCCAGCGTCTCGAGGTCATTACGATAGTCGCCCGCGCCCGCGATCTCGAGCACAGCGTTTGGCACCGCCATCTCGGCGAAGGCGCGAATGACCAGATGCACGCCTTTGTACTTCTTTAGACGCCCTAAATAAGCGAAGCTCGGCGTCGGCGACCGCTCGGCCGCGTTCGGTGTGTAGGAGCTGGTATCGATCCCCGGATAGATCACTTCGACCGACGCGCGTGGGATTCCGCGCCCCGCGAGATCCTCCGCCGTGCTCTCGCTGATCGCCTCGAACGGCACCCCTCGATACGCGCGCCCCAGCGGACGCTCGGCGAACCACACCGCCGCGGCGAGCGGCGCCGGCAGCTCCTGAAATGCCGTCGATCCAAACAGATGCGGCACGAGCGCCATCGTATGTCTCGCGCCCCAGCGCGGCGTGTACAGCGGCACCTTGTTGATGTCCTCGACCAGCACGTCCGCCCACCCGGCGAGATTCTCCTTGTAGAAACGACGCGCAAGAAAGGGAAACGAATGCCGCGTCCCCACTCGGAAAATGTCGATGCCATCGAGTTGCGCGCGCGGCGCACAGGCGGGCCAGCCGCCGCACAGCAAGCGGATGTCGTGCCCCATGTTCGCCAGGCGTCCGAAGATCTCGTGCAGATGAATCTCCGCACCGCCGGCCTGCGGGTTGTCGCGATCTTGCCAATTCACGAGCAACAGCCGCACTACATTCGCCCCATGCGGCGGGCCAATGCGTCGAGCACACCGTTGACGAACTTCGCGCTCTTGAGCGTTCCATAACGCTCGGCGAGACGCACCGCTTCTTGAATCACGACGCGCGGCGGCGTCTCATCGCGATGCAGCTCCGCCGCGGCCATGCGCAGCACGCATCGATCCACCACCCCGAGTCGCTCGATGCGCCAGTTCGTCGTGACCTCGCTGATCTCTTTGTCCAGATCGCCGCCGTGCTCCGAGACCGTCCGCACGAGCAAGCCGGCGAGGCGGCGTTCGTCCGGCGGCACAGAGAGGTCGTCCCAGATCTGATTTGCCACGCGCTCGAGCCCCTGTTCGCCCCGGAGGTCCCACGCATACAGTGCCTGCAGGACGCGCGCACGCGCGCGCGTTTCAACTCTCGTCCGTGGCATCCAACCGGTCGAATAGGTCCGCCATCTCGAGCGCCGCGAGTGCCGCGTCCCAGCCCTTGTTCCCATGCGCTCCGCCGGCGCGTGCTTCGGCCTGTGCGTCGTCGTCGCACGTCAACAGACCAAACCCGATCGGCGTGTCGTACTCGATGCTCGCGGCCGAGAGTCCGCGCGACGCCTCGCCGGCCACGAAGTCGAAGTGCGGCGTGTCGCCGCGAATCACCGCGCCCACCGCGACGAGTGCGTTGTAGCGCTCCGACGCAAGCAGGCGACGCGCGGCGAGCGGCAACTCCCACGCGCCCGGCACCCACACCACATCCACGTTGTCCACCGCCACGCCGTGACGAACCAGCGCGTCGAGCGCTCCGTCCACCAAACGCTCGACGATCGCGTGATTGAATCGGCTGGCCACTACTGCAAACCGTCGATGCTCGCCCGATGGCGTTCCCGAAAATTCAGCCATTACGACGCAAGCAGATGTCCGAGTTTATCGCGCTTCGTGCGCATGTATCCGGCGTTCTCGTCATGCGCTGGCTGCTCGATCGGCACGCGCTCGCCGAGGCGAAGCCCGTACCCCTCGAGCCCAACCATCTTGCGCGGATTGTTGGTGATCGGACGAATCGACTTCGTGCCGAGATCCAGGAGAATCTGCGCGCCAATGCCGTAGTTGCGGAGGTCCGGCTTGAATCCAAGCTGTTCGTTGGCTTCGACCGTATCGGCGCCGCGATCCTGAAGCGCGTACGCCTTGAGCTTGTTGAGCAAGCCAATTCCACGGCCCTCTTGATCGAGATACACGATCACCCCGCGCCCCTCGGCGGCAATCATCTCCATCGCCTTGTCGAGCTGCCATCCGCAGTCGCAGCGCAGCGAGTGGAACACGTCGCCGGTGAGACACTTGGAGTGAATGCGAACCAGCACATTCTCACCGTCGCCGATTTCTCCGTACACGATCGCGACGTGCTCTTGGTCGTCGACGTCGTTCTTGTAGCCGGTAATCCGCCACGCGCCGTGATCCGTAGGCAGGCGCGCCTCGGCCACGCGATGCACCAGGCGCTCGGTCTTCAGGCGGTGCGCGACGAGTTGCCCAACCGTGATGAACGTGATGCCGTACTCCTGCGCGAATACCTCGAGCTGCGGACGTCTCGCCGTGGTGCCGTCCTCGTTGAGGACTTCGCAGATCACGCCGGCGGGCTGTAGTCCAGCGAGGCGCGCGAGATCCACCGCGGTCTCGGTGTGTCCAACGCGTTGCAGCACGCCGCCATCGCGCGCACGCAGCGGGAACACGTGGCCGCCGTGATGCAGATCGGACGGGACCGCGGCCGGATCGACCGCCACGCGAATCGTCGTCGCGCGGTCGCTCGCGCTGATTCCCGTCGTCACGCCAAAGCGCGCCGACGCGTCGACACTCACCGTGTATGCGGTGCGATAGTCGTCGAGGTTCGTTTCACTCATTGGCGCCAAACCAAGCGCGTCAACGCGCTCGCCCGTCAGCGCCAGGCAAATCAGCCCCCCCGCTTTCCGGATCATGAAGTTGACCATCTCGGGCGTCACCAACTGCGCCGCGCAAATGAGATCGCCCTCGTTCTCGCGGTCCTCATCGTCGGCGACGATGACAAATTTTCCATCCCGAACGTCCGCGATCGCCTGTTCTATTGTGCCGAAGACCATATGGGTTCCTTGAGCAAACGCTGCACGTACTTTCCGAGCATGTCGGCTTCGACGTGAGCGCGCCCGCCAACCGTGAGGTCGCCGAGCGTCGTGTGCCGGAGGGTGTACTCGATCAGCGATATTTGCAGCGCCTCGGGCGCCGGCAGCTCGTTGACCGTCAGACTCACTCCGTCAATCGTGACGGAGCCGTGCTGTACCATAAGCTCGGCGAGCCCCGGCGGCAGAGCAAGGTCAACGAGGCGCGCGTCGCCCGCCTGGCGCACGCTGGTGACCGTCGCGACGCCGTCGACGTGGCCCTGCACAAAATGCCCGCCCAGTCGGTCGCCGACGCGAAGCGCCCGCTCGAGATTCACGCGTTGTCCCGCCTGCCACGCGTCGATCGTCGTCCGTCCGAGCGTGGTGATGACGGCAGCCACCGTGAACCACCCCGCGCCATGTTCCCGGACCGTAAGACACGCGCCGTTCACCGCGATGCTTTCACCGTTCACGAGGTCGAGGTAGCGGCACTCGATGTGAAACTCCCGCCCCGCGCCGGTCGCGCCGACGCGAGCGATGACCCCCACATCGTCGATCAATCCGGTGAACACGGCACGTCCTTCAGCGCGTAAGTGGTCATCACATCGTCTTCAAACGTTCGCTGATCGACGATCCGGTCGTTCGGCAGCGTTGCCTCGAAATTCGCCGGCGCAAACGCAAAGGCGCCGGGGGCTTGAGGGCCCAAAACGACGCGTCCTCGAAAGATAACGAGGCGGTCGACGAGCGATTCCCGGAGCAGTGAACCGGCCAGCCGCGCGCCCCCTTCCACGAGCAACGACCGAACGCCGTCTCCACGCATCCACTCGAGCGCCGCCGAGAGCGTCGCCATCGAAACGACCCGCGCGCCGGCGGCAACGAACGCATCCCGCTGACTCGCAGGAGGTTCCCCAGTGCCGGTGATGAAAATCGTTTCGACGTCCCGCGCGCTGCTGATGAGCCGCGCGCTGATCGGCGTGCGCAACATGGAGTCGAACACCACGCGTTTCGGCGCGATCCGCGGCGCCGGCGCCTCTCGCACGGTGAGCGACGGATCGTCTACGAGCACCGTTCCAACCCCCACCGCGATCGCGTCGGCGTTGGCGCGCATGCGGTGCACCTCGGCGCGCGATCCCGGCCCGGTAATCCACCGTTGCGTACCGCCCGGATCGGCGATCGCGCCGTCCGCGGAGAGTGCGAGCTTCAACGTAATCCACGGTCGGCTGCTGGCGTGTGCGTTGAGGAAGGGTGCATTCAGCTCGACCGCCGCGTCACGCTCAATCCCCACGTCAACCTGAACACCAGCGCTACGCAGCAACTCGACTCCACCGCGAGCGATGGGGCTCGGATCGCGCACGGCGATCACGATCCGCGAAATGCCGGACGCGATCACCGCGTCAACGCAGGGCGGCGTCTGTCCAAAATGGGCGCATGGTTCGAGGCTCACATAGAGCGTGGCTCCGCGAGCGCGATCGCCCGCGGCGCGCAACGCCTCCACCTCGGCGTGTGCCCCGCCGTACCGACGATGCGCGCCCTCGCCGACGATCTCGCCGGCGGCAACGACGACGGCGCCGACCAGTGGGTTCGGCGCCGTCTGTCCCCACCCCGCGCGCGCGAGGTCAAGGGTTCGCCGCATGTAATTCGTGTCGACGTCGGTCGACGACGCGGCGTCCGTCACGTGAACTAATAGCTCAAGCGCAGGCCCACCGAACTATAGACCTGCGAGCGATCCGCGCGACCGCCGGCGAAGGAGTTGTAGGTGCTCACTTTGCCGCCGCTCGCCTGCCCAACTTCACCAACGATCTTGAACAGCGGAAGATTGAGTGAAAGATCACCGAATACGTTCGTGCGCTTGAGCGTTTGCGATGTGCTGATCGGGCCCGCGCTCCCTGAGAATGCGCCCTGCGTCGCTGTGGCGGAAATCGTCGCGCTTTGATCGTATGAATCCTGCCCAACGCCGGCGGCAAGGCCGAACATGATGAAACTCTTGCTCGCGACGAGACGCCACGCCGACGTCTTCACTTTCATGTCGTTGATCTTCAGGGCCGCGCCGTTGGATGATCCAATCAGATCCGTGGTCGGCAGATCGCGCTCGATCCAAGTCGCCGAAATACCCGGGAAAACGATGGACTCCGACAAAATGCCGAGCCGTCCGCCGAAACCGAACTGCCAGTTCGACCGCGGTGTGATCGCGAGGTTGTCCGAGTTGATCGTCGGCACATACGAGGCGCTCACAAGCGCGTCGATGCCCAGGATGTTCGTCAGTGCAAGCGGAAATCCCTTGAAGATCCCGATCGCCGCATCGGCGGTCGGCAAGCCAATGACCTGGCTCTGCGTCGGCAGGCTGGTCTGCTTTGCTCCGGTCACGCTCGTGGAAAACTGATTGACCTGTGGGAGCACTCCGCTGAAAATGTTTCCGCGAATGCCCACCGAGAAGTGGCCGAATCCGCCCAGCACGCTCCCCTGTCCGATGGTCGCGTTGCCGCCGGCAAGCGCAACCCCGAGCTGCGGCACCATGAACTGGTACACGTCGAATGCCTGAACACAGGCGTCCTGAGCAATGCGGTTGGGATCGATTGGGCTGGCAGTCGCGGGACACGGCGGCGTAGTCAATCCGCCGCCCTGTGCCGCCGCGATTCCCGCCGACGTTGCCAGCAGGACTCCAACAGTCACGAGGTACTTCTTCATCACGAAACTCCTAGTTGAGAATGACCTGGCCGGAGCCAGATCGAACGTCGCCGAGTCGCCAACTGCGCACGCCTTGAGCCGTTCCCGCCGCGATGATCGCGTCGGCATCGGACTCGGCGGCGATGATGATCATGCCGACGCCCATGTTGAACGTTCTAAACATCTCGAGTCGATCTACTCCCCCTGCGCGCTGAAGCTGCTCGAACAAATTCGGGACGTTCCAGCTGCCCGTTTGGACGACGGCGTCCATGGTTGGCGGAAGCGCCCGGTTGAGGTTTCCTGGAATCCCTCCACCGGTGATGTGCGCCATTGCGTGGACTTTCGACAATGCGGGCTTCAGTGCCGGTAGATACGAGCGGTGAACTTTCAACAGCGCGTGGCCAACGGTTCCGTCCTCTCCAGGATACAGGTCATTCACACCGAGCTTCATGCGCTCACTCACGATGCGCCGCGCGAGCGAGAATCCGTTCGTGTGCAGTCCACTGCTCTCCATGCCGATGAGCACGTCGCCCTCGACAACCCGAGCGGGGCCGAGAATGGCGTCTTCGTCCACGTAACCGACGATGAACCCTGCGAGGTCGTAATCAGGTGGGGTATACACCCCCGGCATCTCGGCGGTTTCGCCCCCCAAAAGCGAGCAGCCGTTCTCACGGCAACCGGCGGCGACCCCAGCCACAACACGCTCGACCACCGCGGGTTCGAGCGCCCCGAAGGCGACATAGTCGAGGAAGAACAGTGGTGCGGCGCCCTGGACCAGGATGTCGTTCACACAGTGATTCACCAGGTCGTGGCCTACGGTGTCGTGCTTCCCAGCCTCGATCGCCACCTTGAGCTTCGTTCCCACGCCATCCGCGCTGGACACGAGCACGGGCTTGGGAACGTCGGTCGGCACGCGGAACATGCCGCCAAAACCTCCAAACTCTCCGCGGGCGCCGGCGGTCACCGTCGAAAGAACGTGCGCCTTGATCCGGTGCTTGGCGTCGTCGGCCGCATCGATGTCGACGCCGGCCGTGCGATAGTCGAGGGCATCGCTCACGTCAGGTCCTGCTCAAAGTTGACCAGTCGGTGAAATTCGTTGACTCGGTTCTTGATGTCTTGCGGTGTGATCTCGAGCAATCGTTCAATCGAGAACTTCTCGACGGCGAATGAGCCCATGGCAGATCCGTAGATCACGGCGCGTCTGAGATTCGCCTCGGAGATGTCGCCGCTTCGCGCGAGATACCCCATGAAGCCGCCGGCGAACGAATCGCCGGCGCCGGTCGGATCGAAGACCGACTCGAGCGGGTATGCGGGCGCGAAGAAGATCGTCGTCGGCGTGAACATGAACGCTCCATGCTCGCCCTTCTTGATGACCACGTGCTTGGGTCCGCGCGCCATGATCCAGCGAGCCGCCTTCACGAGATTGGCTTCTTCGGTGAGCTGTCGCGCTTCGGAATCGTTCAACGTGATGACGTCGACGCGCTCCAGGAGCTTCAACACGTCGGGGCGCCGGCTCTCGATCCAGAAGTTCATCGTGTCGCACACGACGAGCTTGGGCTTGTTCACCTGCGTGAGCACGTCCAGCTGAAGGCGCGGATCGATGTTTCCCAGGAACACGAAGGGTGTGTTCTTGAACTGCTCCGGAATTTTCGGTCGAAAATTCGAGAACACACCGAGGTGCGTCTCCAACGTCTCGGCTGAATTGAGATCGTGGCGATAGCGGCCGCGCCACCGGAACGACGAGCCTTCCGCTTGCTCGAGTCCCGCGAGATCGATAGGTCGGGAGGCGAATGAGCTGCGCAGCGTGTCGATCGGGTAGTCGCTCCCGATCACGCCCACGAGTTGCACCGGCGACAGATGGCTCGCCGACGCCGAGAAAAACGTTCCTGACCCGCCGAGGACGTCGTCGGCCCGGCCGAACGGAGTCTCGACGGAATCGAGCGCAACGGAGCCTACAACGAGAACTGTCATGATCGAGTTGGGGGGAAGCGGGTCGAATGGCTAGAGATCACATCCGCTCCGGCGCGGTGATGCCGAGCAGGTCGAGTCCGTTGCGCAATACGAGCTGAGACGCGCGCGCCAGCACGAGGCGCGCGTGCATGATCGACTCCGGCTCATTCAGCACGTGGGCTTTGTGATACCACAGATGAACCTTGCCGGCCGTGTCGTGCAGATAATTGGCAACCCGATGCGGCTCGAGCGACTCGGCGGCGCCCGCGACGAGCGACGGATAGTCGAGCAGCGCCTTGATCAGCTCCTGTTCTTCCGGGAGCGCCAGCACTGAGAGGTCGACATCCACGCCGGTGACGGTAGACGCGTCGATCTCACCGACCCGGAAAATTCCGGAGATGCGCGCGTGCGCCATCTGGATGTAGTAGACCGGATTCTCATCCGACTGCGACCGCGCGACGTCCACGTCGAACACGAGCTGCGAATCGCCCTTCCGCATGAGAAAGAAATAGCGTACGGCGTCGCGGCCCACCTCGTCGATGAGATCGCGCACGGTCACGTAGCTGCCGGCGCGCTTGGAGATCTTCACCTCTTCGCCGGCGCGCATCACCGTGACCATCTGATGCAGCACGTAGTCGGGATAGCCCTGCGGAATCCCCATGTCGAGCGCCTGCAGCCCGACGCGCACGCGCGTGACTGTGCTGTGGTGGTCGGCGCCCTGCACATTGATCGCCCGCGCAAAGCCGCGCTCCCACTTGGTCATGTGGTAGGCCACGTCGGGGACGAAGTACGTGGGCTCGCCGCCCTTCTCCGCGCTTCGGCGCATGACCCGGTCTTTGTCGTCGCCAAAATCTGTCGTCTTCAGCCAGAGCGCGCCGTCTTTCTCGTACGTATGGCCGGCGGCAATGAGGCGCGTGATCGCATCCTCGACGCGGCCATCCGAGTACAATGAGGATTCGAGAAAGTACACGTCGAACTTGACGCCGAACGCCTGGAGGTCGCGGTCCTGTTCCTTGCGCAGCTCGCGCACGGCAAACTGTCGAACAGCATCCAGAGCATCGGCGTTTGCATCGGACGAATGCTCGTCGATGTAGCGTTGTGCGAGATCACGAATGTATTCCCCATGATAGCCGCTCTCGGGAAACTCGACCTCGTGCCCGCCCAGCTGGCGCACGCGCGCCTGCACGCTGAGCGCGAGATTGATGATCTGTGCGCCGGCGTCGTTGTAGTAGAACTCGCGGGTCACCTGCCATCCGGTCGCGCCAAGCAGCGCGGAGATCGTGTCGCCCAGGGCCGCCTGGCGCCCGTGGCCGACGTGCAACGGTCCGGTCGGGTTTGCCGACACGAATTCCACGTTCACCGGACAGTGGTGTCCGGCGTTCGAATGACCGTACTGGTCGCCGGCGGCAATCAACGCGCGCAGTCCTTCGGCGAACACATCCGCCGCGACGCGAAAGTTGATGAACCCCGGCCCGGCGAGGTCGGCCGCACTGATTCCCGCCCGCGCAAAGTCGAGCCGCTCGATGATCGCCGTCGCGAGATCGCGCGGCTTCTTCCCCAGCGGCTTCGCCAGCACCATCGCGAGATTCGTCGCCCAATCGCCGAACGACGGATCGCGCGGGCGCTCGATGATTGGATCGACATCAGCGGGCGCGCCCAACGATAGCGCGGCGCGTATGAGCTCCGCGCGCAGCAGTTCCGTGCCGTCCATTATTTGTCGGACTTGGTGCTGGTGGGACTGGCTGGTGCGCTCGTGCTCTTCGCCGCTTTGGCGTCACTGGTCGAAGCCGCGGGCTTGGATTCCGACGACTTGGTTTCGCCGCCCTTCGAGTCCCCGCCCTTTGCCTCACCCGACTTGGACTCGCCGCCCTTGGACTCTCCGCTTCCCGACGACGAGTCTCCGCCGCCCGACGAATCGCCGCCTTTGCCCTCGCTTCTGCCCTCGCTTCTGCCCTCGCTTCTGCTGCCCTCGCTCGAAGACGCCACCTCCGGCTTCCCGCCGCGATGAGCATTCTTGCCATAGTCGGTCAGATAAAACCCCGACCCCTTGAACAGCAGCCCGGCCCCGGCCGACATCATTCGGACGGCAATTTTTCCGCAGACCGGGCACGCGACATCCGAGCCCGCGTCGCTGATCTTGCGATAAAAGCGTTCGAACTCGTGGCCATCGGGGCAGCGGTACTCGTAAGTCGGCATTTGACTAAGACTTAGGCGGGGAAACGTGCCTTGAAAAGTTAGCCGTGCACGACAGGGCGTTCAAGGGCGATCCCACCTGGATCGCGAATCAATTTCACGCCGGAACGTACGTTCCCCACTCCCCACGAAGTGCATCGGCAATTTCACCCACGCTCGCGCGCGCGCGGACAGCGGCAATGATCAGTTCCATGATCGGCGGGCGCGGCGCACCCGGCGCGCTCGCAATGGCGTACGTACGCCCGGTTTCGCGCAGCGCCGTGAGCGAGGCATTGACGCGTTCCACCTCCCGTGCACCGCGCACCGCGCGAAGGCGCTCCACCTGTCCGCGCTCGAGCGCGGAGAAGTCGGGCGCCGGAATCGCCGGTGGCTCCTTGCCGTCGGTGAATTTGTTGACACCCACGATCACCGACTCGCCCGCCTCGACACGAAGCTGAAACTCATACGCGCTGCGTCCAATCTCTTCCTGGAAAAACGACGCGCCGATCGCCTTCGCGGCACCTCCAAGGGCGTCGACCTTCGCCAGCAACTCCATCGCGCGGCGCTCGAGCTCGTCCGTGAGATGCTCCACGTAGTAGCTGCCCGCCAACGGATCGACGGTCAACGCCGCGCCCGACTCGTGCGCGATGATCTGTTGTGTTCGGAGCGCCAAGGTCGCCGCGGCCTCCGTGGGTAACGACAACGCCTCGTCGTATCCGTTCGTGTGCAGCGACTGCGTTCCGCCGAGCACCGCGGACAACGCCTGCACCGTCACGCGGACGACGTTGTTCAGTGGTTGCTGCGCCTGCAGCGTGACACCGCCCGTTTGCGTGTGGAACCGGAGACGCGCGCTCGCGTCGTTCGCCGAGAAGCGATCGCGCATGAGGCGCGCATAGATGCGGCGGGCGGCGCGAAACTTCGCGACCTCCTCGAACAAATCGTTGTGCGCCGCGAAGAAGAACGACAACCTCGGTGCAAACGCATCGACCGCGAGCCCCGCATCAATGGCTCGCGTGATGTACTCGACGGCGTTCGCGAACGTGAACGCCAATTCCTGCACCGCCGTCGCGCCGGCCTCGCGAATGTGGTAGCCCGAAATCGAGATCGGATTCCAACTCGGCACCTCAGCCGCGCAAAATCGAAACACCTCGGCCACCAACGCGAGACTGGGCTCGGGCGGATAGATATACGTCCCGCGCGCGATGTATTCCTTGAGAATGTCGTTCTGGATCGTTCCGCTCAGCTTGTCGCGCGGAATCCCACGCTCCTCGGCCACGACGATGTACATCGCGAGCAGCGTGGACGCCGTCGCGTTGATCGTCATCGACGTCGACACCTTGTCGAGCGGAATGCTGTCGAGCAACACGTGCATGTCGTCGACGGTATCGATCGCCACCCCTACGCGACCCACTTCGCCCAGCGCTCGCGGTGAATCGGAATCGATTCCCATTTGTGTTGGGAGATCAAACGCGACGCTCAAGCCCGTCTGGCCCGCGGCGAGCAAGTGTCGGAAGCGGTGGTTCGTCTCAGCCGCTGTTCCAAACCCCGCGTACTGGCGCATAGTCCACAGCCGGCCACGATACATGGTCGGCTGGACACCGCGAGTGAACGGAAATTCGCCGGGGTCGCCAAGATCGCGCGCGTAGTCGACGCGCGCGTCCTCGGGTCGGTAGACAGGCTCGATCGGAAGGCCCGACGGCGACGTGCTAGGCGACGACAAGCTCCGGTTGCCCGGCGAGAATGCGTTGCGCGAGCTCGACTTCGTTCTTGCTGCCGATGTAGAGCGGCGTGCGCTGATGAAGCTCCGTGGGCTCCACGTCGAGGATGCGTTGCGATCCGTCGGTCGCGGCGCCCCCGGCCTGTTCGACGATGAACGCCAGCGGATTCGCCTCGTAGAGCAAGCGCAATTTGCCCTTAGGCGACTTGGTGTTCGCCGGGTACGCGAAGATGCCGCCGCCAAGCAGATTCCGGTGGAAATCGGCAACCAGGGAGCCGACGTACCGCGTGCTCAATGATCGGCGGTCGCCGTCGAGTCCCTTGTACTTCCGCATCACCTTTCGGACGTTGTCGCTCCACAACTGCTCATACGAGTCGTTCACCGACAGATAGCGGCCGTCGTCGGGAATGCGAATGTTCGGGTGCGACAGCAGGAACTCGCCGATCGACGGATCGAGCGTGAATCCATGCGCGCCCTGGCCGGTCGTGTACACCATCATGGTGCTCGACCCATAGATCACATAACCGGCCGCGACCTGACGCCGCCCCGGCTGCAGCATGTCCTCCATCTCGCCGTGCCGGCCGCGCGTGATCTTGCGGACCACGGAGAAGATCGTTCCCACGGGTACGTTCACGTCGATGTTCGATGACCCGTCGAGTGGGTCGAACATCAGGCAGTACTTGCCGCACTTGAACGGCTCGGGGATCGCGATGATCCCCGGCTCTTCCTCCGACGCCATCGCCGCGAGACGACCGCCGTGATCCATGGCTTTCACGATGATCTCGTTCGCCATGACGTCGAGCTTTTGCTGCACCTCGCCCTGAACGTTTTCGTTCGCCGTAGACCCGAGGATGTCAGCGAGGCCGGCACTGCGGACCTTGTTGGCGATCATTTTCGCCGCCAAACCAAGATCGTACAGAATGCCGGAGAGCTCACCCGTGGCCTCGGGGTGATTCCGTTCTTCCTCGATGATGAAACGCTCGATGGTGACTACCGACGTCGCGGTATGTTTGACCACGCTGATCATCCTTTAGAAGATGGACGCCTGCGATGCGTTCACTGCAATCGGCGAATTCAGTCGCGAGGCCGCGTACGCGCGCGCATCGACCTCGAAGCGATTCCTAACATAGCCGTGCCGCAACGACTCCCAAAGATACAAAAGTGGAAAGAGCGCGCTGGCCTCAAACTGGTGGACGTGTCGAAGCTCGTGCAAGAGCAATTCTTCCGACGGCACCATCTCCGGCGCAAGCCAAATGGTGTGCCACAGTGTAATCCCCGATACCGTGGCCTGTCCAAGGCACCACCCCCCGACACGCACGGGAAGCCCGCCACGGCGCCATCGCGCGTGCGCCAGCTCCGGATATCGAGCGGTCAGGTGGCTCGGCAGTTCGGTTGGTCGACCGACTACGGCGTGAACGACAGCGGTGATGCGGGCGGCAATTCCCATGAGTCTCCGGCGGCCTCGACGAACACGCGGTGTCCGTCGGTTCGCGCCACGATCGTCCCAAGGCGATCGGTGCGCAATACCTGCGCTCCATGCGCCGCGAGCGCGCGCATCACGCTGGGGGTCGGCAGATGATACGTGTTGCCCGCGCCGACCGACACGAGCGCCAAGCGCGGCCGTACCGCATCGAGAAATGCCTCGGTGCTGCTCGTCCGGCTGCCGTGGTGAGCCACCTTCAGAATGTCCGCTCGCAACAGCGACGCTTCATGCGCAAGGAGCCACTCTTCCTCGGGAGCCTCGGCGTCACCCATCAAGAGCATTCGAACGTCGCCCACTCGGACGAGCGCCACCACACTCGCCAGATTCGGATCGTCGAGGTGAGCCGTCCACGACGAATCGGGAGCGAGAAAGGTGATCGACACGCCGTCGACCACGACGCTGTCGCCGGGATGCGCCCGTTGCCAGTGCACGTGCACGTCTCGCGCGGCCGCGAGCGACTCTCGATACGACTCCGCCGCCCCCGGAAATCCGGCGTCGACGTACGCCCGCGGCCGCAACGTTCGCAACACGCTCGTTGCTCCGCCCACATGGTCGGTGTGCGGATGCGACAACACGAACATATCGACGTCCCCGCCGCGGCGCCCGACATACGGGATTACCGTGGATCGTCCGGCGTCGCCGCCACGCCATGCTCGCCCCGCATCGAACAGAATCCAGTGTCCGTGCACCGTTCGTAGCGCGAGCGCGTCACCCTGGCCGACGTCGATCATGTGCAACTCGACCAACCCCGATCGCGGTGGTGTCACGGGGCTCCAGATGAGCACCGCGGCCGCGAATGATCCGATCACTGCCGGTCGCGTCCATTCACGCGACGCGCAGACCACAATCACAGCGCACGACAGCACGCCGGCGATCACCGCGGCCGGAATGGTCGGTGCGACGACGACCGATGCGTTCGGAATGGCCGCCGTCGTCTCGGCCACTCGATTGAGCAGAAAGAGCAGCGGATGCGCCGCATCCGCGAAGATCGACGCGAGCGGCGGAATGGGAGACAGAATCATTCCGCAGAACACCATCGGCTGCGCGAGCGCGATGAGCGGAGCGGCGGCAAGGTTCGTCAGCGGCGCCGCGACACTCACACGACCGAAGACCCACGCGACGATTGGCGCCGAGGCGATCGTCGCCACCGTCGTGCCGATGAGCGTGATCGCCACGGCCTTCGCGAACCACGGCAGGCGGTTTGCGCCAATGCGTGTGCTGAGTTGTCCGGCCGCGATCATCGCCACCACACCCACAATGCTCAACTGATATCCGGCATCGAGTACAACAAGGGGTGCGACGATCGGCTGCGCACCGCCGATGGCCACGATCGCCCAACGCGACGTGGGCCGCTGCGCGATCCGACTCACAGCCACCGCCAGCAGCATGGTCGCGGACCGAACCGCCGGAACCGGCGCGCCGATGAGCGCGACGTAGAAGATGATGACGCCGGTGGTGATGACCGCCGCACGCCGGCGGGCAACGCCGGCCAATTCCAACGCCAGCTCGATCGCGACGGCAATGATTCCAATGTGCAAACCAGCGATGGCTAGAATGTGAGCGAGACCGGCCGCCGCGAATCGGTCGCGAATCTCCGGCGACAGTTCGCGGCGATCGGCGATGAGCAGCGCGCGCACGAGCGGGGCGTCGCCCCGAAACGTTCGGTCGATCGCGCGTCCGGCGCCCGATCGCCAACGGCTCAGGAGCGCGGGAGCTCGAGTGACGATGACGTGTGCGTGCTGAACCACGAGGCCCCGCTGCGACTCCAGCGTCTCTCCCCGCACAGCGACGACGCTCCCCGCGGCAGCGTCGCCCCATTCGACGGCCAATGCGGCGACGGCATCGCAATCGATCAAATGTGAACGGACATAGGCCCCCGGGGCGACGCTGTCATCCACGACAACCAGCAGCGGAGAATGATGCAGGGCGGTCCGAAGACACTTTACCTCGCCGTCCCGCGACGTGCGGGCAGCGACGACGCCGGCAACCGCGAGTGTAGCCAGGCCGAGCACGCCGACGCGTCCGCGCGACCGTGCGCCAAGCGCCGCGGCCGTGACGGCCGCGAGAATTAGCGCGAATGAATCGGCGAAGCCTGCGAGCAATCCGGCGACGTACGCGCCCAGAGCCAACACGACGAGAGGCATGTGACCCGGAGTGTTCGCTCCAGTCCGTCCCAAGCCCGCATCATTGTATTGTGATCAGCGGCGCTTCATGCCGCCGAGCGTCAATCACACCGCCATGGGCAGCGGCTGGCGCGCGCGCACAATCTGGCCGGTGAACGTGGAGCCGGTGGTTCCGCTCAACTCGACGGAAAAATACTGGCCCACCATGCTCGGGTCGCCGGGAATCAGCACCGTCTTGAAGTCGCGCGTCCGCGCCTGCAGCAGGTCGCCGCCGCGACGAGCCTCTTTTTCAACGAGTACTTCGTGACGCTGCCCGAGCTGCTGCATGTTGGTCTCGCGTGCAATTCCACGAATCGTGCTCACGAGCGCCGCCAGCCGCTCGCTCGCGACCTCGTCCGGCACCGTCAGCTCGGCCGGCATGCGCGTGGCCGGAGTGCCGTCCCGCGGTGAGAATTTGAACGTGAAACCCTCGGCGAATCCTACCTCGCGCACCACCTCGAGCGTCTCCTCGAAATCCTCGTCCGTCTCGCCGGGAAAACCAACGATGACGTCGGTCGTCACGGCAAGCCCCGGAATGGCGGCGCGCAACCTGGCCACGCATTCGAGATACGTTTCCCGCGTGTAGCGGCGGAGCATGCGCTTGAGCACGCGCGTTGAACCCGATTGCATGGGCAAATGCACGTGTTCGCACACGGCGTCCACCTCGGCCATCGCCTCGATCACCGGCTCCGTGAAGTCGTTCGGATGCGGGCTCGTGAATCGAATGCGACGCACGCCGTCTACCGCGCCAACGGCACGCAGCAAATCAGCAAAGCCATGCTCGCCGTCGTTGTACGAGTTCACGGTCTGGCCAAGCAAAATGACCTCGGACATCCCTTCGGCAACGACCGCTTCAACTTCGCGCACGACATCGGCGAGCTTCCGGCTCCGTTCGGCGCCG
This sequence comes from bacterium, assembly GCA_040002475.1. Taxonomy (GTDB): domain Bacteria; phylum Gemmatimonadota; class Gemmatimonadetes; order Gemmatimonadales; family Gemmatimonadaceae; genus JAQBQB01. The sequence goes on along the minus strand of JBDUEJ010000016.1, from coordinate 63,485 downwards.
CGCGTGGTCGGCACGATGCAATACGTACATTTGTAGTCGCACCCGCGCTGCACGGGAATCCACGCCTTGACCTTGTCGAAACGGCGCGGCACGAAGTCCTCGTAGTGCTCCTCGAGATCAAAAGTCGTCGACACGGCCCGCTCTCCGCGGCGCGCGCGGTCGATGAGCGTGGGGAGCGCGCGGTATCCATCCGGTCCGATCACAACGCTGACATGCTTTGCTTTCTCGAGCAGTTGCGGACCGAGTCGCTGCGCCATGCAGCCGGTGACGCCCACAATGGCGCCCGGCTTCATGCTGCGGCGCAACTCGCCGAGACGGCCGATCACTCGCTGCTCCGCATGTTCTCGAATGGCGCACGTATTCACGAGAATGACGTCGGCGCCCTCCGGCTGCGGCACGGACACGTAACCGTGCGCCGCGAGCTTCCCGAGAATCAATTCGGAATCGCTCACGTTCATTTGGCAGCCGTAGGTCTCTACGAATACCGTGGGGGCTGCTTCGTGCGGGGGGGCTTCGTGCGCTTCGGGCGCCATGATCTCCGAGGGACGCGAGAATCCATGAAAGCTACACCAGCGGCGAGTTGCGCATCAACCTTTCGGCCAGGCTGGTCCCTCGATCGGGTTGGTTCGAAAACAGCCTTAGCACGGACACGAACGGAGGCTGGTCGGACTATTCACGGACCGCTCCGCGAGCGGTCAAGGAGTCCATGCGCCAGGAGGCCGACGGAACCGGTCTTGCGAGCAAGCCCTCGCCCTCGACACCCAAGCGCGCCACGAACCGAGTCCCGCGCGCCAATCCGGCATCCGTCGGGCGCACGGTGAGGAAGTCGCCGCTCATCCCCTCGCGCGCGTGGCCGGGACCAATCACGATCACGTCGGCGAGTCCGCCGTCGCGGCGCGCGGCGTAGGCCCGCGCTTTCCGTGCCGCGATGTCCCGCAACTCGGCGGCGCGTTGGCGCGCGACAGTAGGCGCCACCTGTCCACTCATGCGCGTCGCCGCGGTCCCGGGTCGCGCCGAGAACGGAAAGACATGCAAGTACGTGAACGGTAATCGTTCGACCAGCGCGATCGTCGCGGCGTGATCGTCGTCGGTCTCGCCCGGGAAGCCGGCAATCACGTCGGCGCCCAGCCCGAGCACCGTCAGAGGGCCGGCGAGCCGCTCGAGAGCGGCGCAATAAGTAGCACTTGTATACCAATTACGGCCCATGCGCCGCAGCACGCGATCGGATCCCGACTGCAACGGCGCGTGCACGTGCGGGGCGAGATGCTCCGGAGCGCCGACAAGCAGCTCGACTAATGGGTCGTCGAGCTCCGTCGCCTCGATCGACGACAATCGAAACCGTGCCGACGGCACATCGCGCACCAGACGCGTCATCAACGCCCCGAGCGACGATCCGATATCGGCGCCGTACGTTCCGATATGAATTCCAGTAATCACGATTTCCGGATGACGCTCGGCCAGCACGATCGCCTCGCGCGCCAGTTCGTCGACCGAGCGGCTGCGATTCGCCCCGCGCGCCATCGTGGTCGCGCAAAAGGTACAATGTTCGTCGCAGCCATCCTGAATGCGAAGCAGCGCGCGCGTCGACGTTTGAACGCGCGTACGCAGCGCACCGGCCGGCGTGAGATCGAGCGCCGCGGCGATCGCTGGAAGATCGGCGCCGCCCAGGACGTGATCCACCGACGGCAACGAGCGCATCTGCAGCGCGACGGGGCGATCGTCGTCGAGTGCGGCCGCACAGCCCATCACCACACTGCGGAGCCGTGGATGCTCGCGCGACGCACGACGTACGACTTTCCTCAACTCCGCTTCCGCGTCGGACGTCACGGCGCAGCTGTTGAACACCGCGACGTCGGCGTCGGCAACCGAATCGACGACCGCGTGTCCGCTGGTCTCGATCATCGCCCGAACCGCTTCGGTGTCGTAGTGGTTCGCGCGACACCCGAAGGTGCGCAGGTAGACCTTCACGCCGACACCGCGCCGCCCGCCGTGACGCGAACCTCGCGATGGAGGGGCTTGATGGGCAGCAGAAAATGGAACGCACTTCCCTTGCCTTCTCCCGCGCTCTGCACCCAGATGCGGCCGCCGTGCGCGTCCACCACGAGCTTGCAGAACGCGAGGCCCAGGCCGGAGCTGCGGGTACGCGGGATATTCGGATTCTTCACCCGCTCGAACTTCCGGAAGATCACTTCGTGATACTCCGGCGGAATGCCGGGTCCGTTGTCCGCGAGCGTGAAGAGAATGCCGTCGCCCTCGCGGCGCGCGCTGAGCTGCAGTGTGATCGCCGTCGCCGAATGCGTGAGCGCGTTCTGCACCAGGTTTCCCAGCACGCGTTTGAGCAGCGGCTTGTCCGCCTCGAACACCGGTGCGTCGTCAGCGACGTCGAGGATGGCCGTCGCGTGCTCCTGCTGGAACCGGATGGACCACTCGTGGACGATCTCGTTCAACAATGCCGCCGGCGCGATCGGCTGCAGATCGAGCGACATCGTGGCCTCTTCGATGCGCGACACCTCGAGCAGGTCGCCAATCAGCGCCAACAAATCCTCCGCCTTCCCCTCGGCGTCGGCGAGCATTTTCTTCTGCTGGTCGTTGAGCGCACCGAAGTCTCCGTCGATCAACATCTCCATCGACGCCAGCACGGCCGTCAGCGGTGTTTTGAGATCATGCACGATCATCTTCATCAGGTCGTCGCGCATCTTCTCGACTTCGCGCAGCTTGCGAAGCGTATCCTCGAGCGAGTCGGTGGCGGCCTTGAGCTTGAGCAGGCTGCGAACGCGCGCACCGAGCACGAGTCGGTTGTGCGGCTTGGTGAGAAAATCATCGCCGCCCGCTTCGATCGCCTTGACGCGATCGGTCGTGTCGTTCAACGCGGTGACGAAGATGACGGGCATGCTCTTCGTTCGCGGGTCGCGCTTGATCCGGCGGCACACTTCAAAGCCGGTGGACCGGTCGTCGACGCCAAGGTCACCCGCAGGCATCGAGACGTCGAGAATGCAGAGATCGGGGCGGTGTTCGAAACAGGCCGCGAGCGCGGTGGGACCATCGGACGCCGCGATCGCACGGAAGCCGAGCACGTGGAGCTGATCGAACAGCAGCTCGACGTTCGCCGCGACGTCGTCGGCGACGAGGATCAGCGGCGCATTGGCTGGCGGTGCGTTGGTCTCCACGATGTCATCAAGGGCGAACGCTGATCCCAATGCTGATCGTCCACGCTCGCTCTGACGCGCCCACGTCTGCGGTCCGGTTGGCATGGATGACGGCAAGATCGCCCAGGACGCGGCCATTCGCCAGCGTCGTCCCGATCCCGCCGCTAATGCTGTTCTCCTTCACGTCGCCACCCGCTGCCTGGAAAGGCAGCGTCCGCGTGCGGAATCCGCCGCGCAGGTAGATCAGGCGATCCTGAAAACGCGGGCCGGCGAGCTCCGCGCCGATGCTCGTGTCCCACGCGTCCACGCCCTTGAGTCCCACGCCGCCGAGCGCGCCGAGCGCCGACCAGTTGTCGTGCGACGTGCGTACCGAGATGGTCGAGTTGGCGATGCCGACGTACGCAATCGACGCCCCGAACCGGTCTGGGACGTTTGCCGACGTGAGTGTGGTGTCTTCGGCGTTCAGCTTGAGCGTCCCGCCTTTCCGCGCTGAGAACGAGGCGATCACGCTCTTGGAGATCAGGTCCACACCGCCGGAGATTGCCGCGCCATCGAAGCCCAGCACGCGCGATTGCGAGAACGACGCAAACCGTGAAGAGTCGGCGCCGAACGATTGTGTCACGTTGATCAGGTTGTGTCCCACGATCGCGTGGGCACCGAGCCCGAGGCGTAGCCAGGTCAGCGGCGTCCAGCCCGCGCCCAACCGCACGTCGTTCATCGCGCCGTCAACGTGAAAGTTCGTCGTCATCGCGACGCTGTCCGCTCCCCCCAGATGCTGAGGGGTGAGAAATGTCGTGGACGACGTGCGATCGAGCAGCGTGGATGATCCGAGCGTGAACATCCAACTCGAACCAAACGGAATGGCGCCAAACACCACGGGATACCGCGCAGTGCTGGTCTGTTCGCTGCCGCTAGCGGTTTTGACGCTTCGGAACTCCGGCTCGATCTGGAAAAACAGGGTGCGTGAGCCGAGTAACGTGATGCTCGCCGGATTGATCGGCGACAACGGATCCAGTTCCGCGATCGCACCGCCGGTGCCCTGTGCGCGCGAGCTGAATTGACCCGTGGAAAATCCGAAACCCTGCGTGCTCAGATTGGCCTGCGCAACTGCGGTGACCGCGGGAACGACGACGAATAGGCTACCGCCGACAATGCAGCGACTTAGCGCGCGCGCGCACCGAATGGAACGTGTCATCATCATGGCAACCCGGAACTGGATTTCGTCACGTACGTGATACGCAAACGCGGGCGAACGCCAACCGCTGCCTTGCTGGAAAAGAAGTCGAACTCACCCGGCAGTTGTCCTTCCGCGCCGCTGCGCAGCGCCAACGTTCTCGGGCTCACGGTGGACGGTTGCGCCTTCCATGTCCGAACGAGCCCTACGATCTCGAATGAGCGGACACCGCTGTCGCCCGGCGCCATGCTGACGGAATCGAGGTTGAACTGCCCACTCGGTCCGACAAACTGCAGCAGGCTGGCCACGTCGGTCACCACGGGACTCGCGAGCACGGCCAATGGGTAGACGTACACCGAATCGTGTTGCGCGAGCCGCCGGTTCGGCACCTGCGTGAGAAGCAGCGACGCGCGCACGATGGTCGTCGAATCGACGATGCGCGACGGTACGTTGAATCGCAGAAAGACACGTCGAGACGGAACGCCGCCGACGGCCAGGATCGTGCTTGGCGTCGTCGTGCCTCCCTTGAGCACGATGGTGTAGTCGGACAGTGGGTCCGACAGGAAGGTGGCATCGAGCGGCGTGTTCGAGAGCGGCGACACGATCACTGGGGCCGCCGCCGTGTCTTTCGACGCGACCATTCGGAGCGTTACCGCCTGCCCGACGTGCGTGGTCCCGATGCGCAGGTCAATACCGACCGAGCTTCGAACGCGAAACCCAACGCGCAGCTTCTTTCCATTCAGCACGCGAGAGAGCACGCTGTCCGTCGAGATCGGAACGCGCAGTGTGTCGAGCAGCGACTCGGGCGCGAACGTCTTTGACCCGAGAAAGCGGTCCGGTCGAAAGAACGTCGCCAACACCGCGGTCACGGTATCGGATTCGGTCGTGTCGACGTTGTAGACCTCGATCGTCAGCGGCGCGTGGGGCCGCTTCAGGGAATCAGGCTTGACGATGGGAACCACGAGGATTGCGCTGTCGAGCTTCACGATCGTGCTGTCGATCGACGTCTTCGTGTACGTCTGCGGCAACGTATCGAATCGCACGATCGCCCGCGTCTCGAGGGTGTCGCCGTGCGATGCGAGCATCAGGAACCCCTCGGATCCGATCGGCGGCAAGCCCGGAACGGTGGTGTCGCCGATGACCGCATCAATCGTCGTATCCGCCAACGTGACTGCTTGCTCCGGACAGAGCAGCGGACACGACTTACCCCCGTCGAGGTTCTCGCTGCAAGCGGCAATGGCGATGGTGGCAAGCGCGGCGGTCAACAGCGTCAGAACCTTCTTATTCAAACGAGCTCTCCGGGTTCATCGCCGGTCCAGTGAGTGCGGCGTAAACGCCTTGGGGTATAGTTCGTCGAGCGTCCAGCGCGCTTCTTGTCCATCGCGCGTGATGCTCACGACCTGCATGTGCGGCGAAAACTCTTCCAAGACCTGCCGGCACATGCCACAGGGCGGCGTCGGCTCCTCTGCTTCCGTGGCAACTACCACCATTTCGAAGCTTCTGTTCCCTTGAGCGACCGCCGCGCCGACGGCGGCCCGCTCCGCGCACATACCCGCCGGGTACGCAGCGTTCTCGACGTTGCACCCCTCGGTGATGCTACCGTCCGAGGCGAGCAGCGCGGCTCCGACACGAAAATTCGAGTATGGGGCATACGCGCGTTCCATCGCGGCAAAGGCCCGCTCGCGCAACCGGGTCAGGGTGTGCTCGTCGCCCGGTGGCTCGGTCCCGGGCCAAAGCTCCGCCGCCATGTTAGCGCGCGACCAACTGCGACAAGAACGATACGCCGCGCCCGCGGAAACTGATTCCCAACCACTCTCCCACCGTGGCGCCAAGATCCGAAAACGTCGATCGACTCCCGACGGATGCCGGGATGACGGACGGACCGAGCGCGAGCAATGGCACGCACTCGCGAGCATGGTCGGTCGACGCCGTCGTCGGATCGTTGCCGTGGTCGGCCGTGATGAATAGCAGATCGTCCTCGCGAATGAGAGCCAATAGTCCCGGTAGAGCGTCGTCAAACTGCCGCAACGCACCATAGAACCCCGAAATGTCGTTTCGGTGCCCGAAGGCTTGATCGAAATCTACTAGGTTCGCGAACAGTAACCCACTTGACTCCTCACTAAGCCACTTCTTGATGCAATCGATCCCGCCGGCGTTGTCGGCGGTATGGGCCGATTGGATGGACCGGCCGGCAAACAAATCGTCGATCTTCCCCACGCCCTCCCTTGCAACCCCCGCCTCCGCCAGCGCATCGAGGAGGGTCAGCGTGGGCGGGGCGATGGAGAAGTCGCGTCGATTGGACGTTCGCACATACGCGCCCGGCCGCCCGACGAATGGGCGCGCAATGACGCGAGATACGTCATTTGGCGCAACGAGCATTTGGCGCGCGATCGCGCACGCCTCGTACAGTTCCTTCAATGAAACGACCCCTTCGTGGGCCGCGATCTGGAAAACCGAGTCGGCCGACGTATAGAGAATCCAAGCCCCCGACCGTTGGTGATCCGCTCCGAATTGATCGAGCACTGCCGTTCCACTTCCCACCACGTTCCCAATCACATCGCGCCCGGTTCGTTCCGCAAACATCGCGACGACCTCCGCCGGAAAGCCGTGCGCATACGTCGGGAAGGCCCGCGCAAGATGAACACCCGCGATCTCCCAATGGCCGGTGGTGCTGTCCTTGCCCGGCGACTGCGGAATCATCAAGCCCCACGCACCCGTCGCTGCGTCGCACGGCTCGACGCCATCCAGTGGAGCGATGTTGCCCAGCCCGGCGCGTTCGAGATTCGGGAGCGCCATTCCGCCAACGGCACGCGAGAGGTTGCCGAGCGTATTGCTACCCACGTCGCCGTACTGCAGGGCGTCGGGCGCCTCACCAATGCCGACGCCGTCGAGAACGACAATAGCCGCGCGCCGCATCAGGCCGACTCCTCGAGATAGCGGCGCGGAAGCCGCCCGCGCAAACCGGTCAAGATCTCATATGGACTGAGCTCGCCGACGTCGGCGAGCTCACGCACGTCGATGTGGTCGTCGCCGTCGGCGCCGATGAGCGTCGCCACATCGCCGATTTCACACGGAACGCCTGTGACGTCGACCATCGTCATGTCCATCGTGACCACGCCTACAACCGGCGCGCGCTTCCCTCCCACCAGCACACTGGCCCGATTGCCGAGCACACGGCGATATCCGTCCGCGTAACCCACCGCCAACGTAGCGATTCGGCGTTCCGCATCGGCGCGGTACGTTCCGCCGTAGCTCACCGTCTCGCCACTCGGAATGGTGCGAAGGTCGACCACGCGCGCGCGCATCGCGACGACCGGTGCCGGCTGAATTTGCGGCGACGTTCCGCTGCCCACGCCGTACAGAAAAATGCCCGGCCGCGCGATGTCCCACTTGGACGGCCCGCGGTATTCGATCGCCGAGCTGTTCTCGGCGTGGAGCATCGCGGGGCGCTCCGGCAATCGTGCAATTGCCGACGCAAAACGCTCTTCCTGCGTGTCGCGCGTGGCGTCATTGCGATCGGCGGAATGAAAGTGTGTAAACGCGCCCTGCGGGGGACTCACGGTGACCGCGTCCAACACCCTGTCGATCGAACACCACGGTATTCCCGCGCGATTCATTCCGGAATCGATCGCGAGGTGCCACGGACGCGCGGTTTCCGCCCACCGCAGAATCGAGGCGCTGTCACCAAAACTGGGAGTGAGATGCGCGCGCTGGGCGCCATCGAAATCACTGTCGAGGAGCGGCGTGAAAACAATGATCGGTCGTGTGATCCCCGCACGTCTCAGCTCCTCGCCCTCGGCGATCGTGGCCACGCCGAATCCCCACGGACCGAGACGCTCCAACGTGCGGGCAACTCGAACGGCGCCAAGTCCATACGCATCGGCCTTGACCATGGGCAGAAGGGGCACGCCGGCACGCGCGGCGAGCGTGGCTCCGTTGCGTAACAAAGCGCCCAGGTCGATATCGACCCAGGCGCGTCTCATCAAACTATGCATTGACCCGTTGTTCGGGGGGCGGGTAGTATACCGGACCTGAGGAGGCTATGCAAGCGAAACCGTCCCTTGAAGATACGCTGTCGTTGATGCGTGATTTGCGCGCCCGTTGCGAGTGGGATGCCGCGCAAACGCACGAGTCACTGCGACCCTATCTGATCGAAGAAGCCTACGAAGTCGACGACGCGATCCGCGGCGGCGACGACACGAAGCTCCGTGAAGAGCTCGGCGACCTTCTACTGCAGATTCTCTTCCACTCCGTTCTCGCCGAGGAACGCGGCGCGTTCACGATGTACGACGTGGCCGACGGGTTCATCACGAAGATGAAAGGACGGCACCCGCATTTGTACGATCAGGGCGCCAAGCAATCCTGGGAACAGATGAAGGCGAAGCGACGCGCCAGTCTCGTCGACGGGTTGCCGGTGGACCTGCCCGCGCTCCACCGGGCCTTTCGGTTGCAGGATCGCGCGGCCGGTGTAGGGTTCGACTGGCCGGATGTGGAAGGGCCGATTCAAAAAGTGGAAGAAGAGTTGCTCGAAGTGCGCGAGGAGCTCGCCAACCGACCGCCTCCCGTCGACGGTGCCGCGCCGAAGTACGACTCATCCCACGACAGGGTCGAAGGCGAGCTTGGCGACTTGCTGTTCGCCGTGGTCAACCTGTGCCGAAAAGCCGGCGTGCACCCGGCGCTGGCGCTCGACAAGGCAAATGTGAAATTTTCGACGCGGTTCGGCGCCGTAGAACGCATGGCATCGGAACGAGGCCTCAAGGTGGGCGAAGCCTCGTTGGACCAACTGGACGCGCTGTGGGACGAGGTAAAATCGGGGGAACCATGATCCGTCGCGGCGCAACCTGATGCTCACGACGCGCGCGTTGCGATGCCTGACGGACGCAGTGCTTTCGTGTGTGCTGGCGTTGTCTGCGGCCACGCTGACCGCGGCGTCGGGCCAGGCGCAGACGCTCCGCGGCACGGTGCGGGACAGCGTGAGTGGATTGCCGATTGCCGGCGCCGTGTTGCTGCTTCTCGATTCGGCGGGCGCGGTAGTGGACCGGAACATCGCGAATGAGCGCGGAGTCTACGCGTTGGAGCTCGCCGCGTCGGCGCGACGCGTGCGCGTGCAGCGCATCGGGTTTCGTCTCCGCGAGCTTCGTCTTCCGGAACGTAGAGGCGAGAGCAACGGATCCGCGCTCACCTTCGATGTCGTCATGGTCGCGATTCCAACGTTTCTCGAGCGCGTTACCGTCAACGACCAGGGGAAGTGTTCGAAGCGCGCCGACCGCGCCGCGGCATTCGCGCTCCTCGAGCAGGCGCGCAATGGACTGCTCGCCACCGTGGTCGCGCGCGAGGCCAATCCCGCGGCAATGGTGCGGTTGACGTATGAGAGAACCATGGCCGGCACGAGTGATCGGGTTGACCACATGCAGGTGTTCGCCGATTCCACCGCCCGCTCGACGAGCGCGTTCGGCGCCGCGCGCACCGCCGTTGACTTCGGTCGTCGAGGCTTCGCGGACGACGGCGTAACCACGCAGACGTTCTTTGCGCCCGACGCCAACGTGCTGCTCGACCAAAATTTTGCCGACGCATACTGCTTTCAACTCGCGAATCCCGATCCGTCGCGGTCGACGCAAGTCGGGCTCGCCTTTGTGCCCGCCGACCGGCGCCGCGGCCGAATCGACATCAACGGCGTTCTCTGGATCGACACCGTCGCGCGTGCACTGCGCGACATCGAGTTTCGATACGTCGGCGTCGATGCGGCCGTGGAGCGATTCAAGCCAGGCGGCCGGATCTCGTTTCGTGAAATGGACAACGGCATCGTGCTCATCGACCGGTGGAACCTTCGCCTCATCGGCGACTCCGCCAGTGTGACGATGCCGACACGCGATCCGAAAACCGAGCACGCGTTCAACGTGCACGAGAGCGGCGGCGAGCTCGCGTACGCCGAGTGGACCGACGGCCATGCGTGGAAAGCGTCGCTCGGCGCACTCCGCGTGCACGCGCTGACCACAGAAAAGCAACCGGCCACGGGAACGCAGCTCTGGCTCGACGACACCCCGTACGGCGCGATCGTTGACTCGGCGGGCTATGCGGTGTTCAGCGGTCTGATCCCCGGGCCGTATTCGCTGGTCATCGTTGATCCGCGATTGCGGCCGTTGAACTTCGACCTGCCCACGCCGCTCACCTTCATCGCCAATCGCGACTCGGTCGTGGAGCGACCACTGGACACGTTCACGACCGAGGAGTTTTTATCCCGGCGATGCATCGCCGACCATCGGTTCGAGCCAAGCTCGCCGATCGTGTTTGGGCGCGTCACTGGCCTGGACGGTCAGGCCGTTGAAGACGTCATCGTTACCTTCGCGCAGCAGATCGGGCCGGGGCAATCGCAACCGACGGGCAAGTCGTACAAGACGGGTACCGACGGACTGTTCTTCAGCTGCGCGGCGAAGATCCCAATGGGCGGAACGTTGTCGACGACCGCCAGTGAGGGAGGATGGACCGGCGCGGTCGTTCAGCAGGCGATGACAAGCATGCTTACGATCCTCCCCATTCGGTTCAAGCCGAAACCGTAGTGGGGTCGCTCTCGCACGCAGTCCGTTTCGGTGTCTACTTGGTTGCGTCGGCCGTGGCGTTCGCGCGTGTCGGCGCGCAGGACCTTCACGGAAGTGTGATCGACTCCGTCAATCGGCGCCCGATTGCCGGAGCGGTGGTCACGCTCGTCGATTCGTCCGGCACGATGATTCGCCGGCAACTGACCGATCAGCGCGGCGAGTACCGCGTCGCGATGGACGAGACCGTTCGCCGAATGCGCGTCGTTCGAATTGGATTTCGTCCGCGCGACATTTCGACGCCGCGGGCAACGTCCGGCAGTGTACAGCTCGACGTCGTCATGGTATCGCTCCCCACGCTCCTCGAGCCGGTGCGGGTCACGGCGGGAGCCAGTTGTTCACGACGAGCCGATCGCGCGGACGCGAATGCGCTGCTCGGTCAAGCGCGCGCGGGACTGGCGACAACGGTCGTAGCGCGAGAAACGACGCCCGCCCGGATGATCCGTTTGCAGTTCATTCGGCACATGCGTGGCAACGGAGATCAAGTCGAGAACCAGGAAGTTCGGATCGACGCCAGCGAGCAGGTGAAGACATCGTTCGTTGCCGTACGCACCGCGACGGATTTCGTCCGCCTCGGCTTTCGCCGAGACAATGCCGGGACGCAGGAATTCTTTGGGCCCGACGCCGACGTGCTCCTCGATGACGGCTTCACCGATGGCTACTGCTTTCATATCAGCGACCCGGTACGCGAGCGGCCCAACCAAATCGGGTTGGCGTTCGTGCCCGCCAATCGCCGCAAGGACCGCATCGACATCGAAGGCGCACTGTGGATCGACACCGTGGCCCGCGAACTGCGCGACATCGAATTCCGGTACGTCGGCGTCGACTCGCGATACGTCACGGCGCACGCCGGAGGACGCATTTCGTTCCGCGCGCTGGACAACGGCATCGTCATGATCGACCGCTGGTTTTTTCGGCTGATCGGCGCGAACACCGACACGGTGTACGGACGAAACTCCCTCACGACGCGGGCAAGCTACTACGTTCGCGAATCGGGCGGCGAGGTGGCCCATGCGGCGTGGACGGACGGCACAACGTGGCAGGCCCCGCTCGGGACGCTTCATGCCCTCGCGCTGGATCGCGCCGGAAAGCCGATGCCAGGCGTCAAGCTCCGTTTGGACAGCACCGATTATGAAGGGACAACCGACGCGCACGGCGTATTAGAGATCCCAAATCTACTGCCCGGGCCGTACACTGGAATTGTCGCGGACTCCCTGCTGGAGCAGCTGGGAATCGTGCTGGCAGCGCCGGTCGCGTTCACGGCCGAGCGCGGAAAGACGGTGAACGCCACGTTCACGGTGCCGACCGCGACGGACTACGTGCGCGGCGCGTGCGCCGCGGTCCTGCCGGCCGGGGCCGACCCGGTCGATCCAAATTCCGTGTGGCTGATCGGTCGAGTGGTCGACAGCAAGGGCGCGCCGGTGAAAGGGGTGCGGGTCGCGCTCAACGACGAAACCATCACGGGGTCGAACGGTCTCTTCTATTTTTGCAGACGGCTGAGCCTCAATACCACGGTCCGGATCCGCACACGCCGCGGGAACGCGCCCGAGCAGGGGACGGAGGTGGACCTCGACAGACCGCTCGTCGTTCGCACGATCATCGTGCCGCCCCAGCGCTGATCGCAGCGAAGACCGCAACGTACCATGGGCGAAGTCGCGCACCTCGGTCGCACCCACACCGAGGTGACGCTCATACTCCCGCCGAACATCTGATCGACTACGGCCGCAAACGATGCATCATCCGCGGGAAGGCAATCACTTCACGAATGTGTTGCAGGCCGCAGATCCAGGCGACCGTCCGCTCCAGACCCAAGCCGAATCCTGAGTGGACGAACGTTCCGTATTTTCGAAGATCCAGATACCACCCGTACGCGTCGACTGGCAGACCTTCCTCGTGAATGCGGTGGAGGAGTTTGTCGTAGTCGTCCTCGCGCTGTGACCCGCCGATGATCTCGCCGTAGCCTTCGGGCGCGAGACAGTCATCGCACAACACCGTACGCGTATCGTCGGGATTCTCCTTCATGTAGAAGGCTTTTGCTTCCTTGGGATAGTTCATCACGAACACGGGACGATCGTAGTCGGCCACGAGCAGGGCCTCGTCTTCAGCGCCAAGGTCGTCGCCCCATTTCACGGAACTGCCCTTCGCTTGGCAAATCGCAACCGCATCGGTGTAGTTGACGCGATGGAACGGGGCCTTCACCCGCTCGAGCGGCGCGATGTCGCGTTCGAGTTCTTTTAACTCGGCCGACCGTCGCTCCAAACAGCGCTGCACCAGATAGGAAACGAACTCTTCCTGCAGGCGCATGTTGTCGGCCGAGTCGTTCCAGGCGACCTCGGGCTCGATCATCCAGAACTCTGTCAGGTGCCGGCGCGTCTTGGATTTCTCGGCGCGAAAGGTGGGGCCGAACGTGTAGATCTTGCCAAACGCCGCCGCCGCCGCTTCACCGTACAACTGTCCAGTCTGCGCGAGATACGCGGTGCCTTCGTCGAAGTATTCGGTGGAGAAGAGTCCGCTACGTTCGCCGATGGCGGCCGTGAGGATCGGTGTGTCGACCCGAAGAAATCCGCGCTCGTAAAAAAAGTCGTGGATGGCCTGCTCGATTTCATTTCGGATCGCAAAGATCGCGCGGACGCGGTTGCTGCGCAGCCAGAAATGGCGGTGATCGAGGAGGAAATCGATTCCGTGCTCTTTGGGCTGAATGGGGTAGTCTATGGGACTGGGTCCGATGACGCTCAGGCCTGTGACACCCATCTCGAAACCGCCGGGCGCACGGGGTTCGGCTCGCACTTCGCCGGTGACGTGGACCGATGTCTCGAGGGTCAGTTCCTTGAACCGTTCCCATACCTCAGCCGGCAATTGCGTCTTGACGAACACAGCTTGCATCACGCCGGTCCCGTCTCGAATGACAGCGAACGCAACCTTTCCGGACGAACGGACGTGAGTAATCCAACCGCGGACCGTGACGGTCTGTCCGGCGTGATCTCGGAGCTCGGCGATGCGGGGAGTGGTATCGGCCATGGCAAGCGGGCTAAGTTGCTGGTGGGACGAGCCATAACGCTACACCTGTCATTCCAGTGATGGTACCCCTAGGATACGCCTCCTAGCGGTGTCGTCCTTTGCGGCGTCCTCCTTGCAGGAAGACGCCTTCATCAGAACGCCCCCTGCACCAACATGACCCTGCGTTCGAGGCTCGCGGCCGGCCTCGTCACGATCGCGATCATCCTGGTTGGTCCCCTGGTTTACGCCATTCAGTCGCTGCGCGGGCTGCATGACGACGCCCAGGCGTTGCGCGACCGCGAAATGGCGGCGTCGCTCGTGCTCGGGCATTTGCGCGAAGGCCTCAGCGATCTGCGCCGTCAGGAGCTGTCGCTTCTGTTTTCGAAAGACAGCGCCGCACGCGACGCCATGGACAAAGAGATCAGACGCATTGGCTCGCTCGCCGATTCACTCGGCCGTTTCCAACTGCCGTCGTTCGGACGCGACATCCGCGCATCCATCCAGAAAATCGCCGACGTAGCGCCCGCGGAGTATCAAGCCGCGCTCGCCGGCAACGGCAAGCTCGCCGATTCTCTCTCGGACAGTGTCGTCGTGCCCGCAATGAGCAGTGCAGACACCACGATCCGAACCGCCGAGCAGGAGTTGCGAACGAGGACCGCCGAGCACGTCGAGGAGCAAGCGGTTTCGATCGACCAGGCCGCATCGGTATCGATTAGCGCGCTCGCCCTCGCCCTCGTCATCGCCGCGAGCGTCGCATTTTTTCTCACGCGGTCGATCAGCCATCCGATCGACAATCTCAAGGCCGGCATGAGCGCCGTCGCCGACGGGGACCTCGACTACACGTTGACAATTCCCAGAACGCGATCCGACGAGTTCGGCCAGCTCGCGAAGAGTTTTGGCGCGATGACCATGCAGCTCGGTGAGCTCGACAAGCTCAAGGCGGAGTTCGTGTCGGTGGCGTCGCACGAGCTCAAGACGCCGATCAACGTCATCATCGGCTACCTGCAGCTACTCGAAGAAGGCCTGTATGGCCCGCTCACGGCCCGGCAGGAAGAGACGATCAAGACCGTCGTCTCGCAGGCAAACACACTGTCGCGGTTGGTGAAACAGCTGCTCGACGTCAGTCGCTTCGAGGCCGGCGGCGGGAGGCTGGAGCCTCGGCCGATCAAGCTCGAACAGTTGCTCACTGAACTGGAAAGCGCCTTTCACGTCCTGGCCGCTCAGCGCGACGTTAAATTCATTGTGCGCGGTCATGATGGCCTGCCCGACGAAGTCGTTTGGGACCTTGACCGAGTCAACGAGGTACTCGGCAATTTGCTCTCGAACGCGTTCAAGTTCACGCCGCATGGTGGCACGGTCGAGCTCACCGTGGAACCGGTCGACGGATCGATCTGTATGACGGTCTGCGACACGGGCGCCGGCATTCCCCCCGATCAGTTGCCACGAATCTTCGAGAAGTTCTATCAAGCGGACAACCAGGCATCCGCTCGGGCCGACGGAACGGGCTTGGGACTTGCCATCGCAAAGGGCATCGTCGAAGCCCACGGCGGCAGCATCATCTGCGAGAGCACGCCGGGCGTCGGCACTACGTTTTCCATGACGCTTCCAACACGCGTGGAACGCAAGTCGCTTGCGCAGCGGGTCATTCCCGGTCGGAGAAAGCTCGCATGAACGCATCTCGCTGTCGGAGCGCCTGCGTCGTCGCCGTCGCGACGTTCAACCTTTGCGGCTGCGCCATGCTGAATGCGCGAAACACGCCCGATGGAGCTCCGTCCACCTGGCCAACCGTTCTGGCGACGTCGCGGCAACTTGCGTCCGAATCGCGATTCGACGTGGCCGACAGCATGCTCGCCGACTACGCCATGCACCATCCAGGAAGCGCCGACGCGCTGGAAACCGAATATTGGCGCGCACTGTTCAAGATGGACCCCAGCAATCATCACAACTCGGCCGTAACGGCCATGTCGTCACTCGATGCCTACCTGGCCGACGTACGCCCGCGAGAACACGTCGTCGAGGCAACGACTCTGAGGCGGATCGGCGCTCAGCTCAATGAGCTAAATAAACTCGCGGCGTCGGCCATGGCGCAGGCGAAAGACGCGTCGACGGTCGCGGCCAACGCAAAGACGCAGGCGGCGGACGCCAAGGCGCTCGCCGACACTCCGTCGCCCGCGGAGGCCGAGGTCAAGCGACTCAAAGACGAGTTGGCCAAAGCAACCTCCGAACTCGAGCGCATTCGGAAGCGCCTTTCGCAACCGCCCCCCGGCAAGCCCGAGCAACCATAGCACGGCGGATCGTCACCCGACGCGAAACAGCTCCAGCGAACGCGCATATCGCTCGCCGAGCACGCGGCGAAGCCCCGAATGCTCCGGCCGCTCCAATCCCGGATCCCGCGCCAGGAGCTTGGCCGCCGTTTCACGCGCCCGATCATTCAACAATTCGTCGCGCAGCGGATCGGCGATACGGAACGTGGGCACACCGCTTTGCCGCTCTCCGAACAGATCGCCCATGCCGCGCATGCGCAAATCCTCACGAGCAATCTCGAATCCATCCTCGGTGCTCGTGAATATCTTCAAACGCTCGGCGGCCTCGGGGCTTACGTCGCCCAGGAGGATGCAGTAGGACTCGTCTGCCCCGCGGCCCACCCGTCCGCGCAGCTGGTGAAGCTGAGATAGACCGAACCGCTCGGGATGTTCGACGAGCATCACCGTGGCGTTGGGCACGTCGATCCCCACCTCGATGACGGTGGTGGCCACCAGGAGATCCACCTCACGATCGCGAAAACGCCGCATGATGGCATCACGCTCGTCGGCCGGAACGCGGCCATGCAGCAGCGCCACCCGGCGTTCGGCAAACGGTCCCGAGGCGAGCGTCTCGTACATCGTCGCCGCCGCCTTGAGATCGCTCTTTTCCGATTCCTCGATCACCGGATAGACGATGTAGGCCTGTCTCCCCTGCGCGAGCTGGCGATTGACGAACTCGAATACACGCGCGCGACCGGACTCGTGGCGGAGGGCCGTCGCAATCGGGTGGCGCCCGGGGGGCCGCTCGTCGAGAATGCTGAGGTCGAGATCGCCGTACAGTGTCAGCGCGAGCGACCGCGGGATCGGCGTTGCCGTCATGAGCAATATGTCCGGCATCTCGCCCTTGGCGCCGAGCGCTTTGCGCTGTTCAACGCCGAAGCGGTGCTGCTCGTCGATGGCGACGAAGCCAAGCTTCGCGAACGACGTTGCCTCCTGCACCAGCGCATGCGTCCCGACCACGAGCACGGGTTCGGCGCTCTCGAGACGGCGCGCGATGGCCTTGCGCTCGCGTGCCGGAAGGCTGCCCGTCAACAGGATCGGCGCAATGGATAGCGGCGCCAGCAAACTGGTAAACGTGCGCGCGTGCTGTTCGGCGAGCAGCTCGGTCGGGACCATGATTGCCGCCTGGTACCCGTTCTCGATGGCCAGCAGCGCGGCGAACAGCGCGACGATCGTCTTCCCGCTGCCGACGTCGCCCTGCAACAACCGATGCATGCGGCGATCGCTGCACATGTCGGCGAAGATCTCGCGCACGGCCCTTACCTGCGCCGACGTGAGCTGGAACGGCAATCCCGTGCGCACCGTCGTGGTGAACGCGCGTTTGTTTACGAACGTGATTCCCGCGCGCTTTTCACGCGCCAGCTCCTTGGCCCGCTGTTGGAGCAGCTGCACAAAGAACAGCTCTTCGAACGCGAGTCTCGACCGCCCCTCCATTGCTTCGGCGATCGACGACGGGCGGTGGACCATTCGCAGCGCATCGCGAACGCCCGGCACGCCGGCGGCCGCGAGCACGTCGGACGGCAGGTACTCGTTGACCAACGGCAGCAGCGCGTCGAGATGCGCGTCGACGATGGTGCGAATGAGCTTGAACGACAATCCCTCGGTGGCCGGATAGACTGAAAGGACGCGTCCCTGCGCAGTCGCGCCTTCTTCGTCGCCGAGGTTGATGAACTCGCGCGGTTGCAGCTGACGCCCGTGATAGAACCGGACGATGCCCGTGGCGAGAAGCACATCGCCCTTGTTGATCGTTCGGTCGAGGAACGGCTGGCCCGGCCATGAGGCTTCGATCATTCCAGTTTCGTCACGAAGGACGACCTGAAAGATCCGCAAGCCCTTTCGCGTTGGAAGCACCCCCTTGGAGATGACCGTTCCGATCACGGTGCCCTGCATCCCCGGCTCGAGCGAGCTTATGGGTGTGACCGTGCTCGCATCCTCGTAGCGGTGCGGCACGTGAAAGAGCAGGTCGCCCGCGGTAATGATGCCGAGACGCCTGAGCGCTTCGGCGCGCGCCGGACCAACGCCCTTGAGATACGTGACCGGCGTATCGAGAAAGAGGCGCTGCGACCGAGCGCGGTCCGTCACTCGTCGCTCAGCAGCTCTTGCGCGAACGACTTCGGATCAAAGGGAAGCAGGTCGTCCGCGGTCTCGCCCGTTCCAACGAACTTGACCGGAACATTGATCGCCTCGTGCACCGCGACGACCACGCCGCCGCGCGCGGTTCCGTCGAGCTTGGTCACCACGAGCCCGGTCACCGGAACGGCCGCCGAAAATATCTTCGCCTGCTGCACCGCGTTCTGTCCGATCGTGCCGTCGAGCACGAGCAGCGTCTCGTGCGGCGCGGTGGGCAGACGCTTGATGATGACGCGCGCCACCTTGCGCAACTCATCCATCAGCGCGTCGCTCGTGTGCAGGCGGCCGGCGGTGTCGATGATCAACACGTCCATCTCGCGCGCAATCGCCGAATCGATGGCGTCGAAGGCGACCGACGCCGGATCGGTGCCCGGCTTGCCGCCGACGAACTCCGCCTTCGTGCGCTCGGACCAAACCCGGAGCTGATCAATAGCGCCGGCGCGGAAGGTATCGCCCGCGGCGACCATGACGCGCTTTCCTTCACGTCGCAGGCGCTCGCTCAACTTCCCGATGAACGTCGTCTTCCCTGCTCCGTTGACACCAACAACGAGGATGACGGTCGGACCGGCCGGCGCCATGAGCAGTCGCGGATCGCTGTTGCCTCCCGCAAGCGCGGCAGCAACGCCGTCGGCGATGGCCTGCTGAAAGTCGTCTTGAGACTTTACTAAACCGCGCTGTGCCAGACGCTCGACGTCGGCGACGAGCCGAAGCGTGACCGGCACGCCAAAATCCGCCTCGAGAAGCAGTTGTTCGAGCTGCTCGAGCGACCCCGGAGAAACACCGCCTCGCGCCAGCACCGCCACGTCCAGCAATGCGACGTCCTTGATGCGCTGCCAGAGCGAGCGCTTGGGAACATCGCCGGATTTACGAAAGAGCCGCATGCACCTCGTTCCAGATCATCGCATTCCCCGACGGCGCCGCAACGTCCACTCGGCGCACAGCATCAATATCGCCAGCGCGTACGCCCAGCCGGCGCCGCGCAACCTCGGCGTGGCGTCGGCCGAAACAATTCCACGCACAACGCCGCCCGGAATCCGTGCGGCGCGCGGAAGCCATTCCCGGGAGGGATTCACGGCGAGGAGCGCCGTACCGCCGCGGACGGTCACCTCGTAAATGCCGGGCGGCAGCGGTGCCGACTCGACAATACTGGCCCCCGGCGCGAAGTGAAGCGTCAACGAATCCACGCGCGCCGATCCGTTCGCTTTCCCACCCGTCCGTAATTGCAAACCGACGGTCACCACCGAGTCGTTGGCCGAACCGCGGCGCCAGCGAACCGGGTCACCGGCCCGCAAGAGGCGCTCGTCCGGCACCGCCGCGCGACGGTCAGCCCGCTCGGCAGCGAGCCAATCGAACACGCTTCCCCAGAGCGCGGTGAAGGCATCGGACGCCACGCCACCGCGAAACCGCCAGCGCCACAGACCGGAGGCCGCCACGACCGCAACGCGCCGCGGCTCGTCGGTGCCGACAAGAATGGGCTTGCGTTCCTCGCCGCGTCCACGGCGCGCGATCACCCCTTCCCACGCTCCCTTGGGGCTGGTCGTCGCAACCGCGACGGGCGGCAGACTATCCCAGAGCAGTCCGGACAGGGCGGGAGCAAGCGGCGACGACGGGGCCGCCGAGGGGTACCATTCGCCCTCTGCGCCGGCGGTGACGATCAGTGCGAGCGGTCCGAGCGTCGCGGCGCGCGGAGCGCCGAACGCCGACGTGTCGCCGTGGATGATCGCGACGGGCGCGTCGCGTAGCGCCTGCCGCACCTCGGCTTCGGGCACGGGAGTCAGCGCGCCTTCGATGCGCCATTCTCCCGGAGCGACGCGGAAGAACCCGCGCGTCGGAATGGCCAACGCGCCCCGCAACACGGCCAATGCGTAGCGCGCATCGAAATCCGGCGAGGTCGATACGAACACCGCGCTCGCCGCGCGCGAGAGGTCAATCGCCGCGACGAGCGTGTCGTTTCTCGCCTCGGCATTTTCGGGGGATGCGACAATCGCGCGCAGGAGTGCCGAGCCCGCTGCGCCGTCGAGCTTTGCTCTGAGCGCAATCGTCCGCTCGCCGAACGCGGGAAGCGAATCGACCGGGGTTGTGCCGACTGTGCGGCCCTCGAGCGTCAAGGTCAACGTGCCCGCGCGAGCGCCACCGCTGCCGGCAATGAGCCCCACGCGCGCCTCGATCGTGTCACCGCTTACAACGGCACGCGGAACATCGATTGACGCCACGGCGAGATCGCGCCGGACAGGGTGCGGAATGACAATCACTCGCGATCCCGCGGGCAGGCTGCGCGCGGCGTCCGGATCGTCGAGCTCTCCGTCGGTCACCACCGTCACTGGGTGCCCTGCCCCGAGCGCTCGCTCAGCCACCGGCCGAAGAAAGGACGACAGATCGCGCGGCGTTCCAGTCGCGTCACCGCGGCGCGCAGAATCCCCAAACACAAACACCGACTCGGCGGCAACGCGCCGAAGCGTGTCTCGCGCGGCACGCCAGGCGGTGCTGTCGCCCCGCGTCATGCTCATGGAGACGTCGAGCGCCGCCCACGTCGGAACGGGTTTGGCCCGGGCCGCCGGTGCGTCTAGCAGGAGCGCAACCACGATCGTGACAGCGCCCACGCGGAGTGCCGCCGCGGGAAGCAGCGACCAACCACCACGCAATTCGCGCCATCCGTATTGCACGAGCGCGACGACGAGACCGGCGATGAGCGCGAACAGCCAGGGCGACATTCGGATAAGCTAACCGGTCGCAGCAGAAGGGCGAAAACCGCTCTCGAAGCGTCTGCAGTGCTGAAACGTTGGCGTCAGAGAGGGGACGGACGGCTTTTGTAACGGCGACCGGAGCTGTGGGTTCGTGGAGAGTCGCAGGTGCGCGGCAGGAATCCCACTCTCGTCCAATAACCGGCTTGAGCTTCGAGTCTTCAGTCCAAGTCGCTATTCAGTCCCGGCGGGAGAAAAACTGAGCCTGACCTGAGACTGACCGATGACTGGAAGTTGAACGCTCACGGCTCAGGACCCTTGCGGCACGATCGACCCGGGCCTCGCTCGACGCTGGCCCTCAGCGACCTCACGATTCGACACGCCTTTTGTGGCGTTGTGCGGTGGCTCTGGCCGGGTGCGCGCCCAGCGAAAGAGCCTCAGCCGCAACGACAAAAATCTCTGTCCTAGCACGGTCTCTGCGATGAGTCTTCAGCGAACAGACACGTTCTTGCATGCGCAACCACGACGATGCCGTCGACCATCCCATCGACAGCACACGAAGTTGTCTGGAGCGGTCGCGGGCATAGTCGAACACTGGGCTACGCACCGCGCCGGAGAGGCCATGGGCTCAGCCTTGACGGAAGAAATGCGGGCGATCGTGATGCGTGTGTCCGACGGAATCCTCATCGTCGGGCTCGATGGATCCGTTCGCTTCGCCAATCCCGCTGCTGAACAACTCCTTGGCCGCAGCGCCTCCGAGCTGACAGCGACGAAATTCGGCATTCCACTCGTCGTCGCCAATGCGACCGAGATCGATGTCAGGCGCCCGGACGGACGGGCGGTGTTTGTCGATTTGCGGGTCGTCGACATCGAGTGGGAAGGCACCGCGGCACAGCTCGTGTCGCTGCATGATGTCACGGATCGCAAGCGTTCCGAAGAGCAATCGGCGCAGCTCGAACGAGAACGAATCGCTCGAATTCGGGCAGAGGCCGGGAATCAGGCCAAGTCGGAATTCCTTGCCATCATGAGTCACGAGCTGCGCACACCGCTCAACGCGATCATCGGCTACGCCGAACTGCTCGACGTCGCCGTGGACGGACCGCTGAATCGCGACCAGTCGGAAAAAGTTCGCCGCATTCTCGTTTCAGGGCGCCACCTGCTCGACCTCGTGAACCAGGTTCTTGATTTTGCGCGCATCGATTCCGGTGACTTCGCGCTGCAGGCTGACGTCGCGTTCGCAAGCCGAACCGCCGACGACGCGCTCGCGCGGATCCAACCGTTCGCCGAAGGGCGCGGGGTCAACGTGCAACTCCGGTGTGCGTGCGCTTCACAGATCTCGTATGTCGGCGACGAAGCACGCGCGCGGCAAATTCTGATGGGGCTGCTCGACAACGCCGTGAAGTACACGCCGCCGGGCGGACGCGTATCGATGTCCGCGGGCGAGGCGCAACAACCGGACGAGAGTGTTCGCGTCATCGGAAGCGGACCGTGGGTGTACTTTCGCATTACCGACACCGGCATCGGCATTCCGGCCAAACGAGTCGGCTCGATCTTTGAGCCTTTCGTTCAGGTCGAAAGCGGTCCGACGCGGTCGGCCGATGGGTCCGGCCTTGGACTCGCGCTCGCCAGACGGCTCGCTCGTCTCATGGGCGGGGATTTGTGCGTGTCGACGACGGTGGGCCGGGGATCGACGTTCACGCTGTGGCTTCCGGCTGCGTATCCAGCATCAACATCGGACGATGCGACCTCGGCAAATGAGCATTCGGCAACGACCGGTCTCGGGGCCGTTGGCGTGCTCCTGCTCCATAATGTCGCCGAAATCGCCGACGCGTGCGCGGAGCGAATGGAGGCCGATGGCACTCGCCAAGCGTCGGCGGCAGTGCAACCGGCCAACCACACGGCAACCTCGATCGCCAATGTTGCCGGGGCGCTCGTCGCGCTCGACGAGGGCGGCGGAAAGCCGTCGACCGCCTTCGCCGAAAGTCTCGAGATTGAACGCGCCGTCGCCGAACGACATGGCGCCGATCGCGCCCGGCATGGCTGGACGACCGTCCAGCTCCACCGGGAATGGACAATTCTGCGCGACGAGATGGAACACGTCGTTCAACAATCTCATATCGGCAGAGACGAGGTGACCGCCGACGCGCTGCGCGCCATTGGCCGGTTTCTGGAGGAAGCCGAGCGGGTCAGCGTGGCTGGATTCATCCGCGCACAGCGGGAGCAAAGCCCCGCCGGCGCCCCTGCGTCTACCGAACGGCGAGCTTCGCCACCCCATTGACGGGTGCGTCGAGCGAGGCCAGCAGACGATCGCGCAGTTGCGCGAACGCACTACGCTCATTGTCGGGCACCGGGTCGCCGCCGCTCGTCTTCAACGCCGTTCTCGGATCGCGCTGTTCGCCGTTCACCAGCACCTCGAAATGCAAATGAGGTCCGGTGGCGAGACCGGTGCTGCCGACGAACGCAACCGTCTGGCCGATCGCCACCCGTGACCCCACCCGAACGCCCGTCGCGAAGCGGCTCAGATGCCCATAACGCGTCACGAAGCCGTTGCGATGACGGATCTCCAACACGTTGCCGTAACCGTTGCCCCAGCCTTGGCGAACCACCACGCCGTCGCCGATCGCGCGCACCGACGTGCCCATGGCCGCAGCGTAGTCGGTGCCTTTGTGCGCGCGCCAACCGCCGAGAATGGGATGCTCGCGCACTCCAAAGACGCTGGATATGCGGCGGAACTCGAGCGGTGCGCGCAGGAATGCGGCGCGCATCGACTTACCGGTCTGATCGAAGTATTCGCCGCTGGCCGACTCGCTTGCGAAATGAACGGCGTCGATCGTTGCGCCGGACACCCTGAACGTGGCCGCGATCACCTTGCCGATCCGAACCGCACCCGTGGGCGCAACCGATCGCTCCGCCACGACCTTGAACTCATCCCCGACCTGGAGATCGCGGCTCATGTCAACGCGATACTCGTAGACGTCGGCAAGTGACCACGCCAGCTGTGTGCGCGCACCGGGCGGCAAATCATTTTTCACGCTTTCCGCCATCGCGTCGTACAAGTTGGACGCGATCGTTCCGCCAACGACAATCGTGTCCGTCGACCACGGTAGGCGTTCTTCGGTGCCCGCCCAGGAATCGCCGCTGCGCCGGAGATGCAGCAGACGATCGATCGAGAGCTGCAGGGTGACCTCGGAGGGCATCGTGTCGGCGGCTTCCGACTTGATCGTCACCGGCATTCCGGCGGGGATACGTTTGTGATCGAGCGACGTGGCCGCTTGCAGCGCCCGGGCGGCGGCGGCATCGCTCAACCCGCCTCGCCGCAGAAGTGACTGGAGCGACTCCCCTCGACCGAGGGTGTCGAACCGCAGCTTCCACGACGGTTCGGCCGCTTGCGTCACGAGCACGTCAGCGGGTTTGCGGCCGGAGTCAGGAAGTTGGGGTGTAAAGCGAAGCGCGCCGGCAAACGCCAGCGCGACTAGGGAATACAGACCGATCCGGACGACGCCCAGCTTCAATCCATCTGTCTCCGAATGAAGGTCGGGATCTCCATGTCGCTGAGATCCTGCGATGCCTTCTCGGCTGGTGGACGTGGCTGTGCGCGGGGAGCGGGCACTTCAGGGTTGCGTACGCCGGCCCCGATGACTCGTGCTGGACGCGTGCCGGGGAATGGAATGACGGGTGATCCCTTGGGCACAACGGCTGCCGAAGACGCTTGCTGTTGCTGATGCTGTTGGTGCTGCTGCTGTTGGTGTTGCTGATGCTGCTGATTCTGTTGGTGTTGCTGTTGGTGTTGCTGTTGTTGCTGCTGTGTGCTCGCGTTTCCGCTGTTGGCCGAGATGGCTCGGTCGAATCCAGTCGCGATCACGGTCACGCGAATCTCGCCTTGCATGGCCGGCTCGTGCACGGCGCCGAAAATGATCTCCGCGTCGTCCCCAACGGCGTCGTGGATGATCTCGTTGATCTGATGCACTTCGCCCAACGTCAGGTCCGCGCCGCCGGTGATATTCACGAGCACGCCCATGGCGCCGGCAATGCTCACGTTGTCGAGCAGCGGCGAGGCGATCGCCTGCTGCGCGGCTTCCATCGCGCGATTTTCGCCGCGGCCGATACCCGTGCCCATAAGCGCGGACCCGCCCGCTTGCATGACGGTGCGGACGTCGGCGAAGTCGACGTTCACGAGACCCGTGACGCTGATCAGCGACGAAATGCCCTGCGTAGCGTGCAGGAGCACTTCATCGGCTTTCTTCAGCGCGTCTTGAAACGGAATTCCCTTGCCGACCACCGCGAGCAGCCGCTCGTTCGGCACCACGATCATGGTGTCGACATTCTTGCGCATGTCGGTGATTCCCTGTTCAGCCTGACGCATACGCTTGCGTCCTTCGAACAGGAACGGCTTGGTGACGATACCGACTGTGAGCGCGCCCGCTTCACGTGCGAGCTCGGCGATGACCGGAGCGGCACCGGTCCCCGTTCCACCGCCCATACCGCAGGTGATGAAAACGAGATCGGCGTTAGCCAACGCGCGGCCGACTTCGTCGCGATTTTCTTCGATGGCCTGACGGCCGATTTCCGGACGAGCCCCGGCACCGAGTCCGCGCGTCAACTTCTTTCCGATCTGGACCTTGAGGTCGGACTTGGACGTGAGCAGCGCTTGCGCGTCGGTGTTGATCGAGATGAACTCCACCCCTTCCAGGTGCTCATCGATCATTCGATTGACGGCGTTTCCGCCGCCACCGCCAACGCCCACGACCTTCATGCGAGCGTTCTGGGTCGCGCTCTCTTCGAACTCGAAAATCATTGAGAACGGTCCGTACTTCGAAGTGGGGTGATCGGAACTGCGGGAAGGAGTGCCGGTCGCGGCGGTTCAGGAGCTTCAGAACGCCGGTGAGCGTCTTTCAAAAACGCTCGGGCAATATAATGCTTTCCGGTGTTCCGACTACCCCAATTTTAGACGATGTAGCGTGCGATAAATCACATGTCCACGCGTCTAAAGTTTTCCACAGCCAGGACTTCCGAAGCAGGTTTTTGATCCCACCCGCGAGCGACGCAGGCGTCCTGTGCTTAGAAAAAGTCCTGAAGCCAGAACTTCACCCGACCCACAATTTTCTCCATGCCCCCGCCGCCCATCGCCATCCGTCTCGCGCCCGCCGCTGCTCCACCCAGCGCGATCCGATTCGCACCATACTGCGCCAAGCCGGCCACCGTCGCGAAACGCGGGGCCTCCACCGAATCCACGAGCCCGCCGATGTTCTCCGACGGAATTCCCACGCGCACTCCGGTCCCGAACACGTTGCTCGCCAGCTCGGCCGCACCCTGCATGGCCGCCGCTCCGCCGGTCAGCACCACGCCGGCGCTCAGCCGCCCGGAGAAGCCCGCCGACGAGATGTCCCGCTGCACCAGATCGAAGATCTCGTCCATGCGCTGATGGATGATATGCGCGAGCAACTCGCGCGGAATCTGGCGGTCGCCCTGCGCGACCGTGCTCGGAAGTTGAATCACATCGGACGGATTCACCAACGGCTCATAGGCGCAGCCCCAGCGCTCCTTGAGCCGCTCCGCGTCCGCCTGCGTGACGCCCAGCCCGTGAACAATGTCGCTCGTCACGTTGTTGCCGCCAAAGGCGACCGTTCCGAGGTGGCGAATCTTGCCCTCGTGGAACACTGCAAGGTCGGTGGTTCCCGCACCCATTTCCACCAGCGCGACGCCCAACTCCTTCTCGTCCTCGGTGAGCGTGGCCAGCGCGCTCGCCAACGGCTCGAGCACCAACTCGCGCACCTTGTACCCCGCGCGCTCCACTGACTTCCGAAGATTGATGGCCGGCGAGCTGCCGATCGTCACGAGGTACATCTCCGTCTCGAGACGCGTGCCGCTCATGCCGATGGGATCGCGAATGCCCACGTTCTTGTCCACCGTGTACTCCTGCGGAATCGCGTGCAGCAGCTCACGGTCCTGTGGAATGGCCTGGGCGCGTGCCACTTCGTTCGCCCGGTCGACGTCCGACTTGTTGATCTCGTCGTGGCTCACCGCGACGATTCCCTTGCTCGTCATGGCCTGCACGTGCTCGCCGGCAATGCCCGCGAACACTTCCTGGACCTGCGCTCCGGCCATTCGCTCGGCGTCCTGCATTGCCTTCCGAATGGAGCGCGTCGTTTCCTCGATGTCGGAGACGACGCCGCGGCGCATGCCCGTCGTGCGCGCCTGGCCGACGCCGAGCACTTTGATGCTCGGGTGTTTCGGCAGGTCGCCTTCGACCTCGGCGATGATGGCGGTGGTCTTCGCCGACCCAATATCGAGTCCTGCGACGAGGCGTTCCGGATTCATTGGAGTCTGGCGATGACTTGGTCACGGTAACGAAGATCGATCTCGGCAACCTGCAGCTGCTTGCGCGTGAGATCGGCTTCGACTGGTTCGATTTCGGCGAGGCGGTCCAACGTAACATTTTGCATTGCGCGCACGGAGCTGGACCTGAGCTGTAGAACGAGCTCGTCGGCCCCGGCACGGCGTACTGCGCTGACACGAGCATACAGCGACGGCATCCCGACGCGCATCGCCCCGAGCAGGCGAAGGATTGGTAGATCCCGCTGCATCAAGACCGGAGCGTCCACTGTGATCGTGGCCGGGTCAATCGGCAGCGAGACACCACGCTCATCATAAACGCGAAATCCTCCGGCGGCCGCCACCAGCGCCACCGGAACTCGCTCGGTCACCTCGATCACCAACGTCCCGGGAAGTTTTCGGCGTACCACAACATGCTGAACCTCCGAGTGACTGGCGACACGTGACACAAGCGGCGCCGTTGGATCCCACACGGACGCCAAGGTATCGACGTGCAAGCGGGCGAGTATGTCACTCGGCGCAACATAGCGAGCACCGAGGATCTCGATACGACGGACGTGAAAAAACGCCATCCGCCGCATGATACGCGGTGCCCACCAGGGTGACCCGGCGAGGACCGCGGCCGCCACCAACACGAGTGCGATTCGAAGGCGAGATCGAGCCAGCCGCGAGGCAACGCGACCCTTCGCCTCGTTCCCCGGTTGGGGCGACTCGCCGTCGCCGCTTCCGCTCTCCCGCTTCATTCTCCGCCGCGCGGTGCGATCTGGCCGTCGCTCGGAGCGCGTCCGAGGCGCTCGAGCAGTTCGGGGCCCGTTTTGGTGATGTCGCCCGCACCGATCGTGAATACCACGTCTCCGGGGCGCACGGCGCCGGCGAGCGCAGTCGCCAACTCGGACCGTTCGCCCCGCCATGCCACCGAGCCGCCCGCCGCCGCGACCGCATCCACCACCAACGAGGCAGTCACGCCATCAATCGGTCGCTCGCGCGCCGGGTAGATCTCCGTCAGAAAGACAACATCCGCGGCCGCCAACGATGCGCCGAACTCGCGCGCGAAGTCGCGGGTTCTCGAATACAGGTGCGGCTGGAATGCCGCGATGATCCGCCCGTTGGGAAACGCCGCGCGAGCCGCCGCGAGCGTCGCGCCGATCTCCGTGGGGTGATGCGCGTAGTCGTCGATAATCACCACACCCTTCGCCTCGCCGAGCCGCTGGAAGCGACGCTCGGCGCCGGCAAACGAGCGAAGACCCTCCGCCATCTTGGAGAACGCTGCGCCGATCGCGAGCCCGCTGGCGATCGCGGCGAGGGCATTCAACACGTTGTGTCGTCCGGGAAGCGCGAGCTCGACGCGACCAAGACTTTCGTCGTCGAACGCGACCTCGAAACTCGTGCCGATGCCCCGCGGTTCAACGTTCGTGGCAACGAGTCTCGCGTCGCGCGTCGTGAATCCGTAGCGAATCACCTCGGCGCTGCTCGGAGTCGCCAGAGAATTCGCGCCCGGGTCGTCGGCACAGAGGACGATGCTGCGCGCGCCTCGTACGAATTGCGCGAACGCTCCCTTGATGTCGGCGAGGTCGGCGTAGATGTCGAGATGATCCGCCTCGATGTTCGTGACCACGGCAACCGTCGGCGTGAGCGCGAGAAAGGAACGATCGTACTCGTCGGCTTCGACCACGTAGAGACGGTCGCCGCCGGCCAGCAAATTCCCTTCCCACGCGGCCACACGTCCACCGACGAGTGCCGTGGGATCGCGACCAGCCGCCGCCAATGCGGTGGCGGTCATCACCGTTGTCGTCGTCTTTCCATGCGTGCCGGCAACGCCAATGAGCTCGCGATCTGCGGTGACTTCTCCGAGCGCCTCGGCCCTGCGTATCACCGGAATTCCAAGCTCGCGCGCCCGCACCAGTTCAGGATGATCCTTCGGCATGGCCGACGTCACGACGAGCGCGCGCGCGTGGTCGACATGCGCGGGATTGTGTGGCTCGACGACGACGCCCAAGCGTCGCAAATCGGCGGCCGACTCAGGATTGGCGTCGCACCCGGTGATGGCCACGCCGCGGCGCAAAAACAACTCCGCCAGCGCGCTCATGCCCGCGCCGGCGATGCCTACGAAGTGAATCGGACGCGCGTCGCTCGAGTCGAGAAGTGGCATGGCGTGAGATGGAAATATAGAGTTTCGTGTTCGGCATGACCAATACGCGCCGCGGCCGCGCAGCTCCAGCCGCCCGCCGTCCGCGCGGACTCAGGAAGGCTTTCGATCGATCAGCGCCAGAATTCGCTGCGCGATTTCGTCCGCTGCGTTTGGCCGAGCCCGGCCGGACGCGCCGGCGGCCAGAGCGTCCACGGCGGGCGGATGATCGAGCAGGCGCCGAAACGTGGCGTTGATGCGTTCCACCGTGAACTGCGACTGAGGAATGTGGATCGCCGCCCCAGCGCGTTGAAGCGCTTCGGCATTGGTCGTTTGGTGATCCGCGGCCGCAGTCGGCAACGGAACCAGCACGGCAGGAATTCCCCAGGCGAACAGTTCCGCCGTCGCCATCGCGCCCGCGCGCGCCAGAGCGAGGTCGGTGGCGGCATACGCATCGGCGATCGGCGCGAGATAGTCGCGGACGCGCACGCGCGCCGAGTCGCAGGCCTTGAACTGCTCGTACGTTCCACGTCCCGTGCCCCAAATGATGTACAGATCCTCGGGGAGACCGTGCGTGATCCACTCGGCCACAACACGATTGATGGCGAGCGAGCCCTGGCTGCCGCCGTAGATGAGCAGCACACGTCCGCCGGTCGGCGGAAATCCCCAGCGTTCCCTTGCCGCCGCCTTGTCGGGACGTGGAATCGGCGGAGCGTCGATGGGCGCGCCGGTGTCGAGGAGCGCGCCAGGATGCCGCGCATGGAGAACGCGCGCCGCCTCGGGAAAGTTTAGATAAATCTCATCCGACCAACGGCTGAACGCGCGCGCTGTGAGTCCGGGAAGGCTGTCCCCCGCCTGCTGGACCATGGGGATTCTGTGCACGACGCAGTACGCGAGCATGATGCCCGCCGCATAGCCGCCGGTCCCCACCACGAGCGCCGGTCGTTGCTCGCGCACGATGGCGCCAATGCGCCGCCACGCACTCGTCGCGCCAACGAGTGTTCGTCCATTGTTCCAGATCGCTTTTCGATAGAGCGGATGGAGGTCGAGCAACGCGTGCGGGAATTCCGTTTTCGGCAACACGTCGCGCTCGATGCCCCGCTGCGCGCCGATGAAAAACGGCTCGATCGTCGGCCGCGCCCGAACGAGCGCCCGCGCGATCGCGATGCCGGGGTACAGATGCCCGCCCGTTCCGCCCCCGGCAAAGATGATCCGCGTCACGGGGCAATGCCCTCGGCTCGGTTGTTACGCCGCGGCAACGGCGAGCGGATCCGTCGCTGAGCTCCCGATCACGCGCTCCTTCATGCTGCCAATGTTCACGAGAATTCCCGTGAACAACATCGTGAGCACCAGGTTGGAGCGGCCGTACGAGACGAATGGCAACGTCAAGCCCGTGGTCGGCAACAAGCCGATCACGACGCCAATGTGCAGGAATGCCGTGAGCACAGTGGTGAACGTCAGCCCCACCGCCACGAGTTGCAGGAACGGACTGCGCGCCTGTCGCGCAATGCGGAATCCCAGCACGGCGTATGCGGCGAAGGCGAGCGTGATGGCCGCGATACCAATGAACCCCCACTCCTCGCCCACGTTGCTGCCAATGAAATCGCTGTAAGGAAATGGGACGAACATCGCCTGCTGCATTCCCTTGCCAAATCCACGGCCGAACAGGCCGCCGGACCCTACGGCGATCAACGACTGCTTGAGCTGAAAGCTCACCGCCTCCGGCGCGTTGCCCGGGTGCAGGAACGCGACGATACGAGACAGCGCGTAGCGCCATTTCTCGATTCGCGTCAACGTCAGCGGGAGAACCATCGCCGCAAGCGCAATGAAATGACCGAGTCTCGCGCCGCCGACAAACAGCAGCAGCGCCATCAGGAGGGTGAGCAGCATTGCCACCGACAGATCCGGCTCGAGCGCGGCGAGTAGATCGAGCACGCCGACGACAAGGAGAAAGGGCATTAGGCCCTTTGCCAATCGCCGTAGACTCGTGCCCTTCTTCACAATCAACATCGACACCCAAACAACGACAGCCAGCTTCGCGAATTCGGACGGCTGGAACGACGCGCCGAACAGAAACCGGCGCGAGCCGTGAATCGTGGGCGCGATCGCGTTCGGCAAAAGCAACACGGCCAGCATTGCCACGATGGTGCACCACATGATCGGCCAGGCCCACTCTTTCAGCTTCTCGGCGTCGAACTTCGCCGAGATCGCGAAGACCACGATGCCGGCGGCGACCCCCCAAAGCTGGCGCAAAAGGAAATACGCGTTGGACGTCTGGCCGCCAACCCGCACGAACGCGCTCGCGCTGTACAACACGGCGAGGCCGAATGCCGTGAGCACCGCGCTGACGAAAACGAGCCACAAGGCCTCCGGCCCCATACGCCAGCGTTCGCGAACGTCGGCGGCTGGAGCCGCCGACGCTCGATCTCGCGTCCTGGGAGGAGCCTCCATCAGTGCATCCATCATGTTTGGTCTGCGTAGACTCCGGCGGCCATCTGCTTGAAGACCGCGCCCCGTTGTTCGTAGTTGTCGAACATATCGTAGCTGGAGCAAGCCGGCGAGAGGAGCACTGCATCCCCGGGCTTGGCCAGCCGTCGCGCCACACCAATCACTTCCTCGAACGACGAGCGAAGCAGCGTCACGGATACGGCGCCTTTGAGATCCGCCTCGATGAGCGGGCCCGCTTCTCCATACGCAATTACGGCTCTGCCCCGGGCGTGCAATTCCGGCACCAGGTCGGTATAGGGCTCGCCCTTGTGTCGCCCGCCCAGCAGCAGGACGGTTGGCCGCGTCATGCCTCGCATCGCGACAACGGTTGACGCGACGTTCGTCGACTTGGAGTCGTTGATCCACAGCACGCCGTCGAACTCACCGACGGTTTCGATGCGATGCTCGAGCGCGTTGAACGTCGCCAGCGCCCCGGCGATCGCCTCGACTGCACGCCCGGTGCGATGAGCGCGATCCGCAACCATGACCGCCAGCGTCGCGGCGAGCGCGTTGGCGACATTGTGGTCGCCGAGGAGTTGCAGTGAGTCTCGTCGAATGAGCGGCTTGCCGAACACGACCAGCTCTCCGGCGTCGCGATCATAGTACGCATCGCCGCGGTCCAACACCGAAAACCGGTTTTGCATTCCGGCCACCCGGCCCGTGATCGTCAGCACCGCGGGATCGTCGGCGTTCGTCACCCAATTCGACGCCGACGACGCGTTTCTGAACATTAGGGCCTTGTCGCCGTAGTAGCCCTCAACGCTGTCGTATCGGTCGAGGTGATTCGCCGACAGGTTCGTCAACACACCGACGCGTGGATCGATACTGGGCGTATCGTGCAGCTGGAACGACGAGAGCTCCAGCGCGACCCAGTCGGGCGGTGTAGGCGACAGCGCCAACTCGGTGAGCGGCGTGCCGATGTTTCCGGCCGTCGCGGCGCGGCGCCCAAGCGCTTTGAGCAGGTGACCGGTCAGCGACGTAGTGGTCGTCTTCCCATTCGTGCCCGTGATGGCGAGATAGGACAGGTCGGGCAGGAATCGCAATCCGATCTCGATCTCGCTCACGATCTCGATGCCGGCCGCGCGCGCCGTCACGAAGGCGGGAACGCTTGGCGGGACACCGGGACTGGCGACAACAAGCGACGTTCGCGCAATTCGGATGAGATCGTGACCGCCAAGTTGCACCGCGACGCCCTCGGCGCGGAGATCGGCGGCGGCGACTTCGAGCTCCGGCGATACCGCGGCGTCAGAGGCGTAGACGGCGCAGCCGGCGCGCGCGAGCAGCCTCGCGGCCGCACGACCACTGCGCGCAAGACCGATGACCGCGATTTCCGCACGCCGCCATTCCGGTCGCAGAGGAGCGTCCACCGCCTCGTGAATGCTCACCGCAGCTTGAGCGTGCTCAACGCAAAAAAAGCGCAGAGAATGCCGATGATCCAGAATCGCACCACGACCTGGCTCTCCTTCCAGCCGATTTCCTCGAAATGATGATGCAGCGGCGCTCGTCGAAAAACCCGATGCGCCTGTGCGTATTCGAGACTGAACTTCTTTCGCCGGTACTTGAAGACATAGCGCTGTACGATAACCGACAGCATTTCGGCGACGAACAGCGCACCAACCAACGCGAGTACGAACTCTACCTTGAGTAGGCTTGCGACCGCGCCCAGCGCGCCGCCCAAGGCAAGCGATCCCGTATCGCCCATGAACACCTGCGCGGGATGAGCGTTGTACCAGAGGAATCCAATGAGCGCGCCCACCATTGCCAGGCAGAATACCGTGAGCTCGCCGGAGTCCTGCAAGTAGAACAGCGCCAGGTATCGGCTATAGTCCACCCGGCCGATGATGTACGCGAAGATGGCGAACGTTCCGAACGCGATCGCCGACAGGCCGGCGGCAAGTCCGTCCAACCCGTCGGTGATGTTCACCGCGTTGCTCGTTCCCGTGATGATGAACGTCGTAAACAGCACGTAGACCCACGAGAACCCGGCGAGCGGGAGAACGATGTAATACTTGAAGAACGGCAGCGTCGTGGACGCCCCGGGCAGATTCGGCGACAACGGCACCTGCCAGAGATAGATGCCGAGCGCGATGCCTGCCGTCACCTGCCCCATCAGCTTGTAGCGCTCCACCAAACCGCGATTCTTTTGCCCGAGCTTCTTTTGGCGAAGCTTGAGATAGTCGTCGAGAAGCCCGATCCCGCCCATCCAGAGCGTGACGGAAATCGCGATGAGCAAATATGGATGGCTGAGACTGAATCGCCCCCACAGCAGGACGGAGATGAGGGCGCTGTTGAGGATGATCAAGCCGCCCATCGTCGGCGTCTTCCCCTTCCCGGCGTGCGAGTCCGGCGTCCCATCGCGCACGCCCTGCAGCACGGACTGCCGGTTGAGCGCACGCAGAATGATCGGACCCACGATGAACGAGAGGAGCAACGCCGTCACCGCCGCGCCCACCGCGCGCAGCGAGATGTACGTGAGGACGTTGAGAATTTTCAGTTGTTTCGCGTACGGAAGGAGAAAGTGGTAGAACACGAAGGAGCCGGACCTGGAGTCGAAGAAAACAACGATGGGAAATCGGTCGCCGCTGTTACATCGCAGCCTGACGCCGCGCCCACTCCACGATCGGCTGTTCCAATCGCTCGAGTCGCATGCCGCGCGATCCCTTGAGCAGAATAACGGCGTTGGGTGCGAGGCGCGACGCGAGCGCGAGCCAGAGCGAGTCGACGTCGGTCGCCGTTATGACGCGCGAATCGCCCGGAGCGATACGGCCGAGCGCGCTGGCGAACTCGCCGATCGCAGCAATGACCTCGATCCCCGCCGACAACGCCGCCTGCGCTACCTCGTCGTGAAGCCGCGGCCCGGGAAGGCCAAGCTCGAGCATCGTGGCCAACACGGCCACGCGCTGTCGCCCCGACCCGGTGTGCTGCAACAACTCGATCGCCGCGCGAGCTGACCCTGGGTTGGAGTTATATGCATCGTTGATCAACGTGGCCGCTCCGAGCTGCTGCCAGTTCACGCGCATCGGCGGCAACGGCATCGCCGCGATTCCGCGGGCTGCTTCGTCGAACCCCACGGCCACCTCGCGGCAGACGGCGAGCGCGAGCATGGCGTTGCGCAAATTGTGAACGCCACGGAGCGGCACGCGGACCTCGACGTCGTCCATTTCCAACGTCCCGCGCCCATCGGGTTCGACCTGCCAACGGCTCGTTCGCACGTCGCCAGAATCCAGCCCCGCCGACACCACGCGATCAGCGAGAACGGTCGCTCCGGCGATCACTTCGGGCTGGGACGCAGGAACCACCGCGACGGAGACTCCGTCCACCGACTCCAACTCCTCACGCAACACCCCCGCCAGGTCGCCCAGTCCCTCGAGATGCTCTTCGGCCACCGACGTGATCACCGTGATGGTTGGCTCGACGATGGCGCGCAACCGCGCAATTTCGCCGGGCTGGTTGGTCCCCATCTCTACCACCGCGAGGTCGGCGTCATCAGGGATCGCCAGCAGCGTCAACGGCACGCCAATCAGATTGTTCAAATTGCCCGCGGTCGCATGCACCTCGAGCCGGCTGCCGAGCGCGGCGCACAGAAGCTCTTTCGTGCTCGTCTTGCCGTTGCTGCCAGCCACCGCCACCACGGGCCTGCCCCACGCGCGCCGCCGGAAATTCCCAAGCGCCCCGAGCGCCACGAGCGTGTCGGCCACTTCAAACACCGGAACGCCCAGACCGCGCGCGGCATCCACGCGCGAAACGACCACGCCAACGGCGCCACTCTCGACCGCCCCTGCGAGAAAGTCGTGGGCGTCAAACCGTTCACCAACCAGCGCGACGAACAGATCGCCGGGCTCGATCGTTCGAGTGTCGGTCCACACCCGACCGAACACGCGCGCGCCGCGCGGCAGATTCACCGGCGACAGTGCGCTGAGTGCATCGGCGACGCGATCGTGCGTCCAAAACGTTGTCGCTGCGACCGTCGGCGGCGCCGTGCTCATTCCGTCGCTCGCACGCGCGACGACAACTCGTGCACGATGATCCGTTCGTCGAATGGCAGCTTGGTGGTTCCGCGAACCTGATAGGTCTCGTGTCCCTTTCCGGCAAGCACGATGACGTCGCGCGACGTCGCCAGCTCGAGCGCGCGGGCGATCGCCGCGCGGCGGTCTTCGATGCGCTCATGATTCTGCTTGGTCATTCCGCGCTCGACGTCGTCGATGATGGCTTCCGGGTCTTCGGTGCGTGGGTTATCGCTGGTGACGATCGCGAAGTCTGCCCGCTCTTCGGCGATCGCCCCCATCAACGGGCGTTTGCCGCGATCGCGGTCTCCACCGCATCCGAACACGACGATGAGCCGTTCCGGCGTGAATGGACGCACGGCATCGAGCGCACGCGCAAGGGAATCGGGCGTATGCGAGTAGTCGCGAAGCACGGTCGGCGCATCGCGCAGAACTTCCAGACGTCCCGGCACCTGCGGCATGGTCGACAAACGCTCGGCGATCCGAGACACGGGCAGGCCGATCGCGTGTGCGCTGGCAGCCGCTCCAAGCGCATTGGCGATGTTGAAGTCACCGATCAACGGTAGGCGAACCGCGGCGCGTTCCTTCTCGACGCACAACGTCCACTCGCTGCCGCGCGCCGAGTACCGAACGTCGTCGGCACGCACGTCGGTGTGCGTGGTGCGCTCGCTGAATCCAAACCGACGACGGTCCAGTCCGAGCGATGCCCACGCCAGGTCGTCGGCGTTGTAGACGACTGAGCCACTGGGCAACAGATGGTCGAGCAGCATGGACTTGGCGGCGAAATACTTCTCCATCGTTCCGTGATAGTCGAGATGGTCGCGTGTGAGATTCGTGAACGTGACCACGTCAAAGAACACACCTTCCACGCGTCGCTGATCCAGCGAGTGCGACGACACCTCCATGGCGATGCGACGAACGCCTCGCTCGAGCAATGCACGAAACAGCCGTTGAAGCTCGACCGGACCCGGAGTGGTGAGGCCACCGCCACCTTCGAACGGAATGCCGTCGCTCCCCACCAGGACACCCAACGTGCCGATCGACGCGCTCGCCGAGTTTCCGTCGTCGAGCAGATGACGGAGCATGTTGACGGTGGTCGTCTTGCCGTTCGTGCCGGTCACGCCGACCAACTGCAGCTCACGCGCGGGCCATCCGTAGGCCTCCGCGCCGGCGATCGCCGCCGCGCGGCGCCCGTCATTCACGACAAGCGACGGCAATTTGGTGCGAGACGCGTCCTGAACGATCACCGCCATCGCACCGGCCTGCGCCGCCGCATCCAGATAGTCGTGGCCGTCGCGATCCGTGCCCCGAACCGCGATGAACAA
Source organism: bacterium (assembly GCA_040002475.1). Classification (GTDB taxonomy): domain Bacteria; phylum Gemmatimonadota; class Gemmatimonadetes; order Gemmatimonadales; family Gemmatimonadaceae; genus JAQBQB01. The sequence goes on along the minus strand of JBDUEJ010000016.1, from coordinate 26,187 downwards.
GTACCCCGGCCGCACCGCGCGGCTATCGTCGGTAATTCCGGACAGCTGCCCGGAGAACGTGCCGGACACAGCGCCGGCCAACGCACCGCGGCGCTCGATGAGGAGTCCCGCCTCGTCGAGCGCCCGAGCGATCGAAGCAAAGTCAGCGTGCATTTAGTGGTCGAAGAGCAAACGGATTAGCGCCCCCGTGGCTGCCATCTCGCCGGCGCCGGGGCTCGTTGAAGCCGGACCACGGTTGCCGCTTCCGGCGAGCTGCACACGAAAGCCCGCAGTGTGCAACGAACGCACCGCGTCGCGAAGGTCGAGACCGCGAACATCCGGAATCGGCTTGATCGTCCGAGGCGGAGCGGGTTCGCGGTGCAATGGCAACGTGACGACAAACGGAACGGTGCCGATCGGAGGATCCGCACCCGAGTCGGTCGAGCCGGCGCGAAGCACGCCGGCCTGCGCGACCGCGACCACGCGCGGCGGAGCGTTCTTGGACGGAACCCGACTCGACGCGAGCTTCCCACGATCGAGCGCGGCATCTCGAGCGGCAACCGCCGCCTGAAGTATTGCACGCGTCACCGGTGCCGCGGTCTGCGCGGCAAAGATGGAGCTCCGCGGCGCCGTGAGCTTCACGACGATCACGTACTGCGGCGCGTCGCCGGGAAAGAGACCCACAAAGTTTGGGTTGTAGCGACCCGCGATATAGTGCCCTTTTACCGAGCCGCGCGGGGTTCCCGTCTTGCCAGCGACGAGATAGTTGTCGAGCGCGGCTTCCAGCGCAGTGCCTTCGTCCACGACGTCGAGTAGCATGTGCCGAATCTTGTCGGCAACCGGTTGCGACATCACGCGCCGGACGATGCGCGTCGAATGGCGAAACTTCACGGAGCCGTCAGGCCCCCTGATCTCCTTCACCAGAGCGGGCTCCACGAGATTTCCGCCGTTGGCGAACGTGGCGTACGCCACCGCGAGCTGCATGGGCGTGACGGACACCTCGTAGCCCATCGCCATTGAGTTCGCCGACTGCTTCGACCACGTCTTGCTACTCGGCGAGCGGAGCATGCCTCCGGCCTCGACAGGATACGGCACGCCCGTCGCGGTTCCGAAGCCGAAGTCCCGCAGCGTTTCGAAGGTCTCTCGCTCCGACAACCGCTCGCTGAACTTCACAATTCCAATATTGCTCGACCAGCGGAGCACTTCAGACAGCGGCGCGCGACCGACGCGGTGCTCATCATGAATTTCGCGCCCATTGATCTCGAGCACGCCGTCGCCCGTGTCCACCGAGTCGTGGTCGGTCACCCGTCCGCGCTCGAGCAGACCGGCGGCCATGAACGGCTTGGCCGTCGAGCCAGGCTCGAACGGCTCCGTGAGAGCCGTCGCCGATGTCTGCAGCGGATCGAGCCGCTGGCTCGCCATGGCCAGCACTTCCCCGTCGTGCGGATCGAGAATCACGATGTCGCCGCCTTCGGCGCCCATGCGCGCCACCGCGTCGGCGAGCGCTTTTTCGGCGATCTCCTGCAGGTCGGCGTTGATCGTCAGCACCACGCTGCTGCCCTTGATCGGCGGTGTGCCCGGCGCGGTCGGCGACTCGCGACTCTGCCCTTTCGAGTCTCTGAAGACCGTGGCCGTGCCCGGAATGCCGGCGAGAATGGAGTCGAGCGACAGCTCGAGACCGTCCACCGCGTTGTTGTTGACATCCACGTGGCCCAGAATGCCCTGCGCGCTCCGCGATGTCGCGTACGACCGCATGATCGTCGCGTATGAGTGAACGCCATGCAACACGATCGCGGGCGCCGCGTCGATCGCGAGAAACCGGCCAGGGATCGTGAGGTATTTCGTCGACGTGTCGAGCGCGCGACGGATGAACGAGGGCTCGACTTTCAAGTTTGCTAGCGCCCGGCGGAGCTTGGCCGGCTCGTTCACTTCGCGCGGCGCGATCTCCAGACGGACCATCTCCCGGCTCTGCGCCAGCACGCGTTCGGTCGCGTCGAGAATTTCGCCGCGAGGCGCCGGCACGGTACGCTCGGCGCTCTGCTGCCGCTCGGCGAGGGCGCGCCAGTTGCGACCGTTCACGAGCTGCACCCGTGCCGCCTGGAAGAGAATGGCCAGGGCAAACAGGGCGAGCGTCGCATGCGCCAAGCCAATGCGTTTAGAGCGAATCATGTTGACTGCGAGGGACGGACGGCGACGGTCGCGGTACGCGCGGCAGGAGCACCTGCTGGTCTGGCTTGGGGATGTGCATGTTGAGACGCTGTTCGGCAATCGGCTGCAACCGGGCGCGACTCGATGCATCGCGAATGGCGCCCTCCAATCGAATTCGTTCGGCGATCAAAGCGTCGCGCTTTCGTTGAAGGTCGCGGATGCCCACCTGCTGCTGTACACCGATGACTCTCCGTGCAATGACGCCTGTTGCCACCAGGACGAAACCAACGAGCACAACGGCGATGACCGACCGCCGGCTCTGCGCTACTCTGCGTTTCGCCATGCACGGAGCCTCGCGCTTCGAGCTCGCGGGTTATTGAGGATTTCATCTTCCGACGCGACGAGCGCGCGGCGGGTGAGCGTGGTGCCAAGCGGATGTCCCCGACAGGTGCAAATGGGATGCTTCGGTGGACAGATGCAGGACGCGCTCCACTCGCGAAACGCGTTCTTGACGATCCGATCCTCGCCCGAATGGTAGGCAATGACGGCCAGCGTTCCGCCGGGCGAAAGGCGGTCGCGCAACGCCGGCAGCGCGCGCTCGAGGCCCGGCAGCTCGTCGTTGACGGCAATGCGCACAGCTTGAAAGAGCCGCGCAAAGTCCGCCGACCCACTGCGCGCCCCGAGCACGGCGCGAATCGCTCCCACGAGATCGTCGCTCGTCGCAAAGCGCTTGTTGTCGCGCCGACGCACAATCTCCCGCGCGAGGCGGGCCGCGCGCGGCTCATCTCCATACGACTTGAACACCATCGTGAGCGTGGACTCATCCTCTTCGTTCAATAGCCCGGCAGCATCGGTCGATACGTCCTTGCCCATGCGCATGTCGAGACGCGCGCCGGGGCGGAAAGTAAATCCTCGCTCCGCGTCGTCCACCTGATGAGACGAGATGCCGAGGTCGAGCAGGACACCGTCGAAAATCATTCCCTCCAGCGCCGGTAGTTCAGTAAGCTCGGCATAGTTCGATTGCAATGCCGAAAATCTCCCGGCGACGCCAAACGCGTGAAGCCGCTCGGTCGCCGCGGCCAACGCCGCAGGATCGCGATCGACACCAATCACGTTTTCCACACCGGCTTGGAGCAAAGCAAGTGTGTGACCTCCGCCGCCGAGTGTGCCGTCAAGAATGGTTCGGTGGCGTCGCAAGAGCTCGGTCACCTCACTGACGAGCACGGGCGCGTGATATGCGCTAGTGAGCGGCATGGCTTCCAAACACATCGTTCTGATCGTCCATGGAGCGCGAGCGGATCGACCGGACGTTCGGCATATGGTGAGCTGGGTCCGTGAAAAGGGGCATTTCGTCGAGACCTACGCGACGTTCGAAGTTGGAGAAGCGGCGGCAATCGCGTCCGGCGCGGCGCGGCGCGGCGTGGACGTCGTGGTCGCCGCCGGCGGCGACGGGACAGTCAATGAAACGGTGAACGGGCTGGATGGCTACGACGTACCGCTCGGCATCATTCCGCTGGGGACAGCCAATGACTTCGCGCGACAGGTGGGAATACCGGCGGACGCCGATCATGCCATGGATGTTATCCTCCAACGCAAGGCTCGGCGACTCGACACCGCGGCGTTGAACGGCCGCCGGTTTCTCAATGTATCTACGGGCGGCGTCGGCGCCGAAGCCACCGCGGAAACACCCGCCGACGCAAAGGAGTCGCTCGGTCCGGTGGCCTACGCCATCAGCGGCATGCGAAAGTTCGCCGAGTTCAAATCGCAGTTTGCACGCTTTGCCGGCGACGGGTTTGAGTATCAGGGCGAATTTCTGCTGTTCGCCGTCGGACTCACGCGATCCACGGGCGGCGGCACGTTGATCACGCCACTGGCGTCGGCGGTGGACGGACTCCTCGACCTCTGCATTGTGGAAGGCATGTCGCGGGGTGATTTCGCGCGCACGGTCCTGCGCGTCCGGCGCGGCGAGCATGTGGGGCACCCTGGTGTTCGGTACGTGCAGCTCAAATCGGTCACGATCGACGCGTACGACTCGATCGCCGTGAACGTGGATGGCGAGACGTCGAATGCCAGTCGCCTCGCGTACCGTGTGCGCTCGCGCGATCTGTGGGTGCACATTGCGCACTTGCCGGGCGAAGAGGGATGATCTCAACATCTCGACGAAGGGATGGAGCTGAAATGTTTCGCGATCTTCAATTAGGAGGTACAGACCATGACATCGTCGCATCGAGGCACAGCCGTCGTCACCGCCTTGCTCGCATTGTCACTGGCCGGCATGCCGTTGCTCGCGCAACCGCGGGCGCCGGCACCGCAGCGCGGAGGTCCGCCGGGTCCCGAAACGCCGTACATCATCATCCCGACGTTCCAGAGCACCGACCGCAAATTCGGCACTGAGGCCGCCGAGGAGGTTCGCCACCGCATGCAAGGCGAACACTCGGCTAAGGAATTATTCGTCGTGCTGGGCACCACCATCCAAGCCAATCTGGTCGCGTCGGGCTATCCGCCCGATTCGGCGCTCGGCGTCGCCGACGTCATGGTGCTGTCGCGGCAGTTGCACGGTGAGTACGTGCTCGACGGAAAAGCCGTGAAGAGCGGCGGCGGTGTCCGTTTCGACACCCGACTCTTGATGTCGATCGGCCAGAATATGCTCGTACAGCCGCTTCCACCCGCCGACGGCAAGGACGTCGGTGATGCCGCGCGGCTCGTAGACCACTCGATCTCGGACGCGCTCAAGGGCATGCCGATGTTTCGCAAATGCATCGCGGACCTTCGCGCCACCAAGCCCGACGACGCGATCATCAGCGCGCGCGCTGGCCTTGCGGCCTATCCCAACTCCGCGTTGTCGCGGGTCTGCCTCCTCAACGCCTACACCAACAAGAAGGCGCCGCCCGACACGATCATCAGCGTGGCAACACAGATTCTGGCGGCCGATCCGACGAGCATGCTGGCGCTGACCAATCTGGTCGATGCGTACGACGCGAAGAACGACACCGACAAGGCGACAGATGCGACCTTCCGCATCTATCGCCTCGACCCGTCCAACAAGGCCAATGCCGGTTCGCTCATCAATCGCCTGGCGAAGGGCGAACCGCTCAAGGCGTTGGCGATCCTCGATTCGTTGATCGTCAACAATCCCGGCGACCCGGAGTTGCTTCGCAACAAGTGGCTGCTCCAACTCAAGGCGGGTCAGTTCAAGAAGGCGATCGCCACGGGCGAAGAGCTCGTCAAGGCCGACACTGCGGCGGCGACATTAGACTTCTATCAACGGCAGATCGGCGCGGCTCAGAGCGACAGCAACGCCGCGAAGGTCCAGGAGCTGGCGGCGAAAGCGGCACAGCGTTTTCCGAAATCGAGCTTTTCGCTTCTGGTCGCGCAATCCTACTATAAGAGCGGCCAGCTGCAACAAGCCCTCGACGCGGCACGCCGAGTCGCCGCCGCCGACCCAAAGAGTCTCGACGCCTGGAAGTTCATCGTCGCGACGCTGTCGGACATGCATCAACCGGACAGTGCGTTGGCGGCGGGACAACAGGCCATCGCGGCGGGCGTGCCGAAGGATTCGGTCGGCGACCTCCTGCTCGGCCGCATCGCCGGGCCCGCGATCAAGGCGGCGCAGACGAGCAAGACGCGCGCTGACTGGGAGGCCGCGCTCAAGGCAGCGCAGGCAATTGATGCGATCGCGCCGACCGCGCAGAGCAGTTTCTACGTCGGCGTGGCGGCGTTCCAACTCGCCAGCGACATCCTGACCGACGTGCAGCCGCTCACGAAGAGCAAGAAGAAGGAAGATCAGGCGCAGGCGTGCACGATGGCGAAACAGGGCGAGGATCTGTTGGCGACAACATCCATCGCGATGCCCAAGGGCGCCTCGGTGGACAAGGATACCGCTGGAAAGATCCTTGGCGCGGTGGGGCAATACAGCGACTTCGTTGCGCAGGTGAAGAAAGCCTTTTGCAAATGACGCCAAATGAAAACCGCCCGTCGCGAATGCGACGGGCGGTCGGTGCTTCAGGCGAAACTACTTCGCCGCGCAGAACGCTTTCTTGAACTGTGGAATCGCTTCTTGCACCTGGTTGAGCGCGCCGAGGATCTGACCCGCGGCCTCCTTGTTGAACGCACCACCCGATGGCATCGCGATCGCGGTCGTCGCCGCCATGTCTTCCGCGACTTTCGTCTCCTCGCACGCCTTGGCCTTGTCGTCCTTCGACTTTGCCGCGGTCTTCGACAGCGTTTGGGCGTGGTTGATCGCGTCGAGCGCGACCTGGAACGACGACAGGCCGATGAAGAACTTGGTGCCGATCGACGGAGCAATTGCGTCGGCCGCCTTCGACAGCTTTAACGCGTCTTCCCAATCCGCCCGCTCCTCCGGCGTGCCCTTGGCGTCGGTCGCCTTCTTCTGCGCCGCGTTGAGCACTTGGTTGACGACGGACCCCATGGCCTCCTTGTCTGCGCCCGCCGCAATGCCCTTCTGAACGAGCCCAAACACCGAGTCCGCTGGCTGATTCAAGTCTTTGGCCGTGACAACGACGAACGTCCACGCATTCGCGTTCTTCGGATCGATTGCCACCGCGCGCTTCGCGGCATCGAGCGCCTGCTGCAACTGCCCGCTCTTGCGATAGCTCTGCGAGAGGAGGAGTTGGAAGCTCGCTTCTTTCGGAAATTTCTGCGCGGCCTTTGCAGCGAGCGTTTGCGTCACCGCGGCGTTACTATCGCTCTGCGCCGCACCGATCTGCCGGTTGAAAAAGTCGAGCGTCGCCGCCGCGGTGTCCACCTTCACCAATTCCTCACCGGTCGCGATCGCATCCTTATACCGCTTCGCCGCCAGCTGCAGTTTCCACTTCGTCGCCAGCATCGCCGGATCGCCCGGATTGTCCTTCAACAGCGAGTCGATCATCGGGAGGGCCTTGTCCGGCGAACCGGCCGCGCCGAGTCCGTTGACAATGCTCGTCACGATAGCGGTGTTCGTCGGATCCGCGCGGTAAATGCGGAGCTGATATTCGATCGACTTGTCCTTCTCGCCCTTTGCCGAATACGCCTCGGCCGCATTGCTCAGCGCGAGCACACTGGTCGGATCGACGGTCAACACACCGTTCGCCGCCGAGATGAGCGAATCGGGCGACGCCTTGCCAAGCTGGAACGCCGTCATCAAACACAGGCGCGCGAACGTGGAGCCGGAATAGAGCGCGATGCCGGCGCGGGCGTCGGTCGCGGCTTCGTCGTACTTCGCGGCCCGCAGATCGTTCGTGCACTTCTTGTATGCCGGAAGCGCCTTGGATGCCTCGACAAGTGACTTTTCGATGGACTTTGCCGCGTCGCCCGCATCCTTGCCATCGACCGGCGGCAACGGCTGCATGAGCAGCTGCGAGTTCGCCTTGATGATCAGCCGCGCCTCGACGTGCACGCCGGCGCCGGCCTTGGTGACGGTTCCATCCAGGACCTGATCGGCGCGGAGCTGCTTTGCCAATTCCATCAGATCGGCTGCGTTCAACGCCGAGTCTGGTCGGTAGCCCGACGCCTCGAGCGTGTTGTTGATGTTGTTTTTCGGCGTCGCGTAGAGCTCTTTGGCGTTGTGCTCGCTCTGGATGCGCTTCCGGGTTTCGTCGGCCATGAGAACACCGAGCACGCGATCCGGACTCTTGAACGTCGCGACCAGAATTTGGGGCGTGTCGCCGTTCGGGGCGCCGCCTCGCTGAGCCGGCGCCGCAGCCGCTTGGGCGAAGGCCGGCGCGGCGGCAAACGAAAGTGCGATAACTCCGAGGGCCGCAGCTTTATGGCGTTGCGATGACTTCACGGTCGTAACCTCCCAAACGTTGATCTGAAGTACCCCGTCACGTGCACCCGGGTTCGCGAGATGTCAATTTCCAGATGGGCGAAGAGGGACTCGAACCCCCGACATCCTGCGTGTAAGGCAGGCGCTCTAACCAACTGAGCTATTCGCCCGACGATCCGTGACCGGACGAGCCCCACACCCGATCCTGACGCAACAACGCAACCGTGGCGTCCTGTTCGCCCTGCTTTCCCACGCTATTTCAAAATCGCAAGCGGAACGAGTACACAGTATCCAATCGTGAGCAAAATAGGAGCGATCGTCTCGCCCCCGCGCGCCAGATCAGCAAACCCGGCGAGAATAACGGCCAACGCTATCCCCCACCACATCAAGCCCCGTACCCGGGGCGACGTCTCGCCATTTGTCATAGGGAATGTAGTGTAGACCTTCCCCGGAAAGCTGTCAAGCAATGTGCTGACGCGAAGTTACGTGACGATGAGCGTCACATTACGGAGCGATTAAGATGGCGGTTCGGAGGGTGGTCCACCTGGCGGTTCCATGGGCGCCCGGGCCCCAAATTCGGTCTCGTCGTCCCCGCGCAACAACGCCTCGATTGCGCTCGCTCGCGCCGCCCGCTCCGCCACCTCATCAGCGGCCACGAGCGCGGCTAGCCGTTGACGATCTCGCTGCCGGCGCGCGATGTACAGCGGGATGACCAAAATCATCATGAGTAAACCGGCAACCGTCACGTCGCCGACGAGCGCCAGGGCGCCATACCGGCGCCGCGTTCGCTGCCGCCACCGCTGCTCGAACCCCGCCAGCGTCAGTCCATAGGTCGACCGCATCGCTCGATCCATCGTCCCTTCCTTTCTCCACGCATCGAAGAAGCGCGATAGACCGTTCGCCGTATCGAGCATGGAAAGCTCGACGACGGCGCGATAGGCGAGCGCGTACGCGTTCTGCGCGCTCATCGACCCGGCCGCAAAGAGTTCGTCGAGCGCATCGAGCGTGGGCGTCCCCCGAAAAGCCAGGGCCACGTTCGCCGCCAGGGCGTCTTCCCTGCTCCACTCGCGCGCTGAATAGCTCGCGTACCCTTCGTCGAACCATCGAGGCGGCAAATCGCCGAGCGACTCATGGAGCGCCAAATGTGCCAGCTCGTGCCGCATTACCTCGCGCGGGTCGCCGGCATCCGACCCGGCCGATCGCCCCTGCAGCACGATCCGCTGCGACTCCGGAAACGCGATCGCTGCGCCCCACTCGGGTGCGCCGGGCCCCACCCACTCTCGAAATCGGCGCCGATCCGGCGCCAAGGCCACCAACACACGCTGGCGCGGTCGCGGAAGTCCCGGAAACGTATCGGTGCGCTCCGCCTGCTCGAGCAGCGATTTTGCAAGTGCGCGCTCGGTGGGAAAGTAGACCGCCGTGAAGCGTCCGCGATCGATGCGTTCAGGCGCGTCTTGTGCGCCGAGCACACCGGATCGCGTCAACGGCGAGAGCGCGACGACGAGTGCCGCAACGAGGGCCGCGACGATCACGCACAGCATACCGCCGAGCGCAGCGCGGCGTGACGCGCCGGGCGCGTCGCGGGCTACGGCTCTCCGCCTTCCTCCACCGTCGTCAGCACGTCCGCGCAGCGCTTCCCCCACGGATTGAACTTGTTCGCGGCGAAGCCCGCCTTCCACGTGTTCGTGGCTTCGTCCCGCTGGCCGTTGAACCAATACGCCCGTCCCAGCTCGTAGTACGCCTCGATGAGATTCGGTCCGAGCGCGATCGTCTTCTGAAAGAAGTTCTGCGCGTCCTCGAACATGTCTCGCTCGAGGTACACGAGGCCGAGATAAAAGTGCGCGTACAACATCGCTTTCTTGTCGTTGCCCAACCGAATGGCGCGCGACAGGTGCTCGATCGCCTCGCCAAAAATCCCCTTCTTTAGGCAAATGTAGCCGACGTTGATCCGCGCCAGGGCGTTTTGGGGCTCGCGGATCAACACCTTCTGAAAGTTGAGCAGCGCGTCGTCGAATTTGTCCTGGAGCATCTGCGCCCACCCCAACAGCGATTCGGCTTGCGGATCGCCAGGCGACAGCTCGAGCGCCTTGTTGAGCGCCTGCTCCGCGTTCTCATACTCGCCCAGCGAGATGCGGCTCCAGCCCTTTTCGATGAACGTGGACGCACCGATGTGGTCGGCGTGCACGACCGGCTTCTCGCCGCTGAACCGCGGCGCCAGCGACGGCTGCGCACTCTTCGCTCCCCTCACCGACTTCCACGTCTCGATCAGGTGCAATACGTCGTCCCGCAGGACGTTGAGATCGGTGATGCCTTGTTCAACATTCTTGAATAACGCGCCAATCTCCGTTTTTAGCACATCGAGCTCGGCGGCGGCCTCCGGTGCGCCAAGTCGCGCTTCGAGCGCGACACGCCTCGCCCGCATGTCGGCGAGACGATCAGTCACGGCCGGCCCCTTGGGCCGCTTGAATCGCTCGATCGAAGACGATCCGGTCCGCGCTCGCCAACACGCGATCGATCTCGAGAATGACGATCAGCTTCTCGCCCACTTTGGCGATGCCGCGAATGAACTGGCCGGGAAGTCCGTGGAACAATGCCGGCGGCGGCGAGACGTCGGTTGCCGCGACGATCGCCACCTCGAGCACGGCGTCCACCACTGCGCCAACCCATCCATCGGGAGTCGTGAGCACCAAAATGCGCGTCTGCGGCGTGATCTCCGTGATCGGGATCGCGATTCGCCGCCGCATGTCGACCACGGGAATCACCTTGCCGCGGTGCTCGAGCACGCCCTCGATCCACTCGGGCATGTCGGGCACGCTGCTCGACGGCGCGTAGTGCACCACCCGCTCGACGGAGAAAATGTCGGCGGCGAAGAGATCCTGCCCGAGTTGGAACGTGACGAGCTTCACGACCTCTTTCTTCACGACATCTTGCTTCATGGCTTCTATACCTCGGTGACGGCGGTCGTCGCGTCGAGCAGCGCCTGCGTATCGAGCACGGCAATGAGATCGGATCCGCGGAGTACGACGCCGATCAGCACTCCGTCCGAGGCGTCGGCGCCCGGGGCCGGCCGTAATTCGTGCTGTTCGATCGTCAGCGGATCGAAGACGTCATCGATCGCGAGACCGACCCGCCGATCATCGCGAACGAACAAGAGCACCGCTCCCGTCACACCGCCTTCGACGCACAGAATCGAACGCGGGTCGTACACGGTCACGAACGTGCCGCGAACATTGGCAATCCCAAGCTTCGTCGCGCCCGCGTCGGGCAAACGCTGCACCGCGGGCGCTTCGATCACCTCGTCGACGTCCGACATCGGGACCGCGAATCGTTCCGCGCCCACACGAAAGACGACGCAACGCACCGGACCATCACGGAACACTGCGCACCGCGTCCACGAGATCGGCGATCATCGCCCCGATCTCCGTCAGAGGAAGCACGTGGTCGGCGCCGGCCAGCGTCAGCGCGGCCTGCGGCATGCCGAAGATCGTCGCGCTCGCCCGATCCTGCACGACCGCCCGTCCGCCGCCCTCGCGCACCGCGCGCAGCCCCTCGGCGCCGTCGCGACCCATGCCGGTCAGCACCACGCCGAGCGTTGCCGCGCCGAACTCGGTCGCCGCCGATCGAAACAGCAGGTCCGCGGCCGGGCGAACACCCCACAACGCCGGCGTCTTGTCGAGGGCGATCGCCGGCCCGCCGCCGTCGTCCTTCACCGTCATGTGAAAGCCGCCCGGGGCGACGTAGACGTGCCCGTTCACGACCGGCTCCCCGTCCTCGGCTTCGGTCACGAGCATCGGGCTCATCCCATCGAGCCGCTGGGCAAAGCTCTTGGTGAAGCCCGCGGGCATGTGCTGCACGACGAGCACCGCCGTGGGCAGCGCGCGCGGCAGTCGCGGAATGATCGCGGCCAGCGCGCGAGGTCCGCCCGTCGAGCAGGCGATGACGACGGCCTGGGTCGCGCGCCCGCCGGGCACGGCGCGGACGGCGGCGGTGTCGACCGTTGGTCGCGCCAATTGCCGAAGTCCGGCGGGGTTCGCCTCCGACGCAACGCGGAGCGCGCCGATCAAGCGGTCGGTAATTATTCTCAAATCGAGACTAATTGAGCCCGACGGTTTGAGGACGAAGTCCACCGCCCCGAGCTCCAGCGCGCGGAGCGCTGCCTCATGCCCACCGCTCGTCGTCCCGGCGCTGAGCATCACCACGGGACGCGGCGTCTCGCTCATGATGTAGCCGAGCGCGTTCAAGCCGTCGAGCTCGGGCATGTCGACGTCGAGCGTGACGAGATCCGGGTTGAGGGCATGAATCTGCTTCAGCGCATCGAAGCCGTTGCGCGCCGTACCGGCCACCGCGAACTCGCCGGACTCCTCGATGATCTGCGACGTCATGCGACGCATGAATGCGCTGTCGTCGACGACGAGCACGCGGGGCTTGTTAGAGGACACGCGATCCTTTGCGCAGCGACCGGACTTCGACGCGGCCGTCCTTCACGAACAGGTACACGCTCCGGCCGTAGTCGGCGCCCACGTCTTCGGCGATCAGGGGAATGTTGAGCGCCGCGAGGACGGCGCGTACGGCGACGACGTTCCGCTCGCCGATGTTGATGCCGCCCTGTGGCACGAGGCTGGCGAACATGCTCGCGCCGCCGATGATCTTGGCCTTGATGCGCTGTTGATTGGCGCCGAGCTGGCGCATTTCCGCCAGGACGAGCGGCACCGCGGTCTGCGGGAATTTCGCCGGGTTCGTCCGGTCGCGCGACATCGATTCGTTGGGCAACAGGATGTGTGCCAGCCCGCCTACGTGCGCGACCGGATCATGCATCACGATGGCCACGCACGAGCCCAGGCCGATGGTCGTGATCAGTCCATCGGCGGCCACGGCGTAGTCGGCGACCTTGACACGAATCTCGCACGACTCGGTCATAGTCGGCGAAAGATCCGTTCGCGCGCATCAACCGGCGCGAAACGCGTCCGCGCGCGGCCCAGCAGCGTTTCGACCTTGCCGAGCATGAGGAAGCCGTCCGGCGCCAGCGCCTGATAGAAACTCTCGAATAATCGTTCTTGTGTGTCGCGATCGAAGTAGATCAGCACATTTCGACAGACAATGAGGTCCTGCGCTCCAGGAGGCGGCCCGTCGGCGAGCAGGTCGCGGCGCTCGAACCGAACCATCCGGCGAATCGCCTGCGACACACCAAACGGAGCAGATGCAGTAAAGTATCGGCGCCGGAGGTCCTCCGGCGTATCGGCAAAGTCGCCTTCCACAAATTCTCCGCGCTCTGCCGCCGTGAGGCATTGACGGTCGATGTCGGTGCCCAGAACACTGACCCGCCCGATCTGCGACAGCATTCCCGCGGTCGATGCGTGGCGGTGAAAGAGAATCGCCAGCGAGTAGGGCTCGTCGCCGGACGAACATCCGGCGCTCCACACCCGTATCGTCGGCGTCTGCCGGTGCCACAACACCGGAACCACCTGGGCGGCCAGCGACGCATACGCGTCCCAGTTCCGAAACAGCTTCGTGACGTTGATTGTCAGCGCGTCGAGCAATCGCTCATACTCGGCCGCGTCGTCGTCGAGGATGCGCGCGTAGTCGACGTACGTGTGAACGCCCCGCGCGCGCATCCGTACCGCGATGCGCCGGCGCAAGCACTTTTCCTTGTAGCTCGCGCAGCCGAACCCGCGCTCGGATGAAATCTTTCGCGTGAGTGCGAGAAAATCGCCAGGAGGAAGCTCGACCATCACAGCACCTGCCGCACAGACTCGAGATTGGTTCGGACGATCGCGTTATCCGGATCGAGCTCCAGCGCGCGCTCCCAGCAGCGAACGGCTTCCTCGCGCTCGCGGCGGCGCAGGCGAATGTTCCCGAGCTTCAGATAGACATCGCCGCCCAGATCGCCATTCGTTTTGGTCGCGCGCAGGTAGCACTCGAGCGCGTCGTCATACCGGCCGGCGCGGTAGTGCAGATCTCCGAGATTCTTGTGCAGTTGTGGAATCCCCGGATCCTCATGGATGCCGCGTTCGGCGGCACTCCGTGCCGCGTCGTATTCGCTGGTTCGCTCGAGCACCGCGGCGAGGTTGTTGAGCAGCATCGCCGCGTGCGGGTGTGCCGCCGTCCCCTCGGTGAGCACGGCGCCGGCGCGCTGCGCATTCCCGCCCAAGGCGGCGGCCAGGCTGCTGTAGTGATACCACGCGGCGGTCGGCGGCCGGTTGCCGAACAGCGGGCGGGCGCGCGCGAGCGCACCATCGGCGGCCTGCAGGTCGCCGACCAGGAGGTTCACCACGCCAATCGATGTCTGCACGCGTGGATCGTTCGCGCCGCCGCGCCGCACCGCTTCGTCGAGCGCGGCGCGCGCCTCGTCGTACCGGTGCATCTGCTCGAGCGCAAATGCGAGATTGTGAAACACCGCGACCTTGGCGCCCGCCTGGGCGCCCGCCTCGGTGAACGCCGTGACCGCATCGGGCCACTTTCGCTGCCGCGCGAAGACCAGTCCCAGATAGAACCGGGCGACCGGATCGTTGCTGCGCAGCTCCACCACGCGCCGGAACTCGCGCAGCGCCTCGTCGAGCATTCCTGTTTTGTAGAACGCTACACCGAGATTGCGGTGTTCCTCGACGCGCCCTTCGGACTGCGCCGGCACGGCGGCGGTGGACTTTCCAATGCGATGAATGAACCCCGCCGTCACCAGGCCGTACAGCGCCTTGCCGACTTCGAATTCCACCAGGCCGGACGCATCGATGATCTCGTGAACGTCGCGCAGGCCGTCGACCAGGTTCAACACCGCCCGCTGCTCCGGAATCAGCTCCGCGTCGCTCGAGATGACTCGGGTGCGGTCGACTTCGAACACGATGTCGAACGTCGGAATTTTCTTTTCGACCAAGCCCCATTCGTCGACCCGGCGCGCGCCCTCGAGCAGCAGCGACTCCGGATTGATCGACACCACGTGATCCGCCTGGTCGGGCAGCACGTCGGCCTCGAAGTTGAACGTGCCCTGGTTCCAGGTGAACAGGTAGTAAACCGCTTCTTGAATCTGGACGTTGATCGCCGCGTGGAGCTCTTGGAGCGACAACGCGCCCGACTCAACGAGCAGCTCGCCCACGCGCTTGTCGCGTTTACGATCCTGGAGCCCGATGGCACCGTCGAGTTGGGCCTGCGTGATCACGGCGTTCTTCACGAGCATGTCGCCCAGTCGATCGCGCCGATTGACGACCGACGCGTAGCAGATTCGGCCTTTGTCGAAGTAGATGTAGCCGAAGTTGTTTCGATGGGCCACGCTCAAGCATCCCGTCTTTTTTCCCATCGACAGGAGCTGCAGCACGTCCGGGAGGCTCGCCTCCTTGAGACTTCCGCGAATCGCCATCTATGCCGCCCGTCTCATCGCAACTCTTCGATCAGGCGCGCGGCGGGGTCGGGCCAGTCCCACGCAATCTTTTCCCGATCGAGGAAGAAGCTGTCCGATGCCTTGCGCATGACCTCCGCGCGCGACGCTTCGCCGGCATCGGGCTCGAGCTCGGCGCGCATGAACCCCACGGTCACCGGCACGGCCTTCACTTCCGCCGAGGCGACAATTCTGTTCGCCGTGCCGATGATCTCTCGCACGCTCGACACGGCGCGGTCGCCGAGGTAGCTGAGCATCTCGCCCGTGGGCGATACACCCAGGTCGACGAGAAATCGTGCATAGAGGCGCTCGCGGAGCGAGCGGTCCGGCGACGCCATCTGCACGACGAGTCCGCCCTCGAACCGCGACCGCAGTCGCTCCTCGAGCCCGGAGAGCTCGCGCGGCGGACGATCGCTGGCGAAGACCAGCTGCTTGCCGTCGGCGTAGAGCGCGTTGAAGACGTGAAACAGCTCTTCCTGGGTTCGCTCCTTGTCGGCGACGAACTGCACGTCGTCGAGCAGGAGCGCCGACGCCGCGCGGTAGCGTGCGCGCCAGCGGTCGACCGTACCCTCTTGCAGCGCGGCGATCAATTCGTCAACGAACAGTTGCGCCGGAACGCACGCCACCGCTCCGGGGTTCGCCCCCGACGCCGACGGCACGGGCACCAAGCCGTTGCCGATCGCGTTGAGCAGATGCGTCTTCCCCACTCCGCTCGGACCATGAATGAACAGCGGATTGTATCGGCTGCCTGGGACGGAGACGATGGCGTCAGCCGCGCGTACCGCGAGTTGATTGCTCGCGCCAACCTCGAACCCGGCGCGAGTGAACGCGGCGGACGGACCCGACGGCGGCGCCGACGTGCGAAGGGCACGCTCCAGCAACTGTTCGGCCTCCGACAGCCGCGCCGGATCGCTGAACGCATCATGCGCCGCCAGCGGCGTGTCGAGGCGGCGAATCTGTCGTTCGAGATCTCGAAGCTTGGCGACGGAACCTTCGAACTCGCGAAGCACCGTCTCGACGCTCGTCGGCGGCGCGTCCCCCTCGAGAATCCGATTCAGCGATCCGGTCTGGTAGCCTTCGCTCTTCCAATAGTCGATCGCCTCCGTGAGGCGCGTCTTCCATTGTTCGACATGCTGCGCGACGGCGAGCGAAATGTCGGTGAGAAAATGCTGATATTCGCCGCTCGGTCGCGGTGGCGGATCCATCCGCGTGCGCTGATCGGCGAGATCGCCGAGAATCTCCAGCACTTTGTGGGGCTCGATCTGTTCGCCCCCCAGCGTCTGATAGGCGATCAAGCGATTGAGCGCGCCCTGCAGCTCACGCACATTCTTGAACTCGAGGCGCCCGAGCTCATCGATGACGCCGGTACGAAACCGTACGCCGCGTTCATCGCACTTGGCGGTGAGGATGGCCATGCGCGTCTCGTAGTCGGGCGAGCCGATGTCGACGATCAAGCCGCCCGACAGGCGGGTGATCAGCCGCTCGTCGACGTCGGCAATCTCGGCCGGCGGCCGGTCGCTCGTCATGACGATCTGTCGCCCATCGGCCTGCAGCGCGTTGAATAGGCGCAGAAGCTCGGTCTGCGTCTCGCGATGGCCCGTGAGGAATTGCATATCGTCGATCAGCAGCACGCCGACCTGCAGATACATCTCCTTGAATGGAGACGTGTCGCCCGCCGCGACCGCCGCGTGGAGCTCGACGACAAAATCCTCGAGCGTGACCAGCTCGACGATCAGACCCTTCTTGCGCTGCGCGACTTGATTGCCGATCGCGCTCATCAGGTGCGTCTTGCCGAGCCCCGAGCTGCTGTACATGAACAGCGGGTTGTAGACCGATCCGGGGGTCTCGGCGACCGCGCGCGCCGCGGCGACGGCCAACCGGTTGGCCGAACCGACGACGAAGTTGTCGAAGCGAAGCTTGGTGTCTACTTGCACGATACCTACCTGACAGCGACCGCGCCGGCACTCAATCGCTTGAGCACCAACTCGGAAATGGAGCGAAGGGTTTCGAACACGCCGGGACCATGGAGCGCGTCGGCCGAGAACTCCGGCACGGCGCGAAAGTTGAGCGCGTCGGACAACTGCGCCGTGCTCAGGATCAGGTCACTCGGCAGGTCTTGTTTGTTGTATTGAATCACGAGCGGCATCGTGCGCGCGTCGATGTTCTGATTGGCGAGGTTGGCGTGCAGATCCTGAAAGCTTTCGACGTTCTCGTCGAGCTGGCGCGCCTGGCTGTCGGCCACGAACACCACGCCGTCGGCGCCCTGCAGCACGAGTTTGCGCGTCGTTTGGTAGTAGACCTGGCCGGGCACCGTGTACAACTGGAACTTCGTCGTGAACCCCGAAATCATGCCGAGGTCGAGCGGAAGAAAATCGAAGAACAGCGTTCGATCGGTCTGCGTCGCGAGCGACACCATCTTGCCTTTGCGGTCATCGGGCACCTGACCATAGATGTAATGCAAGTTTGTCGTCTTTCCGGACCGGCCTGGTCCGTAGTAGACGATCTTGCACGTAATCTCGCGGGTCGCGTAGTTGACGAGAGACAAGGAGGATAATGGAAACGGATCAGAATACTCAAATGTGAACATCGACACCGACTATCACCGGTCATGCCAGCTGCTTCGTACGCTTCCGCTCGTTACCCCCGACCGAACAGCGACGCCAGATTCTGATTCAAATCCCGCTCGAAGTCTGCCGCCAACGCCGGCGGCCGAATCGTCGGCAATGGCGGCGCGGCCGCGGCGAGATCCCGGCAGAGATCGCCGAAATACAGCCGAACGAGACCCAACGAGCTCTCTTGATCGAACACGGTCAGACAAATGTATGGACCTCTCGCCGTCTCGATCGCGGCGAGATGCAACTGCTTCTCCACTCCGGCGTGATGCAAACCGCGAAATGCTTGACCCTCGAGTTGGCGTCCGAGCTCGCCGGCGGTCGCGTGAACGGCCGCCGCCAACGCGCACGCCGTCATGACATCGACCGCCCGCGTGAATCCTGCCTGCGCCAAGACCTGGCCCGAGGGATGGAGCAACAGCGCGAGCCGCGCGCGGGCGTCGTCGACATAGCGTCGAAGCGGCGCCTCGATCCAAGGCTCGACTGTGGCGATGATCATTCGAGAGACTCCAACGCCTTCAGAAGCTCGACTCTTATCAATCCCACGTTCGCGGTGGACTCGGCGACGACGACGATCACGAGTTCGTTGCGGCCTCCGACGGCGCAAATTCGCCCACGCTCGGCGTCGAGCTGCAGGAACCCAACTGCCCCAAGACTTGCCGCGCGCGCCGACAAACGCGCTTTGCGATACAACGACGCCGCAAGCGCAGCCACCGGATCGCCATCCTGGCCGAACCGGAGATTGGAATCGACAACGAGCCCGTCTCCTTCGGAGACGATCAAGCTCGCCCGCACGCCACGCAGGCGAGACAGAGATTCCAGAAGGGCCGTGTAAGGAGTGATCATCGCTCCCCCTCGCGCGCCAGCCACATCGCCGCGCGATCGGCGCAGCGGTCCAGAAGGCGCCGGAGCAGCCCGAGCGGTGTGGCTCGAGACGCCGCAACCACTACCAGACTGTCGTCGATTCCCGGAGTCATCGCGACCACTGCCGCGTGCGTTTCGAAGACGATCGAGCGCCATTCACCAATGTCGAGGCGGCGGGTCGCTCGCACGACTTCGTCCGAGATGCCGCTGAGCTGAGCGCCGATCTCCTGCGCGAGATCATTTCCTTCAGGGTCCTGGTAGACGCCGGCGAGCACATACCCGTTCACGTCGAGCAGTAGCGCGGTCTGCCCGTCGTCCACCAGCAGATCGGCGAAGAGCCATGATGGATCTATCGCGGCAGGCCCGTCGGGCCCCGGCATCATCGCTCCGCTCGATGACCGGCGAACCGTCTGTAGCGCGGCGTGCACCGCCGAACCCCCGCCGCCTGCCGCCGCCCCGGTTAGGTAACGCTCGGCGTCCTCGAACCGACCCTGTTGGAAGCACACGTAGCCCAGGCCCTTCATCGCACCGATGTGATCAGGCGCAATCCGGAGCACCGTCTCCCATTCGTCGCATGCGCGCTCGAAATCGCGCCGGTCGACGGCAATGCGCGCCACAAGGTCGTGCGCCTCGGCGTGCCGCGGATGCCGTTCCAGGCCGCGCAAGGCGATCTTGAGAGCAATCTCGAGTTGTCCTTGCCGGCGCAGCGCCTCACCGAGCTGGAGGAACACGAGACTCGCCGGCTCGCGCGCCAACTCATCGCTCCAACGACGAATCTCGTCAGCCATTGAGCTCCGCCTCCAACACGCGTTGAAGTTGGCTCAGCGCGTCGAGCGCTTCCTGCGCGCGGGCCGCCGCTCCGGCGTCCGTCGACGCGAGACGAACCACGTGCGTCCAGCTCGCGCGCGCCGAGGCATAGTCGCCGGCTCGCGCCGCCGCGAAGGCGAAGTCCAGATGGACCCGCGGCGTAAGCGGGTCTTCCTGGACCGCGCGGCGCAACTCGTCGAGCGCCTCAGCATTGCGCCCCGCTCGGGTCAACATGCGCGCCGTGACGAGCCGCGACTCGATGCTGCCGTGCCCCGTTTCAGGCGTCACGCGCGCCGGCGAGCGAATGCCGATGATTCCGGTGGTCGCCAGACCGTAGGCGATCTTCGCGACCTCGAACTCGTCGCGCGAGAGCGCGGCGGCAATCACGCGTAAATCCCGATCGCCGTCGATCATCGTCAACACTTGCCACTCGTGCGGCAGGAGATCGAGCATCGCGCCTTCACGATCAACCTCCACCGGAGCCAGCTCCGGAATTACCGCGAGGTTCGGTACGATGTCGGCGATGCGCGACCATTCGTCGATGCGGCGCGCGCCCTCCATGAGCAGCGACTCTGTCGAGACCGTGATGCGCGTGTCGGTCGGCATCTCGTCGCGCGATCGTTCCTCGAACGAGAAGAATCCTTCGCGCCACGACATCAGGTCGAACACCACGCTCTCGATTTGCAATCGCAGCTGTCGCTCGAGCTCCCGTTGCGTGAGCGCCCCAAGCTCGACGAGGAGCTGCACGATGTCGTGCGACGCGCGCCCGTTCTTCTTTCGCGCGCGCGCCTTTTCGAGATCGGCCGCCGTGACGCGCCCGGCCTGGAGCAACGCCATCTCGGTGGGCATTGCCTTGCTGCGGATGCTCGCCGCAACCACGCGTCCGCCGTCGAAGAAGACGACACCCTCGTCCTCGCGAAGCTCGGACGACACGCGCAGCATGCCCGTCTTCCGGCTCAGATCCAGCAGCTGGAAGACGTCGTGAATGCCAAGCTCGCGTAGCGGTCCCTCGATCGGCATTGGCTAATTCCTCGCTCGCGGCCCAAGGATGCGCTGCAGATCGCCGGCCGTGCGTATTTCGCGGCGGGCGTGGTGAGCGTAGTCCGATGATCCACCGAGCTCGATCACCTTGGTCCACCGATCGATCGCGTCGCGATAGCGATGCTGCTCGGCGAGAATCGTCCCTTCGTGGAAGAGCGCGCCCACGTGCGATGGATCGAATCGCAGTACGCGCGCGAACGCATGAATCGCATCGCGCTTCCGTCCCATGGCCAAAAGCGTCTCGCCGAGGGCGATCAGTGCATCGAAGTGGTAGGGATCCCGCTGGAGCAGGTCCACCAGCAGGGCCAGCGCGTCGGCGGCGCGCCCATGCTTGCGGCGCAGCCCGGCCAATTCCAACGTCGCTTCCGCGTAAGTCGGGACGGCATCGAGCGAGGCGACCAGTTCCTGTTCCGCGTCTCGAAACAGCCCCTTGGCCTGGAGCAGGCGCGCGAGCTGAAACCGAACGACGGCGAAATCCTGATCGAGCTGCAACGCGTGCCGATACGCCAAGATCGCGCCTTCGTTGTCGCCGAGCGATCGCGCGATGTCGCCGATTTTTTGTTGAATATCGGCGCGCATTGGTGCCACACGTCGCGCCGACTCCAGGACAGAGAGTGCCTCGGCCGGATCGCCGGACTCGGCGCAAGCAGTCGCCATGAGCATTAGAATTTCGACATCATCCGGATGCTCGCGGCGCAAACGCTCGGCGGTCGGACGAGCCTCAGCGGCGAGTCCGAGGCGAACGAGCGACCACGCTTCACCAAACATCGCGGCGCGAAGCTCGGGTTCCAGCCGGAGCGCCTCGCGATAGCGGTCGAGGGCTTCGCCGAACAACCCTTGCTTGGCGAAAACATCGCCCAGCAATGCGAGTCCGTCGGTGCGCGCATTGCCTCTGGCCATGGCGCGGCTGATTTCCGCCGAGGCGCGATCGTAAAGCCCCTTCGACAGAAAATCCGTCGCCATGGCGAATGGCGACGAATCGGTGCTTCGAGGCGCTTCTCTCGCCGGCGGCGGAGCAACCGGCGCGAGCTGCGTGAACAGCGTGTCGAGCGACTGCGGGTCGAAGCTGAAGTCGGGGATCGACGTGTCCGCGGGCCGTTCACCGCCGAAGTCCGGGTGGATCGACAGATCCGGATCTTCGTACTCCACGTCCATCGCCAGCTCGAACTTCTGCGGCACGTAGTATGGGTCGAGCTCCAACGCGCGCTTGGTCTCGCGCAGCGCGCCTTCGAAGTCGCCGAGGTTCGACAGCGTGAAGCTCATGTTGTAGTGCGCTTCGGCAAAGTCCGGGCGCGCTTGAATCGCGCGGGCGAACGCGTTGCGCGCGTCGTCGAACTTCCGAAGCTCCGCCAACACCACGCCGATCCCGTTCCATGCCACGGGATGTTCCGGCTCCGACGCCAGCGCATGGCGATAGGCATCGAGCGCGACGGGATAGCGCTTTCCGCGACTGAGCAGCAGCGCGAGATTCAGCCGCGCCTTGACGAATGCCGTCTGCCCATCGAGCGCTTCCCGGAAGGCGACCACGGCGTCATCGACGGCCCCGCGATGATAGAGTGACACGCCGAGATTGTTGTGCGCGATCGCGTACGTCGGCTCGGCGCGAAGCGCGCGACGATAGCTGTCTTCGGCTTCGGCGAATCGACCGTCCTGGTGCAACGAGACACCGCGTTCGTTCCACAGTTTGGGACTCGACGGTTGGCGATAGAGTAGCTCGTCATACAAGGCCAACGCCTCTCTCGGCTGGCGCATGAGGAGATGCATTTCCGCCATCGCCTGCAATACGAGATCTCTCTCTTCTCCGCGCTCGAGCGCGACCTCGTATTCACGGAGAGCCTCGGCGTAGTATCCCTTGCTCCGAAACGCCAGGCCGAGGTTGTAGCGCGCGAGCTGCCCTTCGCCGGTGACCTGAAGCTCGCGCTTCACCGCGGGTCCGGTTCCGTTCGTGCTTGTCTCGCGCGGCTGATCGATCGCCAGGTTCGCGTGCGCGCGCGACAGTGTGGGGTTCAGCTTGATCGCGCGACGCGTGATCGATTGCGCCTCCTCCTGGCGACCCAGGTCGCCGAGGACGAACCCCATTAAATACAGCGCGTCGTGGTTGTCGTGGTTGAGCGCGACTGCTCGTTCCAGCGCACGCAGCGCTTCGTCATTCAACCCGCGATGGTACAGCACTTCGCCGAGCGACACGTGTAGCAGCGAACTATCTGGATCGAGCTCCACCGCGCGTTCCAGATACTGTTGCGCGCGTTCGATGTCGCCGGCCTGCTTCTCCGCCAACGCCAACTGCAGGAGCACTCCGGCGTCGTTCGGGTTGAATTGCAGGAGCGCGCGAAACTCGTCAACGGCGCCGTCCTGTTGTCCGAGCAGGGCCAGCGTGCGACCCAATTCCCACCGTGCGTCGCGATCCTCGGGCCGAAGCCGGATGCGTTCCTTGAGCTCCGGGATTCTGGTGTCGTAGTATCCCGTGTTGAAGTACGCAATCTCGAGATTGCGCTGCGCAACCTGCATCTTCTGGTCGAGCTCGAGCGCCTTCATCAGCGCCGACACCGCCTCGGCGTACAGGCCCTTGTTGTAGTACAACACTCCGAGGTTGTTGTGCGCGCCGGCGTCCGACGGATCGATCCGCCGGGCGAACGAACGAAGTACCTCGCGGTCGCGCTCGGAGGTGAGAACCATCGCTCAAGCGACGTGCACGGCCTTCAAAATGGCCTGCAACGACGCCGGATCGGGCAGCAGCAAGAAGAACCCGCGCAGCTTCTCGTCGGAGTCGCTCATCAAGAACTCGCTTTCGACGCAGAAGACAAAATCCTTGTCGGAGCCGAACTGCAGATAGGCGGTCGTCAACACCGCGGCCGACATGTCAATCGCCAAGCTCGGCGGCGACGGCAGCAGCATCATTCCCATGAAGTCGCTCAGCGCATTCATGTACGCGGAGCTGAGGATGTTGCCGGCCTCCTTAATAGCCGACTGCTCCATCTCCGAGAATTCGGTCGACGTCGCTCGGCGATGCAGCAACAGCTCGGCGAGGCGGCCGGCGGTCCGGCGCGGAAACACGAGCAGCGTGCGCCCCGTGAGGTCGCCTAGCATGTGCATGAGCACCGCGGCAACCGGTTCGTCGGGCGACGCCAACTGCGGCGGCAGCTCTTCCAGGCGGGACACGTTGATGCGCGGAACGCTGATCATGATCGTCTCACCGATCATCTGCGACAAGGCGGTCGCCGCGTGACCGGCGCCGATGTTCGCCACTTCGCGCAGCGCGTCCAACTGGAGAGCCTTCAGAGTGCGGAGATCTTCCATTGGCATCCTCAGAGGAGACTGCTGACGTCGACGATGAGCGATGGCGTACCGTCGCCGAGCAGCGTGGCGCCGGCAAAAAACGGGAGTCCTTCTCGTGTCGCGTCATACTGCTTCACGACGATTTCTTCTTGTCCGGTGAGCTCATCGATCACCAGCGCCGCGCGACGATCGCCCAGATCGATGACGATGACCTGTTCGAGATCCGCGACGTTCGGCGCGACGTACGAGCCGAGTCCAACCAGCGTGCGCAATCGGAGCAGCGGCAAAACTTCGTCGCGCGCCAAGAGCACTTCCTTTCCTTTCACCGTTCGCACGATGTCCGGGACGAGCTCGATCGTTTCGCTCACATGCGCCAACGGAATGGCGTATGTCTCGTCAGCCACGCGCGCGAGGAGCGCGCGGACAATCGCGAGCGTGAGCGGCAGGCGCAGAATCATCGTCGTTCCCTGCCCGGGAACGGATCGAATGTCCATTGCTCCGCCCAGCGCACGCACGCGAGTATACACCGCGTCCACGCCAACACCGCGTCCGGACAAATCCGTCACCTTCTCCGCAGTCGAGAAGCCCGGGCGCGCGAGCAGGCGAAGGAGCTCGTCTTCGGTGAGCTCCGATTTGTTCGCGTCCACCAGCCCGTCACGCTTCGCGCGCGCCAGCACGCGAGTGCGGTCAATGCCCTTCCCGTCGTCGCTCACTTTGATGACCACGGCCGAGCGGTCGCGGGCTGCGCTCAGGAGCAGGCGGCCAGTCGGCGACTTCCCGGCCGCAGTTCGGATCTCCGGCGTTTCGAGCCCATGATCGACGGCGTTGCGCAGCAGGTGGATGATTGAATCGCCGATCTCGTCGACCATCGAGCGATCCAACTCGATATCCTTTCCTTCCACGACGAAATCGACCTGTTTGCCCACCGCACGCGACGCATCGCGTACGACGCGGGGAAAGCGGTCGAACAGCTGCGACATCGGCACCATGCGGCTCGCGGTAATCTCGTCGCGAAGCTCAGTGATGAGACGCGATGACTCCGTCACCGTTTCCTCGAGCGCCGTGTCGCCCAGCTCACCGGCGATCTGCGTCAAGCGTCCGCGCGCGATCACGAGCTCGCCAATGAGATTCATGAGTGTGTCGAGCCGGCGCACGTCGATGCGAACCGACCGCGCCTTCGCCGTCACCGAGCGCGTTGCCGTGGTCGGGCCTTCCACGTCTTCGGCAATCGCGACAGAGACCTCGCGGCGCTCCGGCGGAGGCGCGACCGGATCTTCGCCCACCTGCACGACGTCAACATCGCCGGCGCCGCGCGCAACGCGCTCGATCTTCTCGGCGTCGGCCGGCGTCAACAGACGAATGGCGAAATCGTCGTCGAAGCCCTCCGCCTGGAGATCGTCGAGCGACGGCTCGGTGGCCATCACTTCTCCGATGCGCGCCAGCGTCTGCACGATGATGAACGCGCGCACCCCGCGAAGCGGAGTGTCGGCGGCAAGACGAACGCGAACGAGTGTGCCGTCGCCCGGCGGCGCCGCCATCGTCCAACCCGCGGCGCCGCTCGACGCGGCTCGTACACCAAGTGCCCGCAGTTGCGCGACGAGATCCGTCGCGATCACCTCGCCGTCTCGGCCCGCGACCGCGCACTCGACCGCTTGCTCGAGAACGTCGGCAGCGCGAAACAGCACGTCCATGATGGCAGGATCGATCGCCAGGTCGTTCCGGCGAACGCGGTCGAGCACCGTTTCCAGTTCGTGCGCCAGTTCAGCAACGATGGCGTAGCCCATCGTCGCACCCATCCCCTTGATGGTGTGAACGGCACGGAAAATCGATCCGACCGCGGCGACCGCGGTCGGACCAACGGCCTCACGCTCGAGCTCGAGAAGCGCCAGGTTCACCGCGGCGACATTCTCGCGGCTTTCCGTGAGGAAAAGTTCCGCGTACTGGAAATTATCCACGGCGGCGCCCGCGCTGCGTCCGTTACCCGAGCACGCGCTGCACAGCCTCGAGCACACGACTGGGCTGGAACGGCTTGACGACGAAATCCTTCGCGCCGGCTTGAATGGCCTCGACGACAAGCGCCTGCTGCCCCATCGCGCTGCACATCAGAATGCGCGCCTGCGGATCGAACTTGCAGATCTCCCGCACAGCATCGATACCACCCATGTCTGGCATCACGATATCCATGGTCACGAGATCGGGACGGAGTTGCTGATAGCGCTCCACCGCCTGAATGCCCGTTTCTGCCTCGCCAACGATCTCGAATCCCGCTTGCGTCAGGATGTCGCCGACCATGGTCCGCATGAAAATCGCGTCGTCACAGATGAGAACCG
>JBDUEJ010000015.1:0-113331 GCA_040002475.1 bacterium | reverse complement strand
TTCAAGATCGAGTCGCACAACCATCCGTCGGCGGTCGAGCCCTATCAGGGCGCGGCGACGGGCGTCGGCGGAATTCTCCGCGACGTGTTTACGATGGGCGCGCGCCCCATCGCCATGCTCAACTCGCTGCGATTCGGGTCGCTCGACTCGGCGCGGGTGCGATACCTGTTTGCCGGCGTCGTGAAAGGCATTGGCGATTACGGCAACTGCGTTGGCATTCCGACTGTCGCCGGCGAGGTCGCATTTGATCCGTCGTACGAAGGCAACCCGATCGTCAACGCGATGTGTGTTGGGCTCCTGCAAGAAGACGAGCTCATTCTCGCCGTCGCGCAAGGCATTGGAAATCCGATCATCGCCGTTGGCGCCCGCACCGGTCGCGATGGAATTCACGGTGCGTCGTTCGCCTCCGAAGACTTGTCCGCGCAGAGTGAAGCCAAACGTCCGCGCGTGCAGGTCGGCGATCCGTTCACCGAGAAGCTCCTGCTCGAGGCGAGCCTCGAGTTGATTCGAAGCGGAGCGATCGTCGCGATTCAGGATATGGGCGCCGCCGGTCTCACGTCGTCGTCGGCGGAAATGGCGGCGCGCGGCGACGTGGGCGTCACGATCGACACGACGAAGGTGCCCGTGCGCGAAGAAGGCATGACTCCCTATGAGATTCTTCTCAGCGAATCGCAGGAGCGCATGCTCGTCGTCGCCAAGCGGGGACGCGAAGGTGAAGTCACTTCGATTCTCGAAAAATGGGATCTCACCGCGGCCGTCATCGGCGAAGTCATCGCTGAACCGGTGTATCGCGTGACCGAAGGCGATCGGGTCGTCGCCGAGTTTCCCGGCATTCGCCTCGTCACCGATTGTCCGACGTATACTCCCGATGCGCTGGAAAGTCCGCTCGTGGCGGACCTCCGCGCGCGCGACGTGTCGGCGATCGCCGAGCGGCCCGAGGAGCGCGATCCGGCGTGGACACTCGAGCAACTGTTGTCGTCGCCGACCATCGCTTCGAAGGCGTGGGTCCATCGGCAATACGACACGACCGTTCGCACGAGCACAGTCATCGGCCCGGGTGGCGATGCCGCCGTTGTTCGAATTCGCGGCACCAATCGCGCGCTCGCGCTCAAGACGGACTGCAACGGCCGCTACGTGTATCTCGATCCACGCGTCGGGACGCAGATCGCCGTGTGTGAGGCCGCACGGAATGTCGCATGTGCCGGCGGCCGACCGATGGCGATCACCAACAACTTGAACTTCGGCAATCCGCGCCGACCCGAGGTCTATTTCCAGCTTCGTGAAGCCGTCCGCGGCATGGGCGAGGCCTGCAACGCGCTCGGCACGCCGGTCACGGGCGGCAACGTTTCGCTGTATAACGAGAATCCCACCGGCGCGGTGTATCCCACCCCGGTGATCGGCATGATCGGTCTGATCGAGTCGCTCGCGCACGTCACGCCATCCCATTTTCAGACGGAACGGGACGCGATCGTGCTGTTGGGCGTTCCAACGGCGCATCTCGGAGGCAGCGAGTATCTGGCTCGCGTTCACGGAATCGTTGCCGGTTCGCCGCCGGATTGCGATCTCGACGGCGAGCGCGCCTTGATCGACGCCGTGCTCGACGCGATCGCCGCGGGCGTTGTCCGATCGGCGCACGACTGTTCTGACGGCGGGCTCGCCGTAGCGTTAGCCGAATGCTGCATGATGGATCGGCGCGGCCAGTACGGCGCGACCATCGACCTCAGCACCTGGGGTAAGTTGCCCGACCGCGCGCTCCTGTTTGGCGAGGCACAAGGCCGCGTCGTGGTCTCGACGTCCATGCCCGACACGGTGGTCGCCATCGCGGCCAAGCACGGGGTTCCGGCAACGACAATCGGTCGTGTTGGATCGCTTGGTGCACCGTTGCAGATTTCAACAGCGAAGGGAAAGCTCGTTGCGTCGATTCAGAAGCTGGACGAGGCGTACCACGAGGCCATTCCGCGAATCATGTCGCAAGCGGCCCCGGCATCCTGAGCGAGCGAGGCTGTCATTGAGCGAAGCGAGGCTGTCATCGTGAGCGAAGCGAGACTGTCATCCTGAGCGAAGCGAGACTGTCATCGTGAGCGAAGCGAAACTGTCATCCTGAGCGAAGCGAAGGATCTGCTCTTGTGAACGCTGGTGCTGTTTCGACGCAGTGACGCAGTTGATGGATAGATGAGGCAGGATTCGTATTTTCTGATCGTCTCTAGAGGACGCTGAGATTATGTGCGGGATATTTGGAGTTCACGGCCACGTAGACGCGCCCCACCTCGCGCAGCTCGGCCTGTATTCGTTGCAACATCGCGGGCAGGAATCGGTCGGGGTCGTCTCAATCGACGCAGCGGGCAACGCGCGGGCGGTGCGCAGCATGGGCACGCTGTCCGACTCCATCGGCATCGATCTGGCCAAGCTCCCGGGCGTCTCGGCCGTCGGCCACACGCGCTACAGCACCTCCGGCTCATCGACGATCGAAAATGCGCAGCCGGTCGTCGCGCGCTCCAAGGGCGGCTACATCACCCTGGCGCACAACGGCAACATCGTCAACGCCGCCGAGCTTCGCGTTGCGCTCGAGGATGAAGGATCGATCTTTTCGTCGACCAACGATTCGGAGGTCGTCGTGCATCGCTTGGCGCGCTCGAACGCAGCGACGCCTGCCGAACGCCTCGCCGACGCACTCCAAGGCGTCGAGGGCGCGTTCAGCCTCATCGTCACCATGGGCGACACCATGCTCGCCGTGCGCGATCCGCGCGGGTGGCGTCCGCTTGCTATGGGCAAGCTGGGCGATGCCGTCGTCTTCGCGTCGGAGACCTGTGCGCTCGACATCATCGGCGCGACGTATGAGCGCGACGTCGAGCCGGGCGAGATCATCGCCGTCAATTCCACCGGTGTGACGTCTACGCATCCACTCGAGGCGCGCGAGCTGCGTCGCTGTGTGTTCGAGTACGTCTACTTCGCGCGCCCTGACAGCCGCGTCTATGGCGGGTCGGTCGATCGTGCGCGGCGCGCGCTCGGTCGACGGCTGGCGCAAGAATGGCCGGCGCCCACCGCCGAGCTTGTCTTTAGCGTGCCTGACTCGTCGAACTCCGCCGCCCTCGGCTTCGCCGAAGTGAGCGGACTTCCATATGAGCTCGCGCTCATTCGCAATCACTACGTCGGACGCACGTTCATTCAACCGACGCAGGCCGGCCGCGACGCCAAGGTGCGGGTGAAATACAATCCCGTCCGCGAGGTGCTCGCCGGTAAGAGCGTTGTCATGGTTGACGACTCCATCGTTCGCGGCACCACGACGCGAGGTCTGGTGGCGATGATCCGGGCCGCCGGCGCGCGCGAAGTGCATTTGCGGGTGAGCTCACCGCCGGTCACAGGTCCCTGCTACTACGGCATGGACACGCCGTCGCGAGAGGAGCTGATCGCGGCGAATTTCACGACGCCGGAGATCGCAGCCAATCTCGGCGTTGACAGCCTTGGCTATCTATCGCTTGACGGTATGCTCGAGTCGGTGCCCTCTGGCCCTGATGGCTTTTGTCATGCCTGTTTCTCCGGCGATTATCCCACACCGCCGCCCGCCGACCCCGACAAACTTCGGTTCGGTTGCGGTTGCTAGACGCGAATGCTTGAACTAGTGTAGATCGCCAACCCGCCCCTCACGATACGAATGTCCTCATCGACGCAGGTCGTACCGAACGCAGGCGCGGACACGACCGGACCGGTCTCCCCGAAGTCCGTGTACTTCTTCGGCGACGGCAGCGCCGAGGCGTCCAAAGAGATGAAAGCCCTCCTTGGCGGCAAAGGAGCCAATCTCGCCGAGATGACCAATCTCGGCGTGCCGGTTCCACCGGGTTTCACCATCGCGTGCTCGCTGTGCATTGACTATCTGCGCGATCGTCGCGTGCCCGACTCGCTCCGCGCCGAGGTGCAGTCGTCGCTCGAGCGACTCGAGCGCGTGACCAACAAGCGCTTCGGCGACGCGACCAATCCCCTGCTCGTCTCCGTGCGCTCCGGCGCGCCGGTGTCGATGCCGGGAATGATGGAGACGATTCTCAATCTCGGACTCAACGACCGCGCCGTGGTTGGTCTCGCGCGCGCGAGCGGCAACGCGCGCTTCGCGTACGATTCGTATCGGCGATTCATTCAGATGTACGGCGACGTCGTGCTCGGCGTTCCGTTCACACAGTTCGAGCATCTGTTGTCGGCCAAGCGGCTCACGGCCGGCGTGAAGACCGACGCCGAGCTCGATGAGGTCACGCTTCGCAATCTCGTCGAGGAGTACAAGGCGCTTGTGCGCGCGACCACCGGCGCCGACTTCCCGATGGATCCCGCCGTTCAACTCTGGGGCGCGATCGAAGCGGTGTGGCGGTCGTGGACGCTCAAGAAAGCGGTGGACTACCGCCGCGTGAACGCGATCTCCGAAACACTCGGCACCGGCGTGAACATCGTATCGATGGTGTTCGGAAACCTCGGCGACGACTCCGGCACCGGTGTCGCATTCACACGCGATCCGTCGACGGGTGAAAAGAAGTTTTATGGTGAATTCCTCATCAACGCACAGGGTGAGGACGTCGTCGCCGGCATTCGCACGCCGCTCAGCATCGACGAGATGGGTTCGAGCCTGCCGGCCGCCTATGTCGAGCTTCGCGAAACGGAAGCGCGTCTCGAACGGCACTTCGGCGAGATGCAGGACATCGAGTTCACCGTCGAGCGCGGAAAGCTCTACCTGCTGCAGACGCGAACCGGCAAGCGCACCGCGGCCGCGGCAGTGCGCATCGCCACTGATATGGTCGACGAGGGCGTGATCGACTCGCGCACCGCGGTGCTTCGCGTTGCCCCGGAGCAGCTCGATCAACTTCTCCATCCGGTGATCGACGCCGACATACGCGCCACGCCGCTGTGCACGGGACTTCCCGCCAGTCCGGGCGCGGCGTCGGGCGTCGTCGTCTTCGATCCCGACGTCGCCGAGCAGCGCGCAGCGGCCGGCGAGCAGGTGATCCTGGTCCGCGACGAAACGACCCCTGAAGACTTCCACGGTATCGTCGCGGCGCGCGCGGTGTTGACGGCGCGCGGCGGCATGACGAGCCACGCTGCCGTGGTCGCGCGCGGAATGGGCAAGTGCGCTGTCGTTGGCTGCAAGGAGCTCGAGGTGGATCTCAACCACCGGCACTTCACGGTTGGTAATACCGTCGTGGCCGAGGGTGAGTGGATCACGGTGGATGGCGCGACGGGTCGCGTCTATGCCGGCGACCTTCCCACGCGCCCGAGCGAGATTGTGCAGGTCATGCGCGGCATGCGCGACGGACGGACCGCCCCTTCCTACAAGGCGTTCGCCCGCCTCCTCGGCTGGGCCGACGACGTCCGACGGTTGAAGGTCCGGGCGAATGCCGACACTCCGCACGACGCGCGCATCGCCCGCGGCTTCGGCGCCGAGGGAATCGGGCTCTGCCGTACGGAGCACATGTTCTTCGAGGGCGAGCGCATCACGGCGATGCGTGAGATGATTGTGGCGCGCGAAGAAGGCGGACGTCGGCGAGCCCTCGCCAAGCTGCTTCCCATGCAGCGAGGGGACTTTGAGGGGATCTTCGAGGCGATGGACGGGCTTCCAGTCACCATCCGCCTGCTCGATCCGCCGCTACACGAATTCCTTCCGCACGGGGGCGAAGAGGCGAAACTGCTCGCGCGCACCCTCAATATCCCGCGCCATGAGCTGTCTCGAATCGTCGAATCGCTCCGTGAAACCAACCCCATGTTGGGACATCGGGGGTGCAGACTGGGTATTACCTACCCAGAGATCACGGAAATGCAGGGTCGGGCAATCTTCGAAGCTGCCGTAAAAGCGAAACGAAGAGGCATCGACGTACGTCCTGAGATTATGGTTCCGCTGGTTTCCACCCTGGCGGAGTTCGACAACCAGCGTGCGATTCTGTTGGACGTCGCGCGGCAGGTCTTGGGTGGAATGGGCGAGGACGTCGCCTATTCCATTGGAACGATGATCGAGCTACCGCGAGCCGCCCTCACGGCGGACGAGATAGCGACAACGGCCGAGTTTTTTTCCTTTGGGACCAATGATTTAACGCAGACGACTTTTGGCCTCAGCCGAGACGACGCCGGACGATTCCTACCCAATTACGTAGAACGTGGTATACTTCCCGACGATCCATTCCAGGTGCTTGACCGGAATGGAGTTGGCAAGCTGATTGGATTTGCCGTGTCTGCTGGTCGGAGTGTTCGCCCTGAGCTCAAGGTCGGAATTTGCGGAGAACATGGGGGCGAACCTCGGTCCGTGAAGTTTTGTCACACGATCGGCCTCGACTACGTCTCCTGCTCTCCCTACCGCGTTCCAATCGCACGCCTAGCCGCAGCCCATGCCGCTCTTGAATCCTCCTCTTCAGACCAAGCGCGCCCGACGTAGCCACCCAGTTCTGCCCAAGCTCCCAGCGCTCCCCGCGCTGGAATTGACCCGCGACGAGCGGTCGTTGCGCATCGCGCTAGTCACAGAGTATTACTACCCGCACTTGGGCGGCGTGTGTGAGCACGTTCACTTTTTTGCCCGTGAGGCCCGCCGTCGCGGTCATCACGTAGACGTCATCACCTCGCACATTCCCGGCGCCGAAGACCAACCGCACGTCATTCGCGTCGGGCGGAGTCAGCCCGTCTACGCCAACGGGTCCCAAGCGCGCGTCACGCTGGGCTGGAATCTGCGCCGCGACGTACGGCGGGTGCTCCGCGAGGGGCGCTACGACATCGTCCATGTTCATTCCCCGCTCACGCCAGTGCTCCCCATCCTCGCGATCGAGGAAGCGGACTGTCCCGTTGTCGGCACGTTCCACACGTATTTCGACCGCTCGTTCGGCTACACGCTGGGCCGCCGGTTTTTCCAAAAGCGGTTGGACATGCTCAGCTCGGCCATCGCGGTTTCGAATAGCACCACCGTGGCCCTGAATCGGTATTTCGAAGCCGATTGGCAGATCATTCCAAACGGCATTGATACGGACGTCTTTCATCCGAGCGCGCCGCCGCCGCCAGGAATCGACCGCGATACCCCAACCATTCTCTTCCTCGGCCGATTTGATCCGCGTAACGGACTAACGACGCTCATCGAGTCATTCCAGCGCGTGAAAGGTCGCGGCAAGCGTGGCCGGCAGGCACGACTCGTCGTGGTGGGTGACGGACCGCTTCGCAAGCACTACTACAAGCAAGCGAACGGCGACAAGGACATCATCTTCGTGGGCGCGGTGCTCGAAGGCCGCCCGAGCTATTACGCCCATAGCTCGGTGTACGCGTGTCCCACCACAAAGGCGTCGTTCGGCATCACGCTGCTCGAGTCGATGGCGTGCGAGACACCCGTCGTCTGCTCGGACATCCTTGGCTTTAGAGATGTCGTGGTCGACGGACGCGAGGCACTCATGGTGCCCTGCGGCGACCGGGACGCGCTCGCCGATTCGCTCGTTCGGGTGCTCGATGACGAAGGATTGGCCATTCAGCTCGGTACCACGGGTCGCCAGAATTCTCTGGAATACTCGTGGGCCCGTGTCACATCTCGCGTGTTGGACGTGTATCAGAACGTTCTCGGTAACGTCGCCGTCGGGGTATGATGCTCGAGTTAGCCGCCGGCGCCGTCCTTGTCGGCGGCGCGGTCCACGGCGCGTTCTACCACAATAGTCCGATCTTCGGCCGCCCGATCACCAAGCTCGACACTCGTGATCGGGCCGTGGCGCTGACGTTCGACGACGGTCCCAATCCGGACTACACGCCGCCCATCCTCGACGCCCTCAAGGCGCGTGGGGCAAAGGCGACCTTCTTTGTTCTTGGACGGCACGCCGAACAGTGGCCAGACCTCGTGAAGCGCATTGCCGACGAGGGTCACGCCATTGGAAATCACGGGTACTACCACCGAAAGCTGCATTTCAAGTCGCCGAGCTACGTGCGGAGCGACCTGTCACTCGGCACCGGTGCCATCGAGCGCGCGTCCGGCGTTCATCCCACGCTCTTTCGCGCACCGCACGGCTTTCGAAGCCCGTGGGTCACGTCGATCGCGCGTTCACTCGGCCAGCGAACCGTGGGTTGGTCGTTCGGTGTGTGGGACACGGCCAAACCCGGCGTGGAAGAAATCGCGCGCCGCATCATTGCCGGAGCGCGTCCGGGTTCGATCTTGCTCTTACATGACGGCGACGGCTACGATGCTCATGGTGATCGAAGCCAAACGGCACAGGCGGTGCCCCTCATTGTCGACCGGATGATCTCGGAAGGCTATCGGTTTGACGTTCTCGAGACCGCGTGAATAAAGCCACTTCTCGAATTCTGCGACTCGCACTGAGCGTCGTCATCATCGTCGGGCTGGTGCTGTTCGCGCGCACAGTGAATTGGCACGCAACGTGGCAGCGAATCCGCGAAGCCGATCGAATGATCCTGCTCTTCGCGGCGGTCGTGAATCTGCTGTCGCTGGCGCTCAAAGGCGTGCGGTGGTGGATCTTTCTTCGCCCGGTCGGCGCCACGTCGTTGTGGCTCGCTCTCAAAGCCACGTTCGCCGGCGCTGGGTTGAACAACATTCTCGTTGCCAACGGCGGCGAGGCGGCGCGTGTGGTGTTCGTCGCGAGAGCAGCGCATGTCCCGAGCGCGAAAGTGCTCGCCACGATGGCGCTCGAGCGCATGTTCGAGTTGATCGGCTACGTCGTGTTGCTGTCATTGTCGGCGTCGTTTCTCGAGCTGCCGTCGTCACTCGCGCGCATGCGTCCGGTGGCCTGGGTCGCACTCGTCGGTGTTGTCGCGTTGATGGTATTTCTCGTCCGCCGCCCTGAGCGCGCCGAGGTTGTGGCGGCGGAGACGATGGTCGGTTGGAGGGCGCGTCTGTCCGCCTACATGCGGCATTTCGCGCAGACCATCGGCGGGATCTCGACCGGTCCGCGGTTTACCGTCGCGTTGCTCATGTCGGTCGGCATCTGGGCACTGCAGGTGTGGACGTACAGCCTCACGGCGCGGGCGGCGCACTTCGACATCTCGAACGTCGGCACCATAGCGGCGATTCTGGCCGTGAACCTCGGGTTTGCGGTGCGCGCAACGCCGGGCAATGTCGGTCTGTTCCAAGCGGCGTACGCGTTGATCGCCGAGGGGTTCGGGATGGATCGCGACCAGGCGATTGCCGTGGCGTTTCTCATCCAGACGCAGCAGATCATTCCGGTGACGCTGATTGGAATCGTTCTCGCGCCGGAGTTCATCTTCAAGCGAAAGAAGGTCGTGCGCGTCGACGACGCCGAGTTGTAGTTGGAGGCCCCGGCGTTGCCACTGCGGTCGACAGTGATGCCTGAAGAGCTTGGAATCGTTCGCGCGAGCGCGTCGCTGCTGCCTGTGCTCGGATCCAAGCCCGAGCTGGGCAGTGCCTTCACGTCGCCGTTGGGCGCGCCGAGCTCTCGGACGTATCGTCGTCCGGACGAAGAGTGCGCGGAAGCGGTAGCGCGCGCGGCGTCGATGATTGACATGTCGCGGCTCGATCAGGCGCGATTGAGAACGCGCGCGATGGCCCACACGGCGCGGTCGTATCCAGAGACCTCTTTCCCCAGTTGCTTTCGTCCGGCGGCAGTGATCGCGTAGTATCGCGCGCGACGGCCCGTGGGTGACTCGTCCCAGGTGGACGTGAGCCAGCCTTTCTTATGGAGCCGCTCGAGCGCAGGATAGAGCGAGCCGGCCTCGAGGTGGAGCGCGTCGTCCGTCAGTTTCTTGATGTGCTGAGCGATCGCATAGCCGTGCATCGGCTGAATGGTCAGCGTCTGCAAAACGAGCATGTCGAGCGTTCCCTTGAGAAGGTCGCTCTTTGCTGCCGCGGATTTCTCGGGCATGCGTGACCTCTTGGTGCAACGTATAGAATACCTACTATCAATGGTAGGTATTCTATAGGTGCCATTTTCCGCCGTCAACGGCGAAGATCACACCGCCACGGCGACCGCCATCTCGCGCTCGACCGGAGCGGATTCTTCTCGCTTCACGAAGACGTTGTCGACGATTCCGTAGCGGCGGGCTTCCTCGGCCGACATGTAGTAGTCGCGGTCGAACTCGCGCTCGATTCGCTCGAGCGGTTGTCCCGTGTGGTGGGCGATCAGATCGTACATCTTGGCGCGATGATAGATGATTTCGCGCGCCACGATCTCGATGTCCGAGGCGGTGCCCTTCCCGCCCGATCCCCACGGCTGATGCATCATGATCCGCGAGTGCGGGAGCGCGGAGCGCCGGCCTGGTGCGCCGGCGGCAAGGAGAAACGCGCCCATGCTCGCCGCCATGCCGACGCACGTCGTCGCCACCGGCGACGTGATGTGCTGCATCGTGTCATAGATCGCGAATCCCGAGGACACGTTGCCGCCTGGCGAATTGATGTAGAGCTGAATCTCCTTTCCCGGACCGTCGGCCTCGAGAAAGAGCAATTGGGCAATGATGACGTTCGCGACGTCGTCATTGACCTCGGTGCCAAGAAACAGAATGCGGTCGATGAGGAGCCGTGAAAAAATATCGTAGGAACGTTCTCCGCGGGGTGAACGTTCGACGACGTACGGAATGGGTAGTGTCGACATTAATCGATGACCTCAGGGATCAAGACCAAGGGCGTTGGCGAGCGATTCGACGAGAGCACGTGCTGCGGCCGGTGATCGAAGTGCGGCGTGGCCTTCAGGGATGAGACACATCGCTGCGCCGCTGAGTGGAATGACAGTGGCCGTGTGCCTAGATGGCGCGGCGGGCGTAGGCGCGGCGATATCGCGCAACGCACGAGCGTGCGCCGGTACCACTATGGTTGCTCCCCGCGTCGCGGCGTCGCGCGTTGCCTGCCGGCCGCGCGCATCAGCGACACGCGCGGCGACGAACCGCCGAAGCGCCGGCTCACTCGCGCCGCGGACGGCGTCGCGCGCTTCGGCAAGCGTCACGAGTCCGAGAAATCCGGCGAGTCGCGCGCCGGCCGTTTGCCAAACGTGCCGCACGGTGTACCGTGACGCCGACGTGCGTCCCTCCGGCTCATCCAGGATGTCTTTGCGCCGGTAGTAGTGCACGGTGTTGACGGAGAGGCTCTCGCCCGCCGCGGCGTCGACGCCGAGTGAGTCGAAGCAGCCGCGAACGAGACGAGCGACGTCGTCGGCGTCGAGCGGCGCTGCCGGATCGGGAATGGCGCGCGCACGCCAGAGCTCGAGCTCCGTTTCGACCTGTTCCAACCGGACATCGGCAGCTTTGGTCGTTGCGCCGCTCTCGCGCTTCCGCGCTCCGCGAGCTGGTACTCGGGCCATCGCGCGCGATCCTATGGACGCGCGGCGGGACGCGCCGGCACGTCAGCGTCCTGCTCATTCGGGAGCGGACGCGGTGCGGCAAGTGCCTCCTCGCTGCCGATCACGAGCCGCAACCTGATCGTTGTTGCCTCCGTCTCCAACGGTCCGAGAACGATGGGCTCGAAGCGTTGCGACGAATGTCCCGTGAGTCCCGTGCCTGCCGCGCGCTCGATGAGATCGGACGGAGGGTGCGGCGTGCGAGGCACAGCGTCTCGCGTCGGCGGCGCGATGGCGGAAAATTCCGGCATCGATGGTGTGTTGCCCTCGCGCAGACTAAAGGTCGCCGGGGTCCACTCGGCCGGTGCCATCGGACGCCCCGGCGTGGGCATGGTTGGGGCCTCTGGAAAATGCGGCGTCGAGGGAACGGGCGGAGCGAAACGGTCGGGAAACGAACGCGTGGGATATTCAAACTGGTCGCGCGCGTCGCGCGGCAGCTCGCGCCGAAATTCGGCCTCGATGCTCCCGAGCTTTGGATTGTCGCGCCCGCCGTCCGGCCCAAAGACGCGCTCATCGCCCTCGGCGACTACGGTGAAGCGGCCCGTCTCGGCTTCGTCGACCGGGCGCTCTAACGTCACGACGCTGAACGGTTCGAGAACGAGACCACCGGCGGTGACGGCTTTGCCGTCGAGATGCACCTTTGACACGCAACGGAGCGGCCCAAAGTTTCGAAGCCGGATGGCGTACACCGTTCCCGGCCGTGCGAGCACGTGCCCGCTGTCCAGCTCTCGCATGCTGGCAGCCTCGACTGCGACCAGGTCGACACCGAAATCACCGCGACGCATGCTTCACCTCCAACCGTTCGTAGTTGAACGATAGTCTAGAGTGGTACAACAGTGGTGTCAATAGTTTCGAGGGCACGCCGGCGTGTCGTCCTGTACCATGGGGAGCCGAAGACGTATTCTCCGGCACGCGAACCCCGCCACTTCTACCCGCAATCATGAAACGCACAACCCTGCACGTCTCAGCGTTGTTGTTCCTCGGATTGACTACCCCGCTCGCCGCGCAAGCCAATCGCGGCGCCGCCGCACCGAAGCCATTCTCCGTCGCCGAGGCGACCATCGCCGACATGCGCACCGCGCTCGAACAGAAGCGCACGACGTCGCGCGAGATCGTGCTTCAGTACCTCGCCCGAATCGCGACCTACGAGGACAAGCTCCACGCCGTGATCACAGTCAACCCGAGAGCGCTCGCCATCGCGGACTCGCTCGATCGCGAGCGCGCAGCGGGAAGAATTCATGGGCCGCTGCACGGCATTCCCATCGCGCTCAAAGACAACATCCACACCACCGACATGCCGACCACGGGCGGCGCGCTCGCCTTCGCCGATTTCGTGCCGCCCTACGAAGCGACGCTCGCGAAGAATCTCGAGAGCGCCGGAGCGATCATTCTCGCCAAGACGCAACTCACCGAGCTGGCCAACTGGGTTGCGAGCGGAATGCCGGGCAACTACAACGGGCTCAATGGTCAGGGCATGAACCCATGGGACCCGCGGCGCGATCCGCGCGATGCCTTCTTCGACGGACGACCGGTGCTCACCACCGGCGGCTCGAGCTCGGGCGCGGGAACGAACGTGAGCTTTTGGGCGGGGAACGTTGGCACCGAGACGTCAGGGTCGATCTTGAGTCCGTCGAATCAGAATATGCTCGTTGGCATCAAGCCGACGGTGGGCCGCGTGAGCCGGTACGGCGTCATCCCCATCACGGCAGACCAGGACACACCGGGCCCGATGACGCGCTCCGTGTTCGACGCCGCGCTGATGTTGGGCGCGATGGAAGGCGCACAGGCCGACCCGAACGATCCGGCCACGAGAAAATGCCCGCCGCCCGCCGGACGAGATTATACAAAATTCCTCAACGCGGCCGGACTCAAGGGAGCGCGCATCGGCATTCCGAGAGCGTTCTTCTACGAGCCGACGTCCGCTGGAAGCACGTCACCTCGTGGCGGCTTGAACGACGCACAGCGCACGATCATGGGCGAGGTGATCGCCGTGCTCAAGCAGCAAGGGGCGGTGATCGTCGATCCGGCCGACATTCCGAGCATCACCGACACGAGCGCGGCCAATAATTTCATCAATTGGAATCCCTGCAGCGGTCTCGAACAGGCAAAGGGTCGTGACGCCGATTGTTCGGTCGCGTTCAAGTACGGCATGAAGCGCGACTTCAACGCGTGGCTGCAGTCGCTCGGCGCCAAAGCTCCCGTGAAGACCTTGACCGACCTGCGCCAGTGGAATATCGCGCACCAGCGGGCGGGTGCGATCAAGTACGGCCAGGCGAATCTCGACATCTCGGACGAGATGGACGTGCAGGCCGATCGCGCACGGTACGAAGCCGACCGACGCAAAGACGTTCTGCTCTCGGCCACGAATGGCATCGATGCGGCACTCAAGGCGAATCGACTCGATGCCCTGCTCTTTCCGAGCGTGAGTAGCGCCAACATCGGAGCGCGGCCGGGCTACCCGACAGTGACGGTGCCGTACGGGTTCGTCCCGGTGCCACTGGGAACGGGTGCCGCCGCGTTCCCCGCGGGGTTCGAGCCCAAACCGGCGCCGTTCAATGTGAGCTTCACCGGGACGGCGTGCAGCGAGCCGAAGTTGATCGAGCTGGCGTTCGCATTCGAGCAGGCGACGAAAAAGCGGATCGCACCACCGCTCTTCCCTTGAACGTACTTGAACTTGAACAGGAGGCCCTCATGAGGCGATTGATCCCTCTGCTGACAGGCGTGTTGGTGATCACCAGCGTTGTGCCGGCGCATGCGCAGACTCCGGCCGCGAAACCAAAGCCGGAAGACACCGAGGTGTGGACGCCGGTTCCGAAGATCGTCACGCCCGGTCGGACGGACGCTGATGCACCTGCAGGGGCCGTGGTGTTGTTCGACGGCCGCAGTCTCGATCAGTGGGTGACGGCAAAGGACAAGTCGCCGGCGAAGTGGACCGTCGCCAACGGCGTCGTGACTGTGAACAAGCCGTCGGGCGACATCCAGACCAAACGCAGCTTTAGCAATTATCAACTCCACATCGAGTGGCGGATCCCCGAAGGGATCACGGGGAGCGGGCAAGCGCGCGGGAACAGCGGCGTCTATCTCGCGGCCGTCGGCGACGGAGGGTACGAGCTTCAGGTGCTGGATTCGTACGAGAATACGACGTACGTGAACGGCCAAGCCGGAAGCATGTACAAACAGTACCCGCCGCTGGTCAACGCGAATCGAAAACCGGGAGAGTGGCAGACGTACGAGGTGGTCTGGACCGCGCCCACGTTCAAGGCCGATGGGTCGCTGGGCACACCTGCGTATGTGACAGCGTTTCACAACGGCGTTCTCGTGCAGAACCACGTCGCGCTCAAGGGCGACACGAAGTACATCGGCGCGCCAGAATATCGCGCGCACGGCCCCGCGCCGATTCTGCTCCAGGCGCATGGGGATCCGAGCGCTCCGATCAGCTTTCGCAACATTTGGGTGCGCGAGCTGGATCGGTGAGCCCCCGAAGATTCACGCCCATTGTGAGGTCACATGCAGGAGCCCTCGGCCGACGCGATCGCTTTTCTCGAAGCCCGTGATTTTCTCCTGGCGCTTCGCTCCGAGTATGGCGACGCCTACGCGGGCTTCCGATGGCCGAAGCTGGAGCGCTTCAACTGGGCACTCGACTACTTCGACGCTATGGCGCGCGGAAACGACCGGCCGGCGCTCCGCATCGTGCGGGATGACGACCCCGATCGTACCTTCTCGTTCGATGAGCTTCGCGACCGCAGCGATCGGATAGCGAACGCCCTTCGTTCGCTCGGCGCGCGGCGCGGAGATCACCTCTTGCTCATGTTGCCGAACGTCGAGCAGACGTGGGAGACGATCCTCGCCTGCATGAAGTTGGGCGTCGTGATCGTGCCGTCGACGCCGCAGCTTACGCCCGCGGACATCGCGGACCGCTTCGAGCGCGGCGGCGTGCGCCACGTTGTAACTGACGGAGACGGCGCGATCAAGTTCACCGGAGTGTCCGGCGACTGGACGCGTCTCATCGTCGGCTCGGATCTGCCGGGGTGGACGCGCTTCGAGACGATGTACGAAGCGCCGAGCGGCTTCGAGGCCGACGGGGAGACGCGAGCGAGCGATCCCTTGTTTCTGTACTTCACGTCCGGCACGACGGCGAAGCCAAAGCTCGTTCTGCACACGCACGCCAGCTATCCCGCCGGTCATCTGTCGACCATGTACTGGATCGGACTGCGCGAAGACGACGTGCACTGGAACATCAGCTCACCGGGCTGGGCGAAGCACGCGTGGAGCAGCGTGTTCGCGCCGTGGAACGCCGGCGCGACGATCCTGGTGTACGACTATCAGCGCTTCGATGCGCGCCGCGTGCTCGATACGATCGTGACGCGCGGCGTCACGTCACTCTGCGCGCCGCCCACGGTGTGGCGCATGCTGATCGGCGAAGAGCTCAACCACTACGTCGTGGCCTTGCGCGAAGTCGTGGGTGCCGGCGAACCGCTCAACCCCGAAGTGATCGATCGCGTGCGGAACGCGTGGGGCCTTACGATCCGCGACGGCTATGGGCAGACGGAGACGACGGCGCAGGTTGGGAATTCACCGGGCCAGCCGGTCAAGCCCGGGTCGATGGGCCGTCCCCTTCCCGGGTATCGCATCGCACTGCTCGACGCGGACGGGCATGAGCGCGACGAGGGCGAGATCAGTCTGCCGCTCGACCCGGCGCCGCTCGCGCTCATGGCCGGTTACATGGGTGATGCCGACCACGCCGCGGCCATCGCGAAAGAAGGCTACTACCGAACGGGCGACGTGGCGTCGCGCGATGCCGACGGCTACATCACGTACGTCGGTCGCGCGGACGATGTATTCAAGAGCTCTGATTACCGCATCAGCCCCTTCGAGCTGGAGAGCGCGTTGATCGAGCATCCGCTCGTCGCCGAAGCGGCGGTGGTGCCGAGCCCGGATGCGATGCGGCTGTCCGTGCCGAAGGCCTTTCTCATTCTCCGCGGCGATGCGCCGAAGTCGCGCGAAACGGCGCTCGACATCTTTCGGTTCGTGCGCGAGCGGTTGCCGGGGTACAAGCGTGTGCGCCGCCTCGAGTTCTCGGAGTTGCCGAAAACGATCTCGGGGAAGATTCGTCGTGTCGAGCTCCGGACCTTGGAGCAGCGCCGGTACGCGGCGGGTGAGCGCGTGGACATGGAGTTTCGCGAAGAAGATTTTCCCGAGCTGCGGGATGCGAGCCGCCGAGCGCCTGTGCCTTCACAGTGAAGGCGGACGCCGGTCGCGGAGTCCCACTGCCCCGGCGTCAGCATCACCGAGCCGTGATGGACGAACAGCTGAGCTCGACAATGAGCACGCCCTCGGAGGATGTCGCCACCAGGGGTGTAATGAGTGTGTTCTAATCGTGACTAAACACTTGCGTGCACTTCGCTGACATTCTATTCTCGTGTCGCGAGGGAGCCCACCGCCATGAGGTTTGTTGCAGGGCGCAGTGCGATGTCGTTCTGCCACCTCTCCTCCGAGCCGGGAACATTGGCTCATTGTCCCTGAGTGTCGAACACGCGGCGATAGCGTGAAATCGTCCGCGCCTCGTCGAGGCGTGGTGCGCGCGCTGCCGGGCGTCGTCGAGCCCCGTGTTCGCCAACATTGGTTGGCCCGCATCAGAGATCCATAGAGCCTACTTGGCGGATACGAGCGATTCGTGCCCCTCCCTCGGCGCGCGCTCATCCACGTCATCTGTCACCCGCATGTCCCTTCCTTCACCCACCCCGGAGGTACTGTGAGGTTGTATCATGCTGCCCATCAGTGTGCGCGAGATCGTGTTTGGCTCGCGCAAATGGTGCTCGTCGCGTCGCTGTCATTTGCTGGGCGGGTCGTAGCCCAACAAGCCACGACGACCATCAGCGGTGTCGTCAAAGACGAAGCGTCCGGCGCACCCGTTCCAGGCGTCAAGGTGAGCGTCGTCGGCGCTCCCCGTGCGGCGGCGACGAACGAGCAGGGTCGCTATTCCATTGTCGGCGTCTCCGCCGGCACGTTCTCAGTGGAGGCGCGGCGCATCGGCTACTCGCTCGGACGCAAGGACAATGTCCACGTTGCCGGACCTGCGGTGACGGTCGACTTCGCCCTCAACTCCACGCCGCTCAGTCTTGAAGCCGTGTCTGTCTCGGCGACTGTCGACCCGACGTCCGGCATCAAGGCGCCGTTTGCCGTTGCAAAGCTCGACGCCGAGCAGATGCCTGTCGCGGCGCTCGGAGCAGCGTCCGCGATGTTGCAGGGCAAGATCGCCGGCGTATCCGTCATTCGAGCCGGTGGCGCTCCCGGAGCCGGATCGTTCGTACAGCTTCGGACACCGTCGAGTCCCTTCCACAATAACAGCCCGTTGTATGTCGTGGACGGTGTGCTGCTCTCCGACAATCTGTTCAACGGCACGCTGACCACGGACTTCGAGTCCATGGAGATCGAGAGCATCGAAGTGATCAAGGGCGCGGCAGCGGCGGCGTTGTACGGCTCGCGTGCGTCGGGCGGCGTCATCTCGATCGTCACGAATCGCGGGAAGAACGTTCCGTTGGGCCGCTCCCAATTCACTGTCAACACGCAGTATGGCGTCGATCAGGTCTCAAAGCAGGTCCCGAAGCTCACGCATCACTACTACAAGGTGAACGACAAGTTGCAGTGGGTCGACGGCGCGGGCGTGCTCGTACCGCGGGCCAATCGGGTGATTGCCGACGATGGAATGATCGACAACTCATATGCGACGATCTACGACAACATTCACCAGGTGTTCCATCCGGCGAATGATCTGATCAGCACCGTCTCGCTGGCCCAGTCGTCTGCGGCGACCAACCTGAACATCAGTTACGACCGGAACATTCAAAGCGGCACCGAAGTCGAAGCCCGCCCGTTCTCGCGGCAGACCTTTCGCGCCGCCATCGACCATAGCTTTCGCGACAATTTGAATGTCTCCGTCACGGCGACGCATGCACGCACGACCCAGAATCCGGATCAGATCAGCTACAC
This sequence comes from bacterium, assembly GCA_040002475.1. Lineage (GTDB taxonomy): Bacteria > Gemmatimonadota > Gemmatimonadetes > Gemmatimonadales > Gemmatimonadaceae > JAQBQB01. The sequence continues at coordinate 95,056 of JBDUEJ010000015.1, read as the reverse complement.
GAACCTGTGGCGATTCGATCCCGATGTGAACCTGCTCTGGAAGAATGACGACGGGTCGCCGTTCCGCGTGTTCCCCGACTCCGCGACCGCGACGACCAATCCGCTCTATCTCCAGCACTACCGCGACAATCATGACCGGCGGGCGCGTTCGGTCATCAGCAGCAACGCGCTGTTTCGCCCGCTCAACTGGCTGAGCCTCACGGGCGACTTCGGCTACGACCGTTCGGATCGTGTGCGCGACAACTACACGCCACCGGGTCTCGCCGCCGACAACAACGGCGGCCTCACGCTCGGCAGCCTGGGGTATGAGGAGGACGAAGGTGACACCTACAACGCGTCGCTCGGCGTCACCGCGATGCGCGATTTCGGAGGACTCAATGTCCGGCTCACTGGAAAGGGCGAGTCGCAGCGGGAGCGTGCACTCGCCTTCTCGGCCAGCGGAACACAGTTCGCCATCGTCGGCCTCCGGGATCTCGCGGGCGCCGTGACCAAGACGAATTCATCGACCACGACGGAGATCCGAACGAACGCGGGGCTCGCCGACCTTGGGCTGAGCTACGGCGATCGCTACATCCTCGATCTGGCGCTTCGGCACGAGGGAAGCTCGTTGTTTGGGCCGACGCACAAGTACAACGATTTCTATCGCGCCGGCGGCAGCTATCTCCTGTCGAATGAGCCATGGTGGCACCGCGTCCCGGGCATCATCGAAAACAATTTCAGCACCGTCAAACTTCGCTACAACGTCGGAACCACCGGCACGCGCCCGAGCTTTGCCGATCAATACGCCGTCATCCGCACGACCACGGCCGGCCTGGTGCGCGACGACTTAGGCAACCCCGCGCTCAAGCCGGAGAAAAAGTTCGAGCAGGAGGCCGGCCTCGACCTGATTTTCCGAAACCGCCTCTCGTTCATCGCGACGTACTCGCAGGCCACCACCACGGATGCGATCGTCGATGTTGCCGTCGCCAGCGCGACCGGGTTCAATACCGCGGAAGAGAACGTCGGCAAGACGCGCGGCGAGACATGGGAAGGCACGATCGAGGGTGCATGGATCAACCGAAAGAATTTCCGTTGGTCGACCAACATCGTCATGGACCGGTCCAAGAGTACCGTCCTCGCATACGATCGCCCGTGTTTTGCTGACGGAATCCGGTGGCGGTGCGATGGCGTCGGCATCAATACGTTCTGGGGTCGTCGGATGGCGAAAGGGGGTGGCGATCTGCCGACGGATGCTGCCACGCAAGCGGCGAAGGACCAATTCCAGGTCAACGACGAGGGCTATCTCGTGTGGACGGGCGCCGGCAACACGTGGCGCGATGGTCTTGCCAAGAAGCTGTGGAACACGTCCACCAGCATCAACAACGTCACCTATCGCTGGGGCGAACCCTTCATGGCGCCGCTCAGGAACGCGTCGCGCGACGCCTTCGATCAGATCGGCGACGGGCAGGCGAAGTACAACTTCGGTGTCGGCAATCGTTTCAACTACAAACAGCTGCAACTCTATTTCCTGGTCAGCGGCCAGATTGGCGGACAGCTGTACAACAACTTGAAGCAAAACAACATGGCAACGTCCGACTGGTACGAGATGGACCAGAGCGGCAAGGCCGACGAGACGAAGAAGCCGTACTACTACTACACCCGCGGCGTGTCGCAGAACAACGCGCAATTCCTCGACAACTTCGTGGAAACGGGGAGCTACGCGAAATTTAAAGAACTGCAGTTGAGCTACACGATGGACGCGAGCCACCTTCCGTCATTGCGCTGGATTGGCGCCGATCGCCTGAGCCTGCAGCTCATCGGCCGCGACCTGTTCACGTGGACCCGGTTCACAGGACTGGATCCGGAGAGTGGCAGCAACAACTCCCGAGTCGCCGACCCGAACTATCCGATCGCGCGCAACTTCACGACATCCATCACCCTGGTCTTCTAATCAACGGCTCAGGCCAGGAGACTTGACCTATGAAGAAACGAACAATGTCGCAGACGTGGGTCGCGGCCGGTGTTCTGCTGCTTGTCGGCTGCCAGGACCTCACTGTTCCGAACTACAACAACCCGAGTATCGACGAGGCAAAGTCGAACGCGACAAACATTGAGGCGCAGAACGGCACCGCGTTCAAATATCTGTTCACCGTGATGCAGGGCAGCGACATTCGCAATGGCACCACCTTCTATCCATCTGCGGCGCAATCGTGCATGGGGAACGAGATGTCGCCAGGAACGTCCAACCTCGGCAACAATCAGGATGTCTGCCTCGAGCCTCGGATTGAGTTCAACAATTTCGATCAGGGGCAATGGACCAATCGCACGCCGTATCAAATGATCTACGGCGGGATTGCGTCGGCGAACGACGTTCTGTCCGCCATCTCGGCCGGTCTCAAGATCGGGCTGCCGTCGAGCGATCGACCGCAGGGTATTCACACCGATCGGAACGTTTGGTGGGCAACGTTCATGATCGGTCTCGGAAACACATACTTGGGGCTGCTGCTCGATCAAGCGATCGTCGTCGAACCGGGCGTGCCGTACGACGTGAAAGCCAGCAATCCGCGCCCATACCCCGAAGTGTTGGCCGCGGGCATGCAGCAATTGCGCTCGGCGATCGACCTTGCAACCAAAGCGCCGAGTGATACCACGCCGCTTACCTGGGTGAACCAAAACGCCATCTCGCGCGACGACGCCGTGCGCGTGATGCACTCGTTCATTGCGCGCTCGATGGTGTACGGGGCGCGGACGCCGACTGAGCGAGCCAAGATCGACTGGGCGGCGGTGATCAAGGAACTTGATGCCGGCATTGTGAAGGACTTCACGCAATTGGCTGACAATACCAATCGCGGCACGATGAGCTACTACAAGCAGTGGGTGCAGCTGCAGACCGACGCTCGTCCTTCGATTCGTTTGTATGGCCCCGCTGATACGACTGGCCAATATCAGGGGTGGCTGGCAAAGCCTGTCGAACAACGCGTTGCAATCACCATTGCCTCGCCGGACAAACGAATCTCCAACGCGGATTTGACGAAGAACGGCGGGGTCGCGACGGGCGGCGCCTACTTCCAGTTCAACTCGCAGCAGACAATGCCGACGACCCTCGGGACCTATTACCTCTCGAGTTACAGAAGTGTCAAGTTTGGTGTCGGCACGGCGAACAACTACTGGCAGACCGGCAACCTCGTTCTCATGGCCGTGAGCGAGATGCAGTTGCTGCGGGCCGAGGCGCTCATTCGGCTTGGGAGGGCGGCCGAAGCAGTGACGATCATCAACGCCACGCGTGTCGCGAATGGAAAGTTGCCACCCGTCGATGTGAGCGGCCCGCCGCAAGGCAACGCCGCGGAGATCGCCAGCTGCGTCCCGAAGCGCGACAACGGCGCCTGCGGCGATCTCATGGACGCTCTGATGTATGAGTCGCGCTTCGAGAACTTCGGTGTCGAGGGAACAATTGCCTGGGCCAATGCGCGAGGATGGGGAAAGCTACTTTCGGGAACTCTCATTCACTTCCCCATCCCAGGGCGCGATCTGCAGGTCCTGGGCATTCCCTACTACACCTTTGGCGGGCCGAATAGTCACGGCAGCGCCCCGTAAGGGGAAGGATTTAATCGCAGCAACAACCGAAACGGGGAGAGTGGCTGGGCACTCTTCCCGTTTTGGCTGTTCTGCACAGCCGACGAGGCGCTGCGCGACTGTTCGTCGCGTCGAGCCTCGCCCCTAGGGGACAGGGGAAAGCACGCCACAAGCGACCACCGTTTGTCGCTCACTGGGGCTTCGCAGGATCTCGACGTGATGGACGCCGTCGGGAATGGTGATCTTGAGCGGCACGCGAATTCGTGCTGTGCCGTCGCCGCTGGTTTCGAGCGGCGCGTATCCGACCTCGAGACCGACCGGCGGCGTGGTCGCTTCACCGCACTGCCCCGCGCGAACAACCCACGGGTATTTGTTCTGCACGCCGCCGCCATTTCGGATCGAGACTTCCGCGCGATACTCGCCGGCCGCGACCGGCGTGAGGCGGACCGTCCCGAGAATGCGATTGCCGGCGTTGTTTGTCGGATTGAGACTGGCGACGAGCGAATGAGGGTCGGACGCATCGCCTTGCGGTGTTGGTCCGCTGGTCGCCGTTCGCGGTGGCGATGCCGATGCGCACCCAAGCAGAGCGGATCCGAATGCGCCTGTGTATACAAGACGAAGTAGACTGGCCATACGTCCCCCGGGGCTGAGTCGAGTCACGATAAGTCTTATCTTATCGGCCGAGGTCCCCGCCTCGCTACTCATCAAGTTGCGCTTACGTGACCGCTCGCTCGACCGAATCGCCGCACCTAGATTTGCGCTGAGCGATGGCGACATCAGCTCTCACCAACCAGACTGAGGCGCTTTGCGAATTGAGGTCGCTACTCATGTCGACGTGGCTGCCGTTCGCGCTGCATACGCGCACGGTCGTAGCGTGCAGCGCGAGCTCGGCGCGAACGTGTGGCCGGAGTTCAGCGACGAGGCGATTCTCCATGAGATCGACGCCGGGCAGCTCTTTCGCGTGCGCGTCGACGAGGCGATCGCGGGCGTGTTCTCGTTGGCGTTCGACGACCCGGCCATCTGGGATGCACTCGAGGACGGCAGGCACCTCTACATCCATCGAATTGCGCGCACCGCGGAATGGTCCGGCGGAGGCCTCATGGATGCCATTCTCGCGTGGGTCACGGACTATTGCCAATCGTTGGGACGGGCCGGCGTGCGCATCGACACGTGGGCAAGCAACGCTCCCCTGATCGCGTTCTACGAACGTCGGGGGTTTCGCCTCGTGGGTCATCGTCGAATTGGCGTGGACGCGCGGTTGCCGCCGCACTACCACGAGAACGAGTTCGCGCTGCTCGAGTACACGTTGTGACTCGGATGCATGCCCGGTTCCGCTGGAGAACACTGTCATCCGCTTTGCGCCGATGAGGGGGACCATGACGCCGCGACGAACCTTTGTCTTCAACTCGACGTTGATCGCCCGCCAGGGGACCCTGCTCGCGCTGACACTGGTCGCGATGGTTGGGACGGCCTCGGGCCAGCAAAGCACGCGATCTTCCGGAAGCACGGCCGCTCGAATCCACCGCACCGCACTGGCCAATGCGGCTGCCCTCGCGACGCGACAACGTTTCCTCGAGATGTTCGCTCGGGCATACTTCCCCGGACGAACCGGCCAACTCCTGATCGTCCCGCGTGAAGGCGACTTCATCACGCGGCCCGACTCGGACGTGCGGTACATGCACGGTTCGCCGTGGCCGTACGATGTTTCGATTCCGCTCATGTTCGCGGGGCCCGCGGTGAAAGCGGGACAGTACTCGATGCCGGCCGTGCAGCAGGACGTTGCGCCAACACTTGCGGTTGCGCTTGGCGTGCGGATGCCCCCGACTGCAACAGGCCACATCTTGCCAGTTTTGCGGACGGGTCGTGCGCAACCGCGTGCGGTCGTGCTCCTCGTTCTGGATGGCATGCGTCGGGACTACTTCGATCGCTACACGGCGTCAATGCCAACGCTTACTGCGCTCCGCCGGCGCAGCGCCTGGTTCACTCAGGCGCGCGTGAACCTTCTCCCGACGAACACGGCCGTTGGGCACTCGACGATCTCGACCGGAGCCGATCCTCGCGTGCACGGAATCACCGGCGTCAGCATGTACGATCGCACGCGCCGCCTGCGCCACGACGTATTCGCGGGAGGCGTACCGCAGGATCTGTTGGCATTGACGCTGGCAGACGTCTGGCAGCTCGCGACGGCTGGCCGCGCGATCGTAGTGGCCCAAGGCAGCATCGACCGAGCGGCGACGCCGCTCGCAGGGCACGGAGCGTGTCAATTGAATGGAGCGCCCGTCCTGCTTGCAAGCTACGATCAGCTGACGGGCGATTGGAAGGCGAACCCCGACTGCTTCCGCTTGCCGGCGTATCTGAAGGAGCGCAACGCGAGAACACTGTGGTCGGCGAGCACGGAATGGATGGGCCACACCATCGACTCGCCGGCCGCGGTGCGCTATTCGGCCCTGTTTCCAGCGTTCGAGGCCGATGCGATGGTCGCGATGATCGAGCGCGAGCCCATCGGCGAGGATAGCGTTCCGGATCTCGTTCTGCTCAACTACAAAGGCGCGGATTTCGTGGGCCACAAGTACGGTCCGAATTCGAATGAGCTCCGCGCCACACTCGGCGAGATGGACCGTCACCTGGCGACGATACTGAGTGCGCTCGAGGCAAAGGTTGGCAACAATTATCTCCTTGCCGTTACTGCCGATCATGGCATGCCGTCGGAGCCATCGTCGCCGGATCGCCGGCACTTTGCGCCGGCAATTGTGGACCTGTTGCACAAGAAGTTTGATCCCGAGGCGAAGCTGATTACGTCCTTCGAACCGGAAAACGGGCAAATCTTCGTCGATGAGGAGCGACTGTCCAGGCTTGGCCTGTCGTTGCGCGACCTGGCGCTCTTCCTCGAGGCGCAGCCGTACCTGTTCGCGGTGTTCACGAACGATGATGTTCGTCGTGGCAGCATGTACAAGCAGTATCCATGAATCTGCCGCCGCTCACGAGCATGGTCAGGCGGCCAAACGGCGGATGACGCGGTTGCGCAGAATACGAAAGAACTCCTGCACGTCAGCGTAGCTCGTGGCCTGGTCATTGTTGTAGTTGACCAGCCGAGCCTTGTATTCCTTCGACGCGACGAAGTCGACGACGGAGCGCGCGTCGCTCAGCACGGCGCTTTCGTTGTCGAAGTGCCCGGTGACATCTTCGAGCGCCTTCTTTAACGCGCAAAAGATGCCGAACGTTGGCGCGTTTGCCGCACACCGCTGCGTCTCCTTTCGATTCCATTTGGAGGCGGAGCCGAGCAGTACCTGCGCGCGTTCGATGACCTTGAGGTCGGTGGGCGACACTCCCGGCGCGCTAGCGCCTCCGCAAACAGACCGTGAACATCGGCGAGCGTGGTCTTTGGATTCCCTGCGGCCTTGATCGATTTCTTTGCCATCGCGTCCCTGTTCACGTCGAGGTCGCTCACCCAACGTGCTAGTGTACCAGCAGGTGCTAGCACACTAGCACGTTGGCGAATTCTCGTCACGAGTCCGTGTGGGGCACCGCGGTTGAACCCACTCCCCGCTTGCAGTAGCGTTGCGTATGCACAATCTCCGATTGCTTTCGCTCCCCGCGATGGCGCTGCTCGCAGGGACATCCGCTGCCCAGACGCCCAAGCCTAGGTCCCAGGCCAAGCTGACCATTGATCAGCTGATACAGATCAAGCATCCGTCTGGCCACCAGTGGACGCCTGACGGCAGTCACGTCTGGTTCACCTATGACGATGGTGGGGTCAACAATGTGTGGGCCGTCGCCGCAGACGGAAGCGGCCCACCCGTCGCGTTGACCAGCTATCCGGACGGGCAGACCGGAGGCGGCGGCTTCTGGAGCAAGGATGGTCAGACCTTCTTCTTTCAGAGGGACGGTGGCCTGCTCGCCATTTCGGCAAAAGGCGGCACGCCGCACGCCGCGTGGCCGTCTGCAGCACGCGGTCGTGGCTTCTCGCTCTCCCCCGACGGCACACGCGTCGCGTTCCTCATTGGGCAAGGCCGCGGCGGCGCAGACGGCGCAAGCGCTGGCGGACGAGGCGGTGGCCGAGGTCGTGGTGGACGTTCGGCCAACGTCGGCGGGGCAGCCGCAGACGCCAGAGGGAGCAATGCAACGGCTGCACCCTCGTCGGCAGAAGGTATCGATTTGATCGTCCACACCATTGCGACAAACGTCGATCAGAAAGTCGCGCACTCAGACGGCAACATCGGCGGCATGAGCTGGTCGCCCGATGGAGCACGACTCGCGTTCACGTCGTCTGCGGCGAGCGGCGGGTCCGATCTCGTCGTCGCGAACGTCAGCGCAAATACACAAACTGCAATTCAACACGCTGACTCCGCGCTTGGCGCACCCTCGTGGACGCCGGATGGCGCAAGTCTCATCTACAGCACCGGCGGTGGCGGCACCGGCGGACCAATTCAGCATCTGGCGTCGCCGCCCGAGATCGGTGCGAAGCTGATCTTCGTCGCCACCGAAGGTGGCCGAGGAGGCGGCGGCACGACGTTCATTGTGCCCGCGAGCGGCGGCACTCCCAAGCAGTTCGCCGGCGCTGGTGGCGGCGGGCGAGGCGGAAACAACTGGCTCGACGCGACGCACATGATGGCGACGCGAGTGTCGAACGGCGGACTGACGCGCACGAGCGAGTCTGTCGATATCAATGGTGGTCCATCCACCCTTCTGCACGTCGACACGGCGGCAAAGTTTTTCAGTTCTGTCAACACTACGACATCCGCGATCTCGCCGGACCGCAAGTGGCTGCTCTACACGAGCGACATGACGGGGTGGGATCAGGTCTATGTCGTGCCGACGGCTGGTGGAACGCCGACACAGCTCACGAAAGCGCCGGCCGAGCATTGGCGCGCGGTCTGGTCGCACGACTCGAAGCGCATTGCGTGGGACGCGAACACCGCCGCCAAGCCGGGCACGCGCCACATCGAGATCGCGACGATCGGCGACAGTCCCGCCACCGCGACGATTGTGGCAGTGACATCTGGAAATGGAACGAACACCGCGCCGCAGTGGTCGCCTGACGACAAACGCATTCTGTACCAACACACCGACTATCAGAATTCAGCGGACCTCTACGTCGCTAGCGCCGTCGCCAACGCGAAGCCGACGCGCCTCACCTCGTCGATGCCGTCGAGCATCGACAAATCGGCCCTCGTGGCGCCCGCGCTGATTCACTACCCCGGTCCCGATGGGAAGTCCGTGCCGGCCTGGCTGTTCGTGCCCAAGAATCTCGATCGGACGAAGAAGCACGCAGCGGTCGTGTGGATTCATCCGGATGGCGTGAACATGAGCTACGACGGATGGCACACCGATCGCAACGAGGCCGTGTATTACGAGTTTCATCAATACCTGCTGCAACAGGGATACGTCGTCATCGCGCCGGATTATCGCGGCAGCATTGGGTACGGACGCGATTGGCGCAACGACGTCTACATGGACGTGGGCGGCAACGACGCCAAGGACGCGCGGATGGCCGCGACGTATCTCAAGACGCTCGGCTACGTCGACAGCGACCGCGTCGGCGTGTGGGGATTGAGCTACGGCGGGTTCTTCACGCTGTTGGCCATCACGCAGGAGCCCACGTGGTTTCGCGCGGCCGTGGACGTCGCCGGCGTCGCGGACTACGCGCTCTACTACGACGATCCGTATCACGGCGGTTGGACGACCAGCCGCATCGGGACGCCGCAGGAACATCCCGAGGTGTATGCGAAGGCGGCGCCCATGTCACACATCGATCAGATCATCCACCCGCTGCTGGTGCTGCACGGCACCGCCGACGTGAACGTACCGTTCATTCATTCGGTCTTGCTGATGGATCACGTGCTCAAGGCGGGCAAGGGTGACCTGGTGAACTTCATGGTATACCCCGGCGAGTTTCACTACTTCGATCGAAGCTTCGTGGTGCGCGACGCCTGGCAGCGTGTGGACGCTTTTTTCAAGCAGAACCTGCGCCCCGATCTGACGCCCGCCGCCGGTCGGTGACTCGCCTCCTCCAACCGTATAAGAACTGGCATGAGCGCCGACGACTCCGCTGGTATCACCCGACGAACGCTTCTCAAAGGCAGCCTGATGGCCGCCGCCGGTATGGCGTCGGCGGCGGTCGGCGCGACGCCGCTGCTCGCCGATGAGTTGCACGCGCACGATCGCCAACCGCTCGAACCCACGCCGATGGCCCCTGGCGCGGTCATGGCCGCGCTAGTCGCGTACATGAAGGAGGCGCAGACACGCTCCCTTCCCGCCGAGGCCGCGGAGCACACCAAGCTTCATGTTTTGGATACGCTGGCCGCGATGGTGTCGGGTTCGGAGCTCGAGCCCGGCCGCGCAGCCCTCGCGTACATCAAGTCATACGGATCCAGCGCCACGGCGACCGTCGTGCGTTCGAAGTCGCTGGTCGGTCCGATCGACGCCGCACTGGCCAACGCGATGATGGCGCACGCCGACGAGACCGATGACTCGCACGCGCCGTCGCAGTCGCACCCTGGCTGCTCGGTCGTTCCCGCTGCGCTCGCGACAGGCGAGCAGTTCAGCAACGACGGCGCGCGCTTCCTTCGCGCGGTCGCGCTAGGCTACGACATTGGCACGCGCATGAACATGACGCTCGGCGCCCAGGGCTTCGAGGTAGGAAATCATCAGAGCAGCCATGCGTTCGCGGGCATTTGGGGTTCCGCCGCCGCGGCCGGATGCGCGGCGTCTCTGTCGGCAAAGCAACTCCCCTGGCTTCTCGCATATGCGGCCGATCAGTCGAGCGGGCTCACCGTCTGGCAGCGCGACACCGACCACATCCAGAAGGCCTTTGCGTTTGCCGGCGTAGGCGCGCGGAACGGCGTGGCCGCGGCGTTGATGGTGCATGCCGGGTGGACCGGCGTGGACGACGTATTCACGGGACAATACAACTTCTTCAACGCGTACGGCCCGAAAGCCGATCCATCGAAGCTGATCGACAAGCTCGGCGAGCGATACGAGGTCGTACGCACCAACATCAAGAAGTGGAGTGTGGGGTCACCGATTCAGGCGCCGCTCGACGCGCTTGGGAACATGCGGGCGAAGCATCCGTTCGACGCGGATCATGTCAAAAGCGTCGTGGTGCGCGTGGCAACGAGCGAGGGAAATCTCGTGGACAACCGCGAGATGCCGGACATCTCGATGCAGCACATGATCGCGGTGATGCTGGTGGACAAGACGGCGTCGTTTAAATCGGCGCATGACAAGCCGCGGATGCAGGATGCGGCGATCATGCGGCAGCGCGCGAAGGTGACGATGGTGCGCGAGGAGGCGCTCGAAAAACTCTTGCCGAGCCGAGTGGCGATCGTCGAGGTCACGATGAATGATGGAACGACGCTCACCGAGCGCGTTGATGCGGTGCGGGGAACGGCGCAGAATCCGATGACGCGCGAGGAGATCGTCGCCAAGGCGCGCGATTTGATGGTGCCGGTGCTTGGCGCGCGCGCGGCTGGAAGTCTCATCGAGATGGTGTTGTCGCTGGAGACCGTGAAGGACGTGCGCGAGCTACGACCGTTGCTCCAGGGCAACTGATCCAAGTCAGCCGACCGCGCCGTCCTGCACCTGATCAAACTGTAGCCCCGCCGACCCTTCGCCGGTTCCAGTCTCGTTTCGGAACGCCGTCCACAGCCAGGTCGAGCCGTCGATCCACCGCGCGGCACGCCGGCGCCGCGTGATGTGAACGCCATCGCGTGGCACCTCCTCGTCGTAGAGCAGCAGACTCGCCGCCACATTGAGCGCCTGGCTGCGGCCGGTACGCACGATGTTCGAACCGTCCGGCTGCAACATCGCGCCGCGTTTGAGCCGCAGTACCAGCACGCCGGCGCCGCCGTCGAGCTGCACGGGAAGGAGCGGAATCCAATTGCTCGGAACGGTGGACGAGAGCAGATAGCGCGGCGGTGTTCCGACGTCAGCCGGCGGAGCCGCGACGCTCCCAGCCGACGTCGCCGACTCGGCGAGCATGACGGGTTGCTCCATCGGCCCTTCCACACTCTTCTCGATCGCCCAGGCGATGTTGGCCATCTCATCGCGCATGAACAGGACGTCCTCGATCATGCCGCCGTCGATCGCTTTGCCCAATGTTGGCGGAAGGAAGAACCGGTTGACGACCGGCGCGACGGGTTGCTCACCGGCGCGACGCACGTACGCCTGCTGCCACATCGAGAAAAACGGCGCGGGCAAGGCGGGATCGCCGATCGGGCGCACGAGGCTCTTCACGCCAAACGTATCAGTGATCACTAATGAGTCTACTCTCGTCAACGAGCCGATCGGGACTGTGAGCGGTACGACGAACCAGTCGTTGCCGTAACTGCTCGCGTACTCGATCATCATCAGCTGCGCCAGGTCGGTCGGGCCAACGGGGAGCAGTCCATACGCGAGCGTGGCGTCCTCCATCTCCCAGAATCGCGCCGCCGGCGCACCCCGGAACGTCACGGGCGACGGAACCGTCGCCTCGTTCACCGCGGCGAAGGGACGGTCTCCGGTGGAATCGACGCTGAACGTAGCATTGACGTCGAAGCTGCTCCAATCGAGCCTGCCGCCGTCAAACTCACTGGCCGAAAGCGTCACCGGCTCCTGGTCGGACAGGCGCGTGCCGACGGACACGGCGTACTCGAGGCGCGATGGAATCCACGCATCGTCGGCGGGCGTGAGCGGCTCGGCAAACAGCGCGTCGTACCACGCCAGCCACGTGACGGCGACCGTCTGCACCGCGGCGACATCCGCCGTCGCGATGTCCAACGCTGCATCGAAGGCGATCGGAGCGCCGCCAGTCGTTCTGAATGCGCTGGCCAACAATCGCGCGTCAGGCGCTCGGCCGACGTTCGCCTGGACGAAACGCAGCGTGTCATCGTCGGTAATGGCCGCGGCCTGAGCGGATAATGGCTGCAGCGTGAACGCGTGGAGAAATGCCGGGCGGTAAACCTTCGCCGCGAGGTCGGCATCGAGCAAACGCAGGAACTGCAGCGCGGCTTCGACGGCGGCCGGAAGCATCTGTGCTTCGCTCGCATCTACCGCCCGCATTCGCCGCCGCTCGACCAACGCTTCGAGCGGCACGGCGGTGGGATCGTACGCAGGCGCCGTGGTGTTGGCGGTGAGCTCACCGGCGCGGGCGCGCGACAGCACCGCACTCGTCGCGCGAACGCGCGCCTGGATCGGCGTGCCCGCGTCTTCGGCCTGGAACTCTCCCACCTGCCACTGCCGTGTCATCATCCACAGCGGGTCGAAGATTCGGGCGCTCGTACTTGTACCGATGTCCGCGTTGGTCGCCTGCGGTTCGAGCCTCGTCCAACTCGTGATCGATGCCGTGCTCGGCAGGTTCGAGTACGTCGGCTTGGCATTCGGATCGGCCGGCGTCGGCGTAACGTATTGGTCGACCGTTATGAGTTTTTGAATCTCGGTGACGGCACCGAACGGGTCTGACGCCCGGATATGAACGAGGCTGTCCCCCACCGGAAGCGAGACGACAGCTTGCCACTTCGACCAATCGGCAACGAGCGCGGTCGCAGCCACAACGGGACCGCTCGCGACCTGGCATGTCACTTGCTGAATGGCGTACGGCGCGATGTGCCCGTGCACGGGCGAGATCTCGAATGCCGTTCCCGTCAACGTCAGCGAATACGGAATGATCGCCTCGACCTTCGGCGTCTGCACCGGGTCGAGCGTGACGGTGGGAAGCGCGTTCTCCAGCATGACGTTGAGTTGCGCCGTTCCGTCAACCGTCAAGAATGTGCCGATCTGATCGTGCGCCGTCACGCGGATCGTGAATGCCTGCCCCGCGTGCACGGCGTTCGGCACTTGCATCTGAAACACGATGAAGCCCGAGCTGTTCGTCACGGCTGCCGATCCAACCACTACTCCGCCGACGATGAACTGCGCGCTGATCGTCGCCTTCGCGGTGAACGGAGGGTTGAGAGACCCGCCGAGGATGAAGATCCGTCCCACGATGGAATTGGCGGACGGCGCGGTGAGCGATATGACTCCGGTTTGGCTGGGCATTGATTCGGCGCTCGTGAATGTCTTCGAGAAAATGCTATCGGGTCAGCGTCGCGAAGTTCGTCGACACGGCATCGTCGGCGATGTTGAACGGCACGTACAGCGCGGGCAGATACTGCGACGCCGCGCCCAACAGACTCGCGTCCACCCCGCGCAGCTTGGCGAGATCAAGGGTTTCCATCAGCACGCGGCGCACCGTTTCCGTTGTCCAGTCCTGTCCCGGAATGGGTGGCACAGCAACGAGAATGTTCTGTGGCGCGACTGAATCCGGCGGATCGAACTGGAATGCCAGCCCCGTCGTCTCCTTCGCGTTCGGCACGAGCTCGACCCACTCGTCGACGAACAGGCCCGACAGCGTCGCGGTCGCGTCGACCGGCGCCGACGACTGCGCGACGATTGACAGTCTACTCGTTGGCACGTCCTTACCATCCGTTCCGCGCGGCAAGCCGACCCAACGCTCGCTCGCATCGAATGGAAGCTGCGCCACGGCGAGATTGATTCGCTCACCCGCGGCCAGCACTTCCGCGTTGCGAAGACATGCGCTCAGCCGCGCGAGCGGATCGCGCACCCGCCCATAGCGCGCGAACCACGTGTACGGCGCCAGTGCATCACCACCGAGTTGTGCCCCGCTTGCCCCCAACGCACCGTTCAGCTCCGTGGCGGCGGCGGCCGTACACGTAATCTTTGGAAGGAGGACGAATCGGACGCCGAGCGCGGCGCGTGCCCGCTCGAGGAGTTGCGCGTTCCGCGCTTGCGGCTCAGTCGCGACCGGCTGGGCCGCCAACGCCGCGGATTGATCGACGCGTGCGCCGCTCACCTTCGCGATCGCCGCCGCTTGTTGCAGCAACAACGCTCGGCTGCCGGGATCGTCTCCCACGGCGACGGAGGGAACAGCGACCGTCACGCCCAATGCGCCGAGCGCGAGCATCGCGCCGCGGAAACTGTCGGACGGCGTGTTCGCCCCGCTACCGATCAGCGCAACCAGTGTCTGGTGTGCCGTCTTCAGCGCGCTTTCCACCTGAATCACACGCGCTTCGAGATCGGCGACGTCGATCGTGCCGGCGGCGGGTTGGTCCGGCGCACTGAGGTCTTCGCCGTACGCGCCACGCGCACCGTCCAACAGTTTTCGAATCGCCCGCGCTTGCTCCAGCGCGTCGAAGAGTGTCGTCTCACCTGCGGCGAGGTCCGTCGGCCGGGAATGTTGCACGCGGAGGTTGGTTGCGTTGCCAAACCCACCTTCCCTGCGTCGCGCCTGGTACAGCACCCATTGCTCCATGTAGCTTGGCGATCCGCCCCTGGTCGTCGCGTCGACGTTGTACACGAAGTCGAGCGCGGCCACCGACAGCTCGCTGACCGGAAACGCCTGCGTCGCAATCACGCTTCCCGCGTCGTCCACTCGCTCGACGGTGCATCGAATCGCCCGTGAGTCGCCGAGCAGAGTGGACGTCCAGGCTTCGAGTGTGCGCTCCACGCTGGCGCGGGCTGAGGCGCCGGCGTCGGGCCAGCCAGCGACGGCCGGCGGCGCACCGCTGAACAACACCATCACGCGATGGGTGATCGAATTGCCGGTACGCGGCGTGCGCGCGACTTCGAGCTCCGGGGGCGGCGCGTCGCCTTGTGCGATCGATAGCAACGTGCTTCCCATGCGCGACGTGTTCCCGCGCACCATTTGATACGCCGCTTCGGCCGTGAGCGCGTCGCTCAAGCCATCGACCGAGTCGGCGAGTGCGTTCAGCTCGATGACCACCGCGGCCGCGCCGGGGTCAGCGGGAATGCCAGCTGGTCCGTTGACCGTGGCTTGCACGATAGCGGTCTCCTCCTGCCAACGTCGAAGCAGCACGAGTCCGTCGACGACATTGTTCGCACCGACAGACTCGAGCGACGGAGCCGCCGGTGATGCGATCGCCGCGTCGCGCGCGCGCACGACGAGCGGCGCGAGTGCGCGAAGGCGGGCGATGAACCGATCGAGCTTGAGATCGTGCAACCGGCGCTCAAACCGGTAGCCGAGGAGTGCGCCAAGCGGTTGCCCCTGGCGAACGCCCTCGAGGATGCGCGCGGATTCGCGCACGCGGCGCGATGAGAGATCTATGGCAAACGGGCCGTTCGCCTGCGGAATGCCGGTCGCTCCCAAGTGCGCATTGCGAAGGAGCGCCGCGGTCGACGCGTGCGTGAGCGACGGTGCGTGGATGAAGCCACTGTCCTGCGGCAGCGCGACGAGCGGGCCCGACTCGCCCGGGGGAAGCGATGTCGTCGGAATGGTCGATGGCGTCGCAGCGGGACGCAGGTTCTCGACCCAGCCGTAGCCGCCAACGAACTGCCCCGCCGACCCGTTCGCGGTCATCGCGGTGAGACGTTCGGTCGCGTACGACGTGATCCACGCGTCAAGGCGATGGGTCGACAGATCGAGTGTGCCCTGCGCGAGAAATGCGAGCGTCTCGCTGTCGAGCGTCTGCAAATGGGTCAACGCCGTTCGGAATTGCCCGAGCGAGGCGACGGTCGGCGCACTGAAGTCCGCCAGCGCTTCGATGAACTGCCGAATCGTGTTCGCGCCCGTGATCGCCGGAACGGTGAGGTCCAACTGCCGGCGCCAAAGAAGGTTCTTCGCGGGCTCTTGAAAGACGTTGCTGACCGGCGGTTGGTTCACCAGGTCGACCAACTCGACGTCGCGCAAGAGGACGGCGAGGCTGTTGCCGGGAAGGTTGGCCGCGATTCGTGCGGCGGCCGTCGCGATCTCGCGAAGCATCGCGTGACGAAGCAGCGACTGTAACAAGCTCGTTGTTCCGTCGGTCGACGTCGGCAACGGGTGCGTGTCGATGATGGTCTGGATCGACGGCGTCGCGAGAAGCGCTCCAATGTAGTTCGGCTCGAGCATTCGCCAGGGTGACACTTCACCCGATTGCACGAGCGGCGCGGTGACGTTCCACGCCGCGTTGTCATAGAAGGCATGACCCAGTCGCGGCAACTGCGCCGCGGCCGTCGGCAGCCCAAGCAGTTGCAACAGTCGTCCAGCGATGGTGGCTTGAGTGACGGCCTGCCCGCTGAAGTCCTGCGCGTTGAGCGCGAACAGGTGCTCGACGTAGTGCCGGCCGAGCACGGCACGGGTGCGGTAGCTGTTCGAGATCGCATCGGTTTGCATCACGTCGGCGAGATCGGCATCGGCGAGCGATGGTGCGCGCCGCCCCACCCGCGCGACTCCCCCGGCGACGGGTCGCCAGACCTGATCGCGCATGTTGAGGAGCAATCCCTTGAGCCACGCGCCGCGCGCGGCGTTGCCGTCGTTTGCGTCGGGCGCCCACAGGTCGAGCGACGTCACCGGGAGCACGCCATACGGCTGACGCCCGCATCTGAGAACTGGAAAGGGCCCGCCGGCACGCACGGAATTCAGAAATCGTGCACGCGCCCAATCGACGGCGTCGGGCGTGAGTCCGGTCTCCGGCCCCATCATATTGCTGAGATAGTATCCCCACCCGACTTGCCAGAGCGCGGTGTTCATGCTGCGCATGTCGAGAGCGGAATCAGTCGTCGCCTCACCGATGGTCCCCAGGGTTCCCGCGATGCGGCCGGCGGGCACGCCGAGCGCAACGCCGGCGTTCAGTGCGTTGCCGCTCGCGACGGCGGGATTTGCCATTTCGTTGGCGAAGCTCCGGGCGTGGGCCGGATCTTCCGACGAGTACGCGGCGCGGCGGTCGTCGGTGTTGTTCGTCGGCGCGCCGAGGCGGAGAAACTCGAGACCGTCGGTGTAGTGATGTGCATCGAGCAGATCGGCGAGCTGCGCGCCACTGTTCGCGGCGCCGAGCGAGCCTGCTACGCCGAACACGACGAGGCTATCGAGACCAGCCGCGAGCACCGACGGTGGGATCGCGATGCGCAACGCCATCCCCGCCGACTCCGCGGCGTCGAAATCGATCATCCACTTCATGCCGGGATCGACCGCGAGTGCGTCGCCCGCGGCGATCGCCGCTTCAGTCGCCGCGTCGAGTGGTGCGCGTTGCGGGTCGGGGCCCACAGCCAGCGGGCGTGTGATGTCGAGCCCCGTCACCTGCAATACCGCATGACCACCGGAGTGAACCACGGCCGTCCAGCGATCGGGCATCAGGCGCGCCTGCGGCGCGGTTCGCCAAGCGTCCTCGCCGGCCGGACCCACGGGCGGCAACGTCGGGAGCACGGGCGCAACGCTCGGCGAACGCTGCGCCAAGTTGGTCGGTGTGAGCGTTCTTGCAACCCAGGCCGCGCGCGCCGCGCCGAAGCGGTCGGCGATCGTCCGCCACGCATCGGCACGCGCCGTCTGATTGCTCCCCGCGCTCCAATCCTGCTGCCAGTACCGCGCGCCCCACGCGCGCTCGTCCGTCGAGAGCTCGGGTTGATGCGAGTCGAGGTGAATCTTGTCGGGGTAAACGCGAACGCGCAGCTCCGTCACGCCCGACTGCAGCGTGAAGAAGCGTGTCTCCAGCCGGACCGGCAGCAACACCAGCGGTACGCCGCTCGGACAGAGCGTGACCGGAGGGGTGGCGGGACTCGCGGCGGGAATCGCGAAGCTGGTGTTGAACAGTGGAATGTTTAGCATTGTCGAATGAGATCAGGCAGTCACCAGCAAGCGCGACGCATGGATCGCGAGGCGCACCGGGCGCCGGCGCGTGATGCCGGCCATGTGCGCCGCATTGAACGCCCACACCAATCCTGCTTCGATCGGAATTCCGGCCGCCGGCGGCGCGGTCACGCTCAGGTGCGTCGCACCGTTCAACGACACCTCCGCGTCGACGCCGAACCGCGGCTCCGTTGGATGCTCTTGAATCACGAGGTAGTGGCCGGCGCCCCCATCCTGGCCGGTAGCCGCCGCCGTAGTGACGTTGAAGCCGATGAAGGTCACGTCCGGCTGCAGCGAACCGCTGAACACCGGCATGTGCTCGTGCGCCGGGTCTTCGTCGGGCGTGAGCGACTGCGCGTTGCGAACAACGCTCTTGAGCGCCGGCGTGAGGTACACGATCGCGTTCGGATAGCGCCGCAACAGGCTGCTCCGCAGCAGCATCACGAACTGGTCAATGAGCGAGGACGGTCCCAACGAGTCGCCAATCGGCCGGCCGGCAAACCAACCGGGAATCGGAACGATGTCCGCCGGCGCCGTGTTCGGGTTCCCCGAGCCCCAGAAGTGTGCGAAGTAGGTGCCGCGCTGGTCGGTCGGATAGCCGCGCCAGAGCAGCTCGCGCGCCATTTCGTGATTGAGCCCAACGAGGTACGAGTCGACGAATCGCCGGTTCGTCTTCATCCCGAGCACCGTGTCCGGCGCGACATGTTCGAGACCGGGCAACAGTAGATCCTGCGAAAGATCTCTCAAGGGCTCGTACATCGCCTGCGTGAACTGCGGCGCCGCCATGACACCTTCCAATCCGACGGCCGTCACTCCCGGCGCCGTGGGCGGCAGCACGTTGTCGCCCGTGATGATCGCCGAGCGAGCCAGAGCCGCGAGCGCGACGCGAGGCTGCGTCTGCGCCAGCACCACCTGCGTCACGCTATCGAACGTGCTCGGCGGCGCCCGCCGAAGGATGATGCGCGTCGTGAAGACCGCTTTGAGGTGCGCATCCGCCGCGCTCCTGAAGTAGCCGGGAATGTCCGTGGTGTACGGCTTGGGCACCGCCGTACCCTCTGCCGGCACCGTGACGTTCTCCGGCCATACGGTGAACACACCAAAGTTTGAGTTCGCCGTGAGCGTCGGGAGCACGGGCAGCGCACAGAACGACGGAATCGGGGGCGGCGCGGGCGGAGCGGGAAACACCGCCTGGTTCAGCTCGACGATCCACGTGCTCGTCGCCGAGCGCGTGAAGCCTTGCGCGGCGATGCGACGCGTGAGCGGTCCGCGCTGCCGAGCGATCCGGCGCATCGCCGAGCGATTCGCCGCGATTGGCAGCAGCGTCGTCTCCTGGTCCGCGAGCAGCGTCTTGCCCGTCGACTGCCAAAGTCGGCCGAACGCCGGCGCGGCGACGCGCAGCATCATCTCGTCGGACAGCGCGGCGAAGTGCTTCGCGTGAAGGCGTTCGCCTACCGCGAGACTAAGCTGCAACTGGCGAACACGCTGATTCACACTCGCCAGATCGCCGGCCTGATCCCACGCCGACGCCATGAGCGCTTCCTGATGTTTCTGAATCACGCGCGTGCCGAACGCGGCGGCGGCGCGCCAACGCGCGTCCAAGTTCAACTCGTCGAGCCAACTGGTCGCGCCGGGCGTCACGGCAGAGCGTGCGGCGTGCCATCGCCCGTACAGCGGCGGCGCGAGCAGCGGATCCGCGGACGGGTTGGACGCCGCCGTCGTACTCGGCGCGTTCACGATTGGTGCAAGAGCATTCTGGAATGAGAGCGGCGCGGGGTCAGCGGGCGGCAGCGCGCCGGCAACGATCGGCAGCAGTGCGCCCTCGAGATCCGCGGTGACCGTGGTTCCCGCGGGAAAGCCAGCCGGAAAGCCTGGATTGGTAATGTCGATCTGGCGCTTGCCGAGCCCCTCGGGCACGACGGACGTGAGTTTTCTGGCGAGCGATTCGAAGTCGCCCGCGTCGCCGGCGCGAAACTCCCAGTGATAGTACACCGGCAGCAGCACGTCGCCGGCGGCCGGCGGTGTGGTCCACGCGGGAGACAGCGCGTTGCTCGCCGTGATCGCGCTATCGGGAAGCGGCAATCCCAATCCCGCAGCGCGCCCGAGCTCGAAGGTGGGAACGACGCATGCGATGTAGTCAACGTCCGCGGCCAACACGCGCGGGCAGATCAAACGCGAGAGCGCCAACGCCGGCGGTCCGTTCAACGCGCCGTCGACCTGCGCTGCACTGCTGTCGGGCGCCGCCGCTTGCGCATGCGCCCACGCCCAACTCTCGCTCAGATCGGGCAGCTCGAGTGCCGCCTGCGCCGGCGTGCCAATACGAAGCGCAGGCAATGGGCCGTCGGTCGCGCTGCTGTACGTCACACCGTCCTGCTTGCGAACGACGATCAAGCACAGCCACGGACGCAGCCTCCCGTTCGTCGTCGGGCTGGCTGGTGTGAATAGCCAGGGAAAGTCGGGGCGGTCAAACTCGATCGACGGAAAGCAATTCGGCTCGAAGTCCGCGTTGCCGGGGCGCGGGTCGGTGCGAACGACCTGGTTGGTGTCGATGCCCAGGACGTCAGCCGGACCACGCAGGCGCACGGTCATCGCCGGCACCGCGCCACCGTTTACCGCGACGTTGGCCGTCAGTTGCGCGGCGCCGCTCAAGTTCGCGTTCAACGGATCCGGTGCGTTCACCGACGCCGCGGCGCCTTGGCGAGTCCACGGCAGAAAGCTCAGCGTTGCATTAGACATCTCACATAATCCTCTGGTCAGCCTTCGGCTTCGTGCGCGGGCAACAGCTGCCACACCGCGCCGGCGCGATTGAGCGTCGCCAGCGCGTCTCGATAGTCAGTCCACGTCTTCACGTCGGGCCCAACGGGTGCGGCCGGACCGCCAACGAGCGGGACGATGGCCCATCGCGGCGCCGACGTCATCGCCGCGGGCACGGCCTGCGTATTTCCGAATCGCCTACGTCCCACGCGCCGCACCGCGACGCCCGCCGCCGCTCCCGTATTCGCCTGACCGCCGAGCGACGCGGCGGGCATGGTGTAGGTGGTTCGGATCTCGAGCGGCGGAGGCAGTGGCGGCGGCGGCGGTGGGTCGATCGGCCGTTTGGTGATCGGCGGGTCGATGATTGGGCCAACGACCGGCGGACGAACGATGGGGGGTTGCTTCACCGGCGGGTCGATGATCGCCCCTTTGCCAATTGCAGCCGTTGTCTTGATCGTCGCCTTCGTCCCGAGGGCGGCGATTCCAGCGGTCGGGCCAACAGATGCGGCGGATCCGACAGACGCTGCCGTGAACGTCGCGGTCTTTGCGGCTAGAACGCCGGTCGCGATTGTACCGAGAATCGTACCCTTGCCGCCGGTCGTCGTACCTCCTGTCGTGCCACTTGTCTTGGTGGCCGGCTTGGGGAGCGGATTCAACACGATGGCGTCATACTCGAGCGGCGCGGGAACGATGAGCGTATTGTCAAATACCGTCGACGAGCTTCCGAACACCAGCCCCGCATCCATCAGTTGGAACGACGGCGCGACGAGCTTGTCGTCATCGCTCATCTCGAAGTAGTGCGCCGGCGCAAACGAAGCCTGCACCGGAGTCGTGGTCGCCTCGCCGTTCACCGTCGCCGAGATGGTGAACGTTCGATCGCCGGTCAGCGGGGCACCGTTGATCGTGTCGATGGCGCGCGCGGTGTTGAGCGGCGCCACCTGCTGCGTCAGCTTCAACTGCCCGAGTGGATCGAGCAGTGCCGCGGCCCCCGCGGGAATCGTGCGAAGCGCTACCCCGTGCGCGACACCCGGTGCACGCTGCACGGTCCAATTCGCCGGATCGGAGAACGCGGCGATCAAGAGGCTCGCCCCCGACACCGACGGCAGTTGATCGACGTCCGATCCCGAATCGAAGGTGTGATCGAACGGAACGGAGAAGTCGCACCACAGGATCGAGAAGCTCGCCTTCCCGGTGATGCGCGTGGGCTTGGAGCCGGCGAGCGACCCCTTCACGTCCATCTTGAACAGGTTGTGCGATTCGTATTGCAGCTGCACCGACGCCTGGAAGTCGGCGACGTACTTGAGCGGCGGATGCGTGATCAAGACATCGAAGCCGAGGTCTCCCGAGATGCTGAAACCGCCGGCCTTCGCCGACAGCGACGCGTGCGCGCCGAACTGCACGCTGTTCGACGTCACGGCGAAATACGCGTCGAGGTGCAGCTTCGGGTTGTCGCCCGACGACAGGGAGATGGACACGCGATCGAGTGCCGGCACACCGGCCGGCGGAACGAAACGCGGATTGAAGCCGCCCACCGACAGCAAGAAGCTCGAATCAGGCCCGCTTCCCCACCCCGCGCGCAGCGAGGCCGAGCCCGTGATCGTGAACTTGTGCAAGAGGCGCGAATCGACGAGCGTCGCGTCGAGCGCCACCGTGCCCGCGTCGAAATCGATCACGCCCATTGAATCGAGGTTGATTCGAATGAGGTCGTTTTCCGCCGCCGGTAAGAGAATGCTGACGCGGCCAAGGATGAGCAAGCGGGTGCGCGCGCCGAACTCGAGGATCAGCGCAAGGTCGAAGGTCACGAGCGGCGGCGTGAACCACACGATGCGCACCAACAATCCCAACAAATAGCTTCCCCGCTTCGCGGGAAATGAGCTGGTCAGGGCCTGAATCAATGCCGGAGCATTGCTGATCGGATCGCGCGGAAAGAGCAGCGTCTTCAACGTGTCGGTCTTCAACCCAGCGCGAATCACATCCTGGTCGAACGTGCGGTTGATCCCTACCATCCCGCCGATCCCTGTCAGCGCGAATCCAAAGCCCAGTTGGATCGGCTGGAATCCCTCGGCGGTGATGAAGATGAGCAGCGAGAAGCCGCGGCTGCCGTCGGGCATTTGGGTGGAGATCAACCCGAACGCGGTGAGCGTCAGCTCGTCGTGCAGCGACACTTGCATCACACCGGCGTACAACCCTTTCGCGGGGTCGTGGAACAGAAAGCCTCCGCCGGTCAAGACACCATGTGCGTCGACGGACAGTCCAACCCCACTCGGCGGCTTCAACCCGATTGAGAGATCTCCAATCCCGACGTTGCCGCCCTGGCCAAAGGTGAGCGTGGCGTTCACGCCAAGGCGGTCAACCACGGCGCGCACCGGTCCGATCGCCGCGGCCAGCGTGCCCGACACCTCAGCCGTGAGCGCGCCGCTCTGCACGTTGAGCCCCAAGTGCACGCTTTGCAGTTGCACGCCGGCAATCGAGACCCCCGCAGGGATCGTGACATCGATTCCCACGGAGCCACGCATGGCAACGCCTTTGTCGCTCGAGAGCTCGAGGCCGGCGTCGAAGGCCGCGCGCATTCCGTTCGCCGGCAGAATGCTGGCGAGAAAACCATCGCCGTCCGACGGCGCGATGACGAACGCCGATTGCGCCGCGCCGAACGAGACGGCGAGCGCGCGCCGCGCGGTATCGAAGTACAGCGCCGCCCCGACGTCGAGCGCGCCGAGCTCGAGCCGCGTTCCGGTCGGATCGCCGGCCATGTACGGGCCGGGGGATGTCGGGTCCGGCGCGCGCTTCAATTGAATCTGCGCGTTGCCGCCGGCCACGGCCTGCGATCCCGTCGCAACGTCGACGCCCGACGCGGTGAGGGCGATCGACGGCAAACTCCCTTTCGCCGACGCGGTCAACGTCCACTGGCCGGAGGTCTCCGTCACCTGGAACGTTCCGACTGGCGTGAGCAGAAAGCCCGCGAGCCCGCCCGGATGTTGCGCCGACGACGCGCGCACCTCGAACGCGACTTCGCCGCTGTCGTTCCCCGCCAAGCGAATCACGAATGTCGGAAAGGTGCCCGCGAAGTATTCGGGCGGAACCGGAGGCGCGGCCTCGGGCAGCGGGTCGCTGCCGTCGCCGGCCGGATCGTGCTCCGGAACGTCGAGATCGGGCGGAACAAGCGTTGGATCGTCAGGCGCTTGGTCCTCCGCAACGACGGGCCGCCGCTCGATACGCCATGCCAATCCCAACTCGTTGGCCAACCATGAGAGAACTCCGAACAACGCCTGTTCGGCGGAAACGACATCCGGCGCAACCGTGAGACCGTTCGGCAGGTACTGCCGCGCGAACACCTTGCCCGGCGTTCCGAGCAAGTCGCCGATCGTATCGAAATGAAAGCGGTCCAGCGCGCGCTCGTACCGCTGCGTGACGCCATTGACGACGACCGCGGGGTCGAGCGTCATCGTTTCGCGCGCGTCGATCACGCCGAGCGCGGAGGCAACGCGGAACACGCGCTCGTGCCGACGGCGGAGCCAGCTCGTGACGCTGGTGGTGATGATCTCCTCGGCGAGGCCGCCGACCACCGCGGCGTTGGCGTGCGACGCGGCGAACTGTTTGAGATCGCTAAAAATTCCCGTCAGCCCGCTCGCGGCCTGCAGTAGGTTGGCAAATCCGTCCCACCCCTTGAGCGACGTCGCATCGAACCCCTCGATCGCCTGGCCGATGGCCTCGACGCGCCCAACGATCGCCGCGAGCGCCGGGTCCGACGTGATCGCTGACGGATAGCCGAGCGACGAGAGCCACGTCTGGAGCGCCCGCGGATCGGCGGCCGACGCGCGCAGTGGCGCGACGATGTCCGTCAATGCGCGCTGAACCGAGAGTGCGAGATCGTTGTCCATGTCCTGTTCCTTGATGCAACGACGGAAAGGTGGAAACCGGTTCTAAAGGTTGATCCGCGGGTTCGGTCGCACCGGCAGCGGCACGGGCGCATTTCCATTCGCGGGGTCTACGGCGCCGTACTTCGGCCACTCCCCCGCCCAAGTGATGCCGTTGAGCCATTGTAAGAAATTCGTCATCGAGTACTGCCAGACCATGCCGTTCGCCGGAAGGTCGGTCGCGCTGGTTTGAAAGCGAATCGGTCCGGACATCTGCGCCCACCAAGTCTCTCCAACCATGGACACCGCGCGCTGCGCTGCACCTGGCACATCCAGCTTGTCGATTGAAAAGATTTCGACCTGAATGCCGAAAGCTCCACCGGGCATCGTTCCCGCAGTGCCGAGGTAGTCGCCGAGTAGAATCGTCACCGGCGTGACGTTGGTGTCGTTGGCGAGTGGAAACAGGACCGGCTTTCCAGCGATCAGATCGTTGACGACAGCGCGGTACACGGTTGCATCGCTTTCGATCGCGGTACCTGTTGACGGACGGCGCACCGCGGGCGATAACGGGTCGGGCGCGGCCGGTTGATGCGCCCATCCGTGGGTCAGCGCCGCGAGCGCCGGATTCGCCGCGTGAAATGCGACGGCACGTTCTGTCTCCGTGAGACGAATGACGAAGCGATTCAGCCAATCGGGGTTCGCGTCGACGAGCTGACTGACGCTCATTCCCGGCGCCGTCATGTAGGTGATGAGGGACCATACATTCGTTGGCGGGCGGTCATAGTCGATGCGCGTCCCGCTGAACGCGGCGGTCACGTGAAATACCTCGTGGCGCGTGAGCACGAAGCCGGGCTTGGTCGAGTCGCTGGTCTGCGGGAGTGCCGCGGCGATGGCGACGCCGTTGGCAAGGGCATAGATCGGCGTGCTGGGCTCGAGCGTGAACCGATCAGCAGCGCTCAACGTGCTCTTGCGCTCGTTGTAGTCGACCACCGTGCCAACGGCGTCATAGTAGTACTCGACGAGCGGCGTGTCGCCACGCGCTTGCCGGTATGGGCGAATCACCGTCGAACAGCCCTTGGGATCGGTCACGCTCAACGAGTCGAAGTCGAACGGATACCACCACCAATCCCATACCTCACGCGCGAATCGATGCCAATCGAACAACGGCCCGGGGCACGCGTGATGGCCGTTGATCGAGTGCGACATGAACCCGCGAAAGCAAGGCACGGTCCTCCCGTTGCCGGCGGTGAGGCCAAAAAACCGCCCCCACCAATCGGCGTGCTGACCGTATGTGTGCGCGAACGGTGGGCCGCCGAGCCGCGCGTCCGCCAAAACCACGCCGAGCTTCGTGGCGATCTGCTCGGCGAGCGGATCGGCCAATAGTAGTTTTCGAAATACGTCGGCGTTCGCCACGTCGTCGGCGACCGTTGCAAACGGCAAGACCGGGAAATTCCGCGGGATGGCGTTTCGCTCGGCGACGAACCGACAGAGCAGCGCCAGACTGCGATAGTCTCGCTCGGTGAACAGCGTGTTCCGCCAGCCGCCGTAGCGCTGACTCTTGCGAGCGGGTTCGATGTCGCCCGGGCCGGTGAAGGCGGGAAACAGCGCGAACCAGATCAGATTGATATCCTCGGCGCCGCCCGGATGGAGCAGTGCGAAGAGCTGCATGCCGGCGAGGTCGGGGGCTGTGGCGGGGTCGGGCGCGAGGCGATGAAAAAGCGACGACGTCGTGGCGATGCCCGACTCGTCGCCGCCGTCGGAATTCTCAATCCCCAGCGAGAGGGGATTCATGTACTCGGCATGCCCCGTCGTCTGGGGGGTGCCCTCGAGGTTCTCCGGGCCAATCAGTGGGTAGATCGTTCCATTCGATTCGACGAAGTACTGCGGACCGACGCCGCGTTTGGAGTACCACATTTGCGGCTGCTGGTGCGGCGGCTGGATGATCTTGTATGGCGCGGTGGAGTCGAAGACGACGCGGAAATTGTCAGCCGAGGCATAGCTTGGCCAACCGCTCGTGCCGTGAATGACGACGCTCTGGATGTCGTGCATCAGCGTTCCAAACGCCGTCCCCGCCCAATGCTGTCTCGTGTTGCGCGGCGGTTGCGTCGTCAGATCGTGCAATTCCGCGTTGGTCGGCGGTGTTTGTGAATCGACGATCGAAACGGCGGAGAGCCCGTTGATGATGCGCGCGACGCTCGGGTCGAGCAGGTGCTGGAGGCGTCGTTGCAGCTGGCTTGGCATGTCTCGACGACGTGTATCGATTTTGTAATTGCGGATCGCTAAACTGCGGATCGCACATCTCGTCCGTCGTCGGCCGAGATCGGTTCGTGCCATTTCGGGTGTGCGACGGACAATGCACGGTCAGGGCGCGCGTGTCGAGCCAGCGCGTCCGATGCAATGACGTATACACGGCCGAGTCTGGTTGGCCACGAAACGTCAAGGAACCAGTCACATCAAGCGCAATACGACTTCTTGGCGCCGATCGATGAACGCGGTCGTTCGAATCAGATCACGACATTGCCGGGAAGCCCAGCGACGGTGACCGCCTCCTTGTGCACATCCATCCAGTGATCGATGATTGGGCGGAGGCGACGAATGACGCTGATCCTTCGATCAATCACGATGCTTGCGCTTCCCGTCTTGGCGTCGGTCGGACAGGCCGCGATCGCCCAAGGTTACCCAGCGAAGCCCGTGCGCATAGTTGAGCCGTTCGGGTTGGGCGGCGGGCCCGATCTGTTGGCCCGCGCTCTTGCCCCAAAGCTCTCGGAATTGTGGGGCCAACCCGTGACCGTCGAGAACCACCCCGGTGCGGGAGCCACGGCGGGCCCGGCTCAGGTAGCCAGGTCGCGTCCGGACGGCTACACGCTGCTCATGAACACCAGCGCTCAGGCATACAGCGCGACCCTCAAGAGCCTCCCATATGACCCGTTGAAGGATTTCATCGCGGTCGCTCCCCTCACGAGCCAGCCCTACGTGCTCATCGCCGGCAGACCGGCTGGCGTCACGAGCGTGACCGCGCTCATTGCCGCGGCGAAGGCGAGGCCTGGTGAACTCAAGTTTGGCTCCACTGGCGTGGGTACCGGCACGCACTTGGGCATCGTGACATTCAACGTCAACGCCGGCATAAGTGCAGTCGACGTACCTCCCCAGCCTGCCGATGCGATCGCCGACGTTCTCGCCGCGACGATCAGCGGGCGCATCACGTACATGATTGCGCCTATCTCCATCGCGCTCCAACCAATCCACGACGGCACCGTCCTCCCGCTAGGGGTGACCACCCTGCGGCGCTCAACCTTGCTTCCAACGGTCCCGACGATCGATCAAGCGGGCGTCAAAGGATTCAACTTCCCGATTTGGTATGGGATCTGGGCTCCAGCTGGAACACCGGTCAAGGTGGTCGACAAGCTTGCGAAGGACGTCGCTCGCGTGCTCGCCAGCCGAGAATTGCGCGGCTGGATTGCCAAGCACGGAGGCGAGCCGATGAGCATGTCGCAGGCAGATTTCGCAGCGTTCGTGCAGACTGAAAGTGAACGTGCAGCGCGGCTCGGCGCAGCCGCCGGCATCAAGCCCCAGTAGCAAGCCGCATGATGCGCGGACCTGGTGGGTTGTCTCAAAGAGCAGTCAGGAAAACACTCACTTCTCAGTGGAGGCGCCGAGAGATGATGCCTTCCAACCGCGACCATAGGGTCCGCTGATGCTCGCGGTCTTATTTCCGAAGGTCCAGGATTCCCCAGTTCAACAGCATGCCCGCCGAAAGCTGTAGCCGCTTCCCGTTGTCGAGGCGAACGGTGAATGTGCCCAAGCCGCGGCCTGACGGGGGGATGTCGATCGGGATTTCGAATTCGTGAATGGCCAGATGGCTCACGAGGTGCCCGACCCATTTGCGAATCGACGTCAACGAATAGGTGTTGTACGCGTATCGCATCCCCTGCGCAGACGACGGACGCGTGTGGTCCTCGACGTTGGCATAGATATCGACGTCGTGCTCCACATTGAACAGCGAGCTTGCGTAGACGCGCCCACCCGGCTTGCAGATCCGGATCAGCTCGTGAAGCGCTCGCTCGGGATTGTCAAACCATGATATTGCCTGCCAGCAGATGACCAGATCGAAGCTGTTCGATTCGAGCTGCAGATCGTAGACGCTGCCGACCACGCAGCGTGCATCGAGGCCTCGTACGGCGTCGGACGCCAGCGCGATCGCCTCTTCGTTCATGTCGACGAGCGTGAATGCCGCCGCTGGATAGAGCGCACCGAGATGATACGAAGTTCCTCCGCCTCCGCAGGCTATGTCCGCGATCGTCGCAGGCTCGAGCCGCAGTGTCCGCAACAACGATTCGAGCGCTTTCTGCTGTTCCGTTTTCCGATTGAGAGACGCCGCATAGTACTCGGCGCCTGCTGCCTGATCGGCCTTGATGGCTTCTGTATATCGTTCCATTGAAATCGCTCGGTGTAGTGTCCCGACCGCGCTTCGCTGGCGGCGATGTCAGGCGCGGGCGCGAGGTGAAGAGACCACCAGTCGTGAGCCGCGCACCCCCGCCCAACAGTAGCTGGGTCGCGACGGCTAGGTCAAAATCGAATCCTCCTCGTTTCCATGCTCACAAACGAACAACGGCGCCCGCATTGGACGCCGTTGTTTTCGTTCAACACTCACTTCTCAGTGGAGGCGCCGGGAATTGAACCCGGGTCCGAGAATGGATCGACCACAGCTACTACGTGCGTAGTCCGCCCTTGGATGTTTCCGCGCGCTGGTAGGCAGACAACCCACTCGCGGATGAGCCCTCTTTACTTCGCCAGTACGCCGAAGGCGAACGCACCAGCTAGCCCAGATTTGCGATACCCACAAAGCCGCCCCGGGCGGGCTTCCTCATGGGCACTTGCAGGCGTAACTAAAAGTTACGCGGCAAGGGCGAAGTTGTTGTTCGCAGTTGGAATTTTGTCGAGTGTTTTATCAGGTGCCCGACGACCTGAGCACGCAGCCACGGCTTCACTTATCCCGTCGAAGCCATGTCGCCCCCGTAACACGCAATGTAGTCGGTCCGCGCCGAGAATTCAATGACTGGGCGATCTCGACTCCATAGTCAGCTTGACCTGTAAAGCGATGGCGCAATTTGACTTGTCTGGATTACCCTCACGCAATTTCTCCCGCTGGCCTTCGCCTCGTACAACGCCTTGTCCGCCGCCAACAACAACCACTCGCCGCTGGGCACCGGCACCGGATAGGTCGCCACGCCAAACGATGCCGTCACATTGATCGGCTCGCCGCGACGCATCGCCGGGCGAGTCTCCAGCGTGCTCCGCAGTCGCTCCGCCAACTCGAGCGCGCCCTGCGGGGACGTCTGCGGAAGCAGAATCGCAATCTCTTCCCCGCCATACCGAACGCACAGATCCACTGTGCGAATGGCCTCGCCCAGGACCAGCGCGACGTGCCGAAGCACCGTGTCGCCCGCGTCGTGACCGTAGTGATCGTTCACCTGCTTGAAGTGATCGAGATCCACCATGATCAGCGAACAGGTGCCGCCAAAACGATCGGTCTCGGCGATGACACGACGCAGCACTTCGTCGAAATGGCGACGGTTGGCGAGTCCGGTCAGCGAATCGGTGCGCGCGCGGCGAGTGACTTCCTCGATCTCCCAGATGATCTCCAGCGGACCGCGTGCGACGGCGGCCAACAATCCAATGTTGCGACCCTCGTGCTGCGCCACGCTGCCCGCCTCCTTGCCCTCCACCACGAGCGCGCCGATCGCGTGGTCGCCCGACAGGATCGGAATGATGGCCAGCGACCCGATCGGACGCGGCAGGCCACCGTACGGACAATGCTGTGCGGTGGCAGCGCCGGCGTCCTCGAGGATGAGCGGCAGCAACTCGGTGCATACGCGTCCCACGAGCGTGTCCGCGGTGACGTGAAAGCCCGGTTCGATGTCGGAGGCCGGCGCGATTGCTTGGACCATCCCGTGTTGGTCGAGGGCGTTCCAATGGACCAGGCCAGCCGTCGTCGCCGACGTCACTTCCTGCGCCGTTTCACACAGGGCTTCGGCAAGCGCCTCGGCCCGGCGATGGCCGTGTAACCGCTGCACGGCGTCGAGCAACGCATCGCTTCGACGCATGTGCAAAGCGTAGTCGCGGCGAAGGTCGAAGAGCTGAATCAGGCTCGCCACCTGCGCCGAATAGCGCGGCATCCACGACTTGGCCGCCTTGCGATCGAGTTGCAGGCCTGCTGTTGCGGAGACGGTGAGCACCCCGTAGACAACCGACGGCCCGAGCACTGGGGACGACGCCAGCACCGGGTGTCCGCTTACGTCGCCGGCGAACTGAAGCTCGCTCTCTTCGGCACTCCAGCGGACGAGCGACGACCACGCCTGCACGTCGAAGAAGGCCGGACGCGTTTGCCCGTCGGTCGACCAGGCGCTCGGCACGAGCGTTTGGCGTTCTTCCATCCAGCGCCAGAAGATCGCCTCGTCCGCCCGCGTGATGTCGCGAATGTCGCGAAGCAAGCGATCGAGGACCTCGAGGTCCTGCGACGCCTCCTTGGTCTCGAACACCTGCTGTACGTCGCGGCGAAGCGCCGCCGACTTGGCCGACGGCAGAATTGGAGCAGCCTGGGACGCGGCCATGTGCGCTTCCAGCCGAGTGACCGTAGGGCGAGCCGCCTCGGTGTGCTGCCGCCGAAGATCCCTCGCGCGCATCACAAACCAGCAGGCGAAGGCGCCGACGGCGGCGGGAACGACGGCAACGAGCAGCGAGTGCAGCATGAACGTTTCCTGAGCGGCCATCACACCGTCGCGTCGAACGACGCGCGGCGAGGAATCACGGGCGGGCGGAGTGCGTGATGCGCGAGGCGGCGACCGCCGCCCCGAATCCGTTGTCGATGTTTACGACAGTGACTCCCGCCGCGCAACTGTTCAGCATCGTGAGCAGCGGGGCGATTCCCTGAAACGACGCGCCGTATCCCACGCTCGTCGGCACGGCGATGACCGGTGCGCGCACCAACCCGCCCACGACCGACGGCAATGCGCCATCCATGCCGGCGATCACGATGACCACCGCCGCCGCCGATAGCGCGTCGCGTTGCGCGAGCACCCGGTGAATTCCGGCGACGCCGACGTCCGTGATGCGCGCAACGCAATTGCCCAGCGCGTCGAGCGTGACCGCCGCCTCTTCGGCGACGGGCAGGTCGCTCGTTCCCGCGGTGACGATGGCAACCACACCGACTCCGGCTACCGGCGCATACGTCCCCGGGAGGTACGCTGTGCGCGCGACGGCGTTCAGCTGTATTCCAGGAATCTTGGCGCGAAGGGTTTCCGCGGCATCGGCGGCGATTCGCGTGACGAGCAGCGCCTCGCCCTGCCCCGTGATGTGCGCGGCAATCTCGCAAATCTGATCGGGCGTTTTTCCCGCGCCGTATATGACTTCTGGAAAGCCCTGTCGTAGCGCCCGGTCGTGATCGATCGTGGCGAACGCCAGCGTCTCCGCCGGAGCGAACGCCAACTCATTCATCGCCTGCGTCACGTCGAGCGCACCGGTCGCGACCCGCTCGAGCAGATCGTGAACGTGCTCTCGCTTCATACCTCGGCCGTCTCGAGCGGTTCGGTCTCGTCGCCGTTGGCGTCGCTGGCGCCGTTGGTTGCATTCGCGTCGCCGGAGACATAGCGCTCGCGATACAACAGGTAGTCCTCGAAGATGCCTTCGACTTCGGCGAGCGACGTGACCGCATGCAGTTGCTTGCGCAACTCCGCCGAACCCGGAAGCCCCTTGCAATACCATCCGAGGTGTTTGCGGAATTCGATTGCGGCGCCGCGGCGATCGGGCTCGTAGTCGTTGGCCATGCGCGCGTGCTCGAGCGCGATGGCGAAACGCTCCTCGACCGTGGGATCGGGGCGCATCGGACGGCCCTCGAGCAGGTCCCGCGTCTGATTGAAGATCCACGGTTGGCCGAACGATCCGCGCGCGATCATGATTCCGGCGCACCCGGTCGCGCGCCACATGCGAATGGCGTCCTCTGGACTCTTGATGTCGCCGTTGCCGAGTACAGGGATGTCGAGCGCTTGCGTGACGGCGGCGATTTCTTCCCAGCGCGCGCTCCCGGAGTACATCTGCGTGCGCGTGCGCGGGTGCAGGGCGATGGCGCGAACGCCGGCGTCCTGACAGCGTAGCGCGATCGTTACGGGATCGCGCATCTCCTCGTTCCACCCGCTGCGAATTTTGCACGTGACCGGCAGCGACGTGCTCCGCGCGACGGCGCGAATCACATCCTGGACGAGGTTGAGGTCTCGGAGACATCCCGAGCCGCCGTTTCTCCGAACGACTTTCTTGACGGGGCAGCCAAAATTGATGTCGATGAATTCTGGGGCGAAGACGTCGGTGACGAGCGCGGCGGCCTCGCCCATGGCGACCGGGTCGGCGCCGAAAATCTGGACGCCAATGGGGCGTTCGTCGGGGCCGAACCGCAGCTTGGCGATGGTCGCTTCGTTTTCGCGCCGAATGCCTTCCGCGGACAGGAATTCGGTGACCACGACGTCAGCGCCGAAGCGGCGGCAGAGGCGCCGGAACGGCGACTCCGACACGCCGGCCATGGGCGCGAGATACAGCGGGACGTCCGCGGAGAGCGGAAACGGAAAGCGTTTCATTCCTTCAAGTTAAGAGAGTGCCGAAGTGCAAGCAACATCAGCATTTGACACACGTTCCGCCCTTGGGTAACTTCGCAGGTTCATACATTGTCACGATGCTCCCCCGGAACGGAAATACGGATGGAACTGCGCGAGTTCTTCAGTGAAGACGCCATCAAGCTCGATCTAGCCGGTACGTCGAAGGACGACATTCTGCGCGAGCTCATTGGGCTCCTCAAGCTCGACGAAAAATCGGAAGGCATGCTGTTCAAGATGCTCAAACGCCGCGAGAATCTCGGCTCGACGGGAATTGGCCGCGGGATTGCGATTCCGCATTGCCGCTCGCTCGTCGTGAACAAGCTCCGCGTCGCGTTTGGGCGAAAGAAAGAGGGCGTGGACTTCAAGGCGATCGACGAAAAGCCGGTGCACTTCTTCTTTCTGATCGTGGCGCCGCCGCTCGAGGTCTCCAACCAGTATCTCCCAGTGCTCGGCAAGATCGCGCAGTTCAGCAAGGAGACGGACGTTCCTTCGAGACTCCTGGAGCTTACGGAGCCCAGGCAGTTTCTTGCGTTGCTCGAAGAGAAAGGGGTGTAACGGCACTGAAGTACCTACGGTACTTTGGTACCTGGTACGAGGACTGGCATACGAGCCCTCCCAAATTCGGGCCTCGTTTGGAGCGGGCCTACCACCAGCCGATGAGTGTTTACTAAACTCGGCTGCTTCTGATGCGTGGGCAGCGTCAACCCGAGGGCCCGTCCGTACCGCACGTACAGCGGTGGCTTTAGCTGCGAGCGACCCAGATCGCGAGCGCGACCAGCACTGGAATGAACGCGATGAAGTAGAGCGCGCCCATGGCGAGCTCCTTCACCAGCGTGGCGCCGAACGAGCCGCCGTACACGCGACGCAGCGCCACGTGCGTGTACAGCGAAATCCAGAGCATGACGGCCACACCCGTTGACCCGATCACGAGCGCGGACGGAACCCATTTGATGAGGGCCGTCAGCGTGAGCGCAAGGAACGTGAACGCGTGCAGATGCACGGCGAAGTACAAGTGCTCGGCGAAAAGCCGGCGGCGATAGAGCAGTCGGAGTATTCCGGCGAACGCCGGGAGCAGGATGAACAGCCCTTTCGGCAACGCGTTGAACACATCCTCCTGAAACGCCTTCTGGTTCTCCAGAACGCGGCGCGCCATGGGGCGAAGGAGAGGCGGCGCCGCCTCGACGAACGCGCGGGCCTTTTCCCGGTCTTCCGCGCTCAGCGCGTTCCCCTGCGCCAGATCGATCTGCCGTTGAGCGGCGTTTGGCTCAGACGTGGTAATGACGATCTTGGGGCCGGCTGAACGCGCGCGAGTCACCGATCCGTGATTGCCCGCCGCGAGCACGAAGTACACGAGGCTACAGCTCAGATAGAGGCGAAGCGGTGAGATGTACCGGCTCCGCTTGCCGCGCAGAAATTCCAGCGTGAGCTGCCCCGGGCGGCGGACCAGCACGCGAATGGTCTCGGCGAATTTGCCGTCCCAGCCGGAGAATTCGGCGAATGCTTCCCCGCCCAACTCGCGCAGCGTTGGATTTGGCGGAACGGCGCGCTGCCCGCAGTGAGAGCAAAATGGTCCAACGAGTGCGGAATCGCAGGCAAGGCAGGCGCTACTCCACTGCACCGCTGGCGCAGCGGTCGTGGGAGTGAGCGATATCCGTGCTTCAGCCGCATTCGTCCGCATGAGCGTCCCTCGTCATTGCTGGCGGCAAGCTACGGCTATTCGCGCGGCATGGAAAGAGTGGACGGACGCGCCAGGCAGCACTGCAGTGCTTACGGTACTACGGTACCAGGTACAAGGACTGGCATGCCGGCCCTCCCAATTCGGGCCTCTTTTTTGGAGAGCCGGTACCGCCATGGCTATGAGTGTTTCTCAAAATCTCAGCTGCCCACACGGAGCCAGCACCGCTGCGAGAGCTGTCCACCGTCGGCAGCGTCGTGCCGCGAGCACCGACCAGGCATTGGAGCGGTCAGCCGTCCGCGTCCCGGCCCGGGGTACAAAGTACCGTATGTACTTCATGTACTTCGGTGGCTGTCTATTGACTCATTCCCACTCGATGGTTGCCGGCGGCTTGGAGCTCACGTCGTAGACGACCCGATTGATGCCGCGAACCTCGTTGATGATGCGGTTGGAGATTCGTCCCAGAATATCGTGCGGGAACGGATACCAATCCGCCGTCATGCCGTCGGTGCTCGTGACGGCGCGCAGCGCGAGCACGTTCTCGTACGTGCGATAGTCTCCCATCACACCCACGCTTCGCACGGGGAGAAGAACCGCAAACGCCTGCCAGATCTCGTTGTAGAGACCGGCCTCGCGAATCTCTTCCAGATAGATCGCATCGGCGCGACGAAGCACATCGAGCGCCGGCTCGCTCACGGCACCCAGAATTCGAATGCCCAGGCCCGGGCCCGGAAATGGATGACGACCGACCATCTCCTCGGGGAGGCCGAGCTCGCGACCGACGTTCCGCACTTCATCCTTGAACAGCTCGCGCAGCGGCTCGATCAACTTGAACTTCATGTCGGGCTTGAGGCCGCCGACGTTGTGATGCGTCTTGATGGTGACGGACGGACCACCGCGCGGCGAGTACGACTCGATGACGTCCGGATACAGCGTGCCTTGCACGAGAAAGTCGGCGTCTTTCCCCGCCCCGCTCGTCGCTTCCTCGAACACGTCGATGAACGTGTGGCCGATGACCGTTCGCTTCTTTTCCGGCTCTTCGATCCCGGCGAGCGCGTCGAGAAATCGCGTCGAGGCGTCCACGGTCACGAGCTTGATGCCCAGATGCGCTTTGAACGTCCGCTCCACCTGCTCCCGTTCGTGCAGCCTGAGCAGGCCGGTATCGACGAACACGCACGTGAGTTGATCGCCAATGGCGCGGTGCACGAGCGCGGCGGCGACCGACGAGTCGACCCCACCGGAGAGACCACAGATGACGCGCGACGTCCCGACCATGTCGCGCACCTTCTTCACCTCGCTCTCCACGAACGCGCTCGGCGTCCAACTGGGTTCGGCGTGACACACGCTGAACAGAAAGTTGGAGATCAGCTCACCGCCGCGGGGCGTGTGCGCGACTTCAGGATGAAACTGCACGCAATGAATCGGCCTGTCGCGGTGCCGCATCGCGGCGATGGGGACGCTGCCGCTCGACGCCGTTACGACGTAGCCGGGCGGGACAACGTCGACATGGTCGCCGTGACTCATCCACGCGGTCATCTCCTCGCCCCGGGGTACGCCGTCAAACAGCCCCGCGCTCTCTTCCACTCGAAGCTGTGCGCGACCGTATTCATGGCGGCCGGCGTTGATGACGTTGCCGTTCGACACATGCGCAACGAGGTGCATGCCGTAGCAGATGGCGAGAATGGGTGCGACGTCGAATACCGCGGGATCGATCGTCGGCGCGCCGGCTTCATAGACGGAGTTCGGGCCCCCGCTGAGGATGATGCCCGTGGGGTTGAAATCGCGAATCCATTCGAGGCTTCGCGTGGGAGGATGGATCTCGGAATACACACGCGCTTCGCGCACCCGCCGCGCGATGAGCTGCGTGAACTGTGAGCCGTAGTCGAGAATTAGGATGCGTGAAGAAGGAGTCACTGGTCTCAGGTTGGTACTTCTAGTACTTCCATTCGGCCGCGGACAGCGTGAGGAACTCCACGTGCCGCGAGTCGAGGTCGAGAATGGCGGCGGACGGAGTGCCATAGAGCCATCCGCACGCCTCGCCCGGGTTGACGATGAGCGTTTCGCCGCGCGTCTTCATTTCCTGCTGGTGCGTGCTGCCGTGGACAACAATCTCGTGTGACAGCACTGAGCGTTTGTTGACGTCGCCGATGTCGTGCACGAGCAGCAACCGGCGACCGCCGATCTCGACGCTGTGCGGCGATTCGAATATCTCGGCGCCGAACCCTGACTGCGCTCTGGATACGAGTCCCTGCGGGTCGCCGTCATTTTTCCCGAACACGCCGGCGAGCGAAACGTGCGCCTCTTCGAACGCTTTGAGCGCGAACGGCGAGCAATAGTCGCCGGCGTGCAGGATCATCCCAACGCCGGCGGCCTGCATCTGTCGTACAAGCTCGGCGATCGCCGGCAGGCGGTCGTGCGTATCCGCGATCAGACCAACGCGCATTAGCTCTCCCTCCCAGACATCCATTCCGGCTCGGCGATCTCATGACGTGACAGATCGTCGTACTCCTCGCGAGCAGTGATCACGGCGTACCGGTCGCCGTCGACCAACACCTCGGCGGGACGCAGCCGGCTGTTGTAGTTGAAGGCCATCGCGAATCCATACGCGCCAACGTCGCAGACCGCGAGGTATTCGCCGGGCTGCACATCGTCCAGCTCACGATCGAGCGCCAGAAAATCGCCGCTCTCACACACCGGACCTACGACGTCGACGATGTGACGGTCTCCTCGCTCGTTGAGCGCCACCACGCGATGGTACGCGCCGTAGTGCGACGGTCGGAGCAACTCAGTCATTCCCGCATCGGCGACGACGTAGTCCTTCCCGCCGCTCTTCTTGCGATACAATACCTGTGAGACAAGCGCCGCGGCGTTTCCGACCAGAAATCGTCCAGGCTCCATGATCAGCTTGAGACCCGTCTCGGCGATCGTCGGCAGCACGAGCTCGGCGAAGCGTTGAAGATCGGGCGGCTCTTCGGTGTCGTAGCGAACACCGAGTCCACCACCGATGTCGATGTACTCGAGCGAATCGATGCCAAGCGTTTGGAGCTCGGCAAAGATCGATGCGAGTCGCTCGGTGCCTTCGCGGTACGGATCGATTCGTGACAGTTGTGATCCGAGGTGCATGTCCAGGCCAACGAGATCGACGTGCGCCAATCCAGCAGCGACGGTCGCGACGTGCACGACCTCGTCGTACGGGATGCCGAACTTGTGCCCCTTGCCGCCGGTCTTGATGTAGTCGTGGGCGGCGTCGAGGGTGATCTCGGGATTCACGCGCAGCGATACGCGCGCGGTCATTCCGCGTTCGCGGGCGAGGCCATCGAGCTGGCGGACTTCCGCCTCGCTCTCGACGTTGATCAGGAGTATGCCGGCATCCAGCGCTTCGGCCAGCTCGCGCTGCGTCTTGCCGACGCCGCCGAAGATGATGTCGGCGGGCGCGAACCCCGCACGAAGCGCCCGATGCAGCTCACCGCCCGACACGACGTCCACTCCGGCACCGAGCTCGCGGAGAATGTCGAGGATGCCGCGACTGGAGTTGGCCTTGAGCGTATAATGAATGCGATGGGGGACCGAAGCGAGCGTCTGATCGAGGCGTTCATATCGATCGCGAATGGTCGCCGCGCTGTAGACGTACACCGGCGTACCGACCTCGCGGGCGATCCGCTCGAGCAGAACGCCTTCGCACAGCAGCTGCCCGCCAACGCGGGAAAAGCCGGTGGTCAGTACGCTTTGGCCCATACGGCCTCGGCGGTCGATGCGCGTCCGCACTTGAGGCAATTCGCCGGCGCTTCGGCCGAACGGAATTCCTCGTCGGGCAACACACGAATCGTCGCCTTGGTTTCCTCCTTGATCTGCGCCTCGCATTCCGGGCTGCCACACCAACCGGCGTAGACGAACCCGCCCTTCCCGTCCATCAGCGAGCGGAAATCATCGTAGCTGATGTGGTGACGGACACTGTTCTGCTCTCGACGCTCGCGCGCCGCGATGAGCATGTCGTCCTGAATGCGCATCAACAGTTCGCTGACGTCCTCACCGACGGTGTCGAGCGAGATCGGACGCTTCTCGCGCGTGTCGCGCCGCACGAGCACGCACTGATTCTTGTCGAGATCGCGCGGTCCGAGCTCCATGCGAACCGGCACGCCCTGCAATTCCCACTCGTAGTATTTGGCGCCGGGCTTCATCCCGTCGCGATCGTCGATGTGCACGCGCAGACGGCCGGGATCGCGACCCTCCCATTCTTCGAGCGACTCGACAATGCGGTCCGCCGCCTCGAGCGTACGGGCGCGCTCTTCATCCGTCTTGTAGATGGGAACGATGACCATCTCGATTGGCGCGAGCAGCGGCGGGATGCGAAGCCCCACATCGTCGCCGTGCGTCATGACGAGACCGCCAACAAGACGCGTGGAGACGCCCCAACTGGTGTTCCAAGCAAACTCTTGACCGCCGTGCTCCGCCTGGAATTTCAGATCGAACGCCTTCGCGAAGTTCTGTCCGAGGTTGTGCGAGGTGCCGGCTTGCAGCGCCTTGTTGTCCTGCATCATCGCTTCGCAGGAGTAGGTGCGCATGGCGCCCGCAAATCGCTCGGCGTCGGTCTTCTGGCCGGTGATCACGGGCATGGCCATGTGGCCTTCCATGAAGTCGCTGTAGATGCCCAGAATGCGGCGCGTCTCTTCCTCGGCCTCGTCGTGCGTGGCGTGCGCGGTGTGGCCTTCCTGCCAGAGAAACTCGAGCGTGCGGAGGAAGAGGCGCGTGCGCATCTCCCATCGAACGACGTTGGCCC
Organism: bacterium; assembly: GCA_040002475.1. Taxonomy (GTDB): domain Bacteria; phylum Gemmatimonadota; class Gemmatimonadetes; order Gemmatimonadales; family Gemmatimonadaceae; genus JAQBQB01. Next base: position 55,209 of record JBDUEJ010000015.1, on the reverse strand, counting down.
ATTGGTTGATGAGCAACGGCAGGTCGCGATAGCTCTGCACCCACTTGGCGAACATCGAGTAGATGATCGTCTCCGACGTAGGCCGAATGATCAGCGGCTCGTCGAGCTTTTTGCCGCCGCCGTGCGTGACGACGGCGACTTCCGGGGCGAAGCCTTCGACATGCGCCGCCTCTTTGTGCAGGAAGCTCTCCGGGATGAGCAGCGGGAAATATGCGTTCCGGTGACCCGTCGCCTTGAACATGTCGTCGAGCGTGCGCTGCATGCGCTCCCAGATGCCATAGCCGTTGGGACGGATGACCATGCAGCCCCGCACCGGCGAGTAGTCCGCGAGCTCGGCGCGCAGCACCACTTCGTTGTACCAGGCGCTGAAGTCTGCTTCGCGCGTCGTGAGCTTCTTGTCGTCAGCCATTGAGAATTCGGAGCAATGAGAAAACTATAAACCACTGTCGTGGAGCAGGCGATCCCACTCGGCCGGTGCGTCGGGACTCCACGCGTGCCGCCCGCGAGCGCCGTCGCTCGACGCTTCGTGCAACGTCAACACAAACGCCGCGCCCGCCGACTTCGCGGCCTTGACCTGTTTCATGAGCGGCTGGTGCCGGAGCGCGTACTCGACGCGCACGCCACCGCGGCGCAGCGACGTCGCGGCGCGGCGCACATCCAATTGCAACTCCGGAGAATCCGCGGCGACCCAGACCTGCGGGCCGTCGGCCTGCGACGGAAGCAGCTTGCGATCGCGCAGCAGCTCGGCCAACACCACGTCGCCCATGCCGAAGCCGAGCGCCGGCTGATCCACTCCCCCGAGCGACAGCAGCAGGGTGTCGTAGCGACCGCCGCCGCAGATGGCGCGCAGCTCGCCGTGCGCATCAAACAATTCGAACACGATTCCCGTGTAGTACGCGAGGCCGCGCACGATCGTCAGATCGATCGTCACCCAATCGAGCACGCCGAGTCCGTCGAGGCACTCGAAGTACCTGCGCATGTCGCCGATTTGTCGCGCGATGTCGGCGTCGCCGGTGAAGCGCGCCTCGATTTGATCGAGTGTTACCGCGCCGGTGAGCGTAAGCAACGAATCGATCGCCTCGGTCGACATGCCGGCGGCGAGCAGCTTCTCCCGCGACACGTCGAGCGGTTGGCGACCGAACTTGTCGATCACGCCAAAGACGGCCGGCACCTGCGCGGCGTCTACCCCGAGCGCCGAGAGAATTGCCTGCAGCAGTTGCCGGCTGGAAACGCGCGCGCGCACGTCGGCGGAGGTGAGACCGCACCCGCGCATGACCTCGATGGCCACGGCCAGGAGTTCGGCATCCGCCGTCACGTCGGCTTCGCCGATGATGTCCACGTTGAGCTGGAAGTGCTCGCGCAACCGGCCTCGCTGCTGCCGCTCGTAACGAAAGAGCTGCGGCATCGAGAACCAACGAATCGGCTTGCGAAGCGCGTTCGCTTTGGCGGCCGCCATGCGCGCCAGCGTGGGCGTCATCTCCGGACGGAGCGTCACCTCGCGCCCGCCCTTGTCCGTGAAGTTGTAGAGCTGGCCAACGATCTCGTCGCCGCTCTTTTTGGTGTAGAGCTCGAGAGGCTCGAGCGGAGGCCCGTCGTACTCGACAAACGCGAACCGGCGCGCAACGTCCCGCCACACGCCCATGATGTGGGCGCGCTCAGCAAACTGCTCAGGATAGAAATCGCGAAAACCGGGAAGCGCTCCTTGGGCCATCCAGTAAAATTACCCGCCCAGCGGCGACACCTGCAACAGCGACATCGCGTCGCCCACGGTGTGGAACGACCCCGTGACGAGCACCGTCTGCGCGCTTGCCTTCGCATGATCGATCGCCGAGGCGAAATCGACGATCGCGCTCGCCGTCAACCCCAGACTGCGCGCAAATTCCGTGGCCTCGGCGAGGTCCCACGCGCGGCTCGCCGGCGCGGTCGGCGCCATCGTCAGCACGAAATGCGACGAGACTCGGCTGAGCGCGCGTATCATCTCGCGCCAATCCTTGTCGCGCAGCACGCAGAGAACGACGGCGATCGGCATCGGCGGCGCGACGGCGCTCAAGGTTTGCACAAGCACCTCGACGCCCGCCGGATTGTGCGCCACGTCGAAGATGAACTGACCCACGTGCTGGAATCGGCCGGGAATGTGAACTCGGCTGAGATAGAGGGCCGCGTCGTCGAGGGTGTCGGTGGGAGACAACCCGGCCGCGTCGAGCATCACGAGGGAGAACGCGAGGTTCGCCGCCTGGTGGCGGCCGGCCAGGGGCGTCCGAAGCGTCGCGCGCCGACCGTTCCACTCCAAGTTGCACGTGGTTCCGCCGTCGTCAACGCTCACGCCTTCGAGCTGAACCTCGTCGGCGACAATGCGCACGCTCGACGCCCCGACCGCGCGTGCGCGTTCGGCGAGCAGATCGCGGATGCGCGGGTCGCGCTCGCCGATGACGGCCGCGCGGCCCGGCTTGAAGATGCCGGCCTTTTCCCCGGCGATCTCCTCGAGCGTGTTGCCGAGGTATTCGGTGTGGTCGAGACCGATCGATGTGACCCCTGCGACGACCGGATCGAGGACGTTCGTTGAATCGAGTCGTCCCCCAAGCCCGGCTTCGATGACGCCGATTTCCGCGCCCGCCCGCGCGAAGTAGTCGAATGCCATCGCCGTCGTCGCCTCAAAAAAGCTGGCTTCAATTCGCTCGATCTCGGGCAGACGCTGGGCAATGAAATTGATTACGTCCCCGGCCGGGATTGGCTCGCCTCCAACGATCATGCGCTCGCGAAAATCCACCAGATGCGGTGACGTGTACGTGGCAACGCGGTGTCCTTTCGCGGAGAGCAGGGCCGACATCGTCGCCACGCTGCTTCCCTTCCCATTGGTGCCGGCAACGTGAAGCGTGCGATACGCGCGGTGCGGATTGCCGAGATGCTCGAGCAGCGCCGCCGTGCGCTCGAGACCGAACTTGAACCCTCCGCTGGTCCGCGCGAAGAGGAAATCGAGCGCGTCGTGGTACGTGGCGAGCGGAACGCTCGCGCCGCCGTCCGTTTTGCGCGACGTCGACTCAGTCAGGGCGACGTCCACCCCGTCGCCGCCGGCCTGCCGGACATGTGTCGCAGCAACTGGCTGACGGTGCGCTTCAGGTTGCGTCGATGCGCGACGCCGTCGAGCATGCCGTGGTCGAGCAGGAATTCGGAAGTCTGGAAGCCTTCGGGCAGATCCTGGCCGAGCGTCTGTTTGATCACGCGGGGTCCGGCGAATCCGATCACCGCGCCCGGTTCGGCGAGAATCGCGTCGCCGAGCATCGCGTAGCTCGCGCTCACGCCGCCTGTTGTCGGATTGGTCAGAATCGAGATATACGGCAGCCGACGCTCGGCCAGCTGGGCCAGGACGGCGGCGACCTTGGCCATCTGCATGAGCGAGAGCACGCCTTCCTGCATGCGCGCGCCGCCGGACGCCGAGATGATGATGAGCGGGTATTTTCGCTCGAGCGAGCGCTGGCCCAGGCGGGCGATCTTTTCGCCGACGACGGAGCCCATGGATCCGCCCATGAACGCGAAGTCCATGACCCCGAGATTGACCGGAAGCGAATCGAGCATACCTGTGCAGGCCAGCAGCGCATCGGTGTCGCCGGCGTTCGTCATGGCCTTCTTGAGGCGCGCTGGGTACTCCGGGAACCCCAGGGGATCGACCGAACGGAGGTCGACCTCGACTTCTTCCATGGTTCCGTCGTCGAGCAGCAGAGCGCAATAGTCGGCGGCCCGAATTCGACGATGGTAGTCGCAGTTCGGGCAGACGTTCATGTTGCGTTCAAACTTCTCGCGAATATCGGTGTGCCCACAGGCCTCGCACTTTTCCCAGACGTCCGCGGGGATCTCCAGCCGCTCGCGGCGCGGCTGTCGGGGCTTCTTCTCCTTACGGAACCAGACCATACGCCCAATTTGACGGGATCGCCTGGGCGGGGCTAGGCCTTGACGAAGGCCGGCATCGCGACGACGGCCGGGAATGCGCAGTCCTAATGGCGAAACGGCAACCAACGAACTGCAATGCTTCGGGCGCATGGCAGCTATGCTAACGGCTGCGTGCTCCACGGCGACGTGACAGATCTATGGGCGTTCCCGGTGAGCATCGTTCCGGCGCGCACGCAGTCGACCGCGGCCGGTCACGTTCAGGTGGGTGGTGAGAAGGTTCGGCGGACCGCGGTCGTCGACGCTAGGGATTGCGTTCGGCTTGCACTCTCGAGACGGTCCTGTTGCCGTGCAGCACGTAGCCCTCAGCACAGCGGCTAAGCGCTGGCAGCATTGCAGTTCGTCAGTGGCGGTTTCGCCGTCTGTTCGCAAACGCTGAATGCCAACAGGTCTGTCCTGTCGCCGTGCAGCACGTAGCCGCGAGCATAGCTGCTACCGGCTCATCGCATTGCAGTTCTTAGTTGCTGCGTCGTTTATCAAACGCGGAGCGGCCCCACCTTCCCTCCTCGCCCTTCACTCGAGATCCGGGCGAGCACCCCAACGGAAAGCCAGCACGCGAGCATGAACGACCCGCCGTAACTGAAAAACGGCAGCGGAATGCCGGTGATCGGCATGACGTTGAGCGTCATCCCAACGTTCTCGAGCACGTGGCTGAACCAGCTCGCGAGCAGCCCGAACGCAACGAGGCTGCTGTAGGAGTCGTTGGCTCGCTCGGAAATGCGAATCACGCGCAGGAAGAGGAAAAGAAAGAGCGCGAGCGCGGCCGTCACGCCGATAAAGCCCAACTCTTCCCCCACCACGGCAAAAATAAAATCGGTGTATTGCTCGGGAAGAAATGCCAGGCGTTTTTGCGGACCGTGGAGATAACCGCGGCCGAGCCAGCCGCCCGATCCGATCGCCACCTGCGACTGAATGACGTGATAGCCACTGCCGCGCGGATCCACCGTGGGATCGAGAAAGACCTTGAGCCGGTTCTGGCGGTACGGCGGAAGATGCTCCCACAAGAGCGGACCCACGATACCCGTCATCACGTTCGCCGACACGACGAACAGACCCTCGCCCAGGAACGGCTTGTACCAGAACACCAGCGCGAGCAGGAGCAGAAACCACGCGCCCCATATTCGCGAATCGAATCCGAGGATCAGACTGACGACCGGGCTGGCGAGCAGCAGCAACAGTTGCCACGCCACGCCGGCCCAAAAAATCATCGCGAAGAAGATGCCAACGAATACGATCGACGTTCCGAGGTCGCCCTGCGCCATGATGAGCAACAACGGCGCTCCCGCGACGAGCAGCGGTTTCCACAACTCGATCATCGATCGCGGCGCAACGCGATTCTGAGCGAGCACGCGCGCCAGCATGAGCACGACCGTGAGCTTGGCGAACTCGGACGGCTGACCGAGCCGGTGTCCCGCGATCGTCAGCCATCCCGACGTGCTGCTTGCCGTCCCCGCGCCGGAGCCGAGACCGGCCAACAGCGCAACGAGAAGCAGGATGGTGAAGACGTACAGCGGCACCGTCATCCACTCGATCAAGCGAACCGACGCGCGACTGACGGAGAACGCACCGATGACGCCGATGACCAGCCACATTGCCTGCGACCGGTACGCGGTTGCCGCAACGGTGTGCACATCGGTCTGCCCGGCGGAGTAGACGACGGCGAGCCCGTAGATCGAGAGCGCAGCGGCAACGACGACGAGTGGCAGATCGATGTTGATCCGACGAGTCGCCGCCATCAGCCGGTGTTGATGATGGTGTTCGCCACCACCTTATGCAGGTAGTGCGCGATGATCTTCGACGCGAAATGCGCCGAACCCGATCCCTCGAACGTGACGTTGGGGATCATGACGACGACGACGATCTGTGGATCGTCTGCGGGTGCCATGCCGGCGAACCACGCGTAATAGAGCGGCTTGCCGTCTTTGGCAAAACGCATCGTCTGCGCCGTTCCCGTCTTGCCGGCAATGCTCACGCCCTCGATGGCCGAAGCGGCCGCCGTTCCACCGGCGGCGAGCACGCCCATCATGGCCTTTCGAAGTTGGACCAACTGATCGGGCGGGATGTTCATCGCCTTCGTCCGCTGCGGCGTCCCGCGCTTGATCTGCGGAGTGGGAACGCTGCCGTCCGTCGCGAGCGCGCTGTAGAACTTTGCCACGCTCACGACGGTCTGCGAGTTGTCACCCTGACCGATCGACAGGTTGAGCTCGTGAGAGCCCGCGGTCCATCCGCGCGCACCGAACTTCTGGTTGAAGTACTCGGGAACGCTCGTCGGGAAGATGGGGCGCTTTTCTTCGGGCAGATCAATGCCTGTGCGCTTGTCGAAGCCGAGCGAGATGCCGCCAGCGACGAGGCGCGTCAATCCTATCTTCTGGCCGAGCTGGTAGAAGTAGACGTCGCACGACTGCGCGATGGCGCCGGCCAGGCTGAGACTTCCGTGCCCTTCCTTCTTCCAGCACCTCCACGGACGATTACCAAAGTAGTAAAAGCCGTTGCAGGCTTGCGGCATGTGCGTGTCGAACGTGATCACGCTGTCTTCGAGCCCGATCACCGACGTCGCCAGCTTGAAGGTCGATCCCGGCGCATACTGACCCTGGACTGCCTTGTTGTAGAGCGGGAGGCGCGGATCGTTTCGGAGCGAGTCGTAGTAGGCGTTCGAGACGCCGCCGACGAAGCGGTTCGGGTCGATGGCCGGTGAACTGTACAGCGCCACGACTTCACCCGTCTTCGGGATCATTGCCACCACCGCCCCCGCCGTCGAGTCAGCGAACAGGGTGTGAATGTAATCCTGAAGATCGAGGTCGATGTTCGTATAGAGCGGCGGCCCTTCCTGCGGCGTCACATCCTCGCGCGTGCGCCCGTTCGGCACAATGCGATTGCGAGCGTCCACCTCGACGAACTGCACGCCTTCACGGCCGCGCAATTCCTTCTCATACTGTTTCTCTAATCCCTGCGCGCCCACGAGCTGCCCGGCCTTGTAGCCCTGGCTTGCCAGATTGGCCAACTGGCCTTCGTTGATTTCGGTGATGTATCCCACGAACGCGCCGACCGCCTGTCCGTTGGGATAGACGCGCTTGGGCGCGGACTGAATTATGAGACTCGGAAACTCCATCCGATGTTCTTCGAGCACCGACACGACGTCGAACGACGCATCCTGTACAATGACCGTGGGACGCGTTCGGTCGCGACGAAACCGCTTGATCGCGTCCTCGAATTGCTTTGGCGTGAGATTGATCGTATGGCGCAAACGGTCGAGCGTGGAGCGCAGCGTGTCTTCGTTCTGCGCCAGCAGGTTCACCGAGTAGCCGACGATGTTCTCGGCGATCGGCTTGTTGTTCCGATCGTAGATGATGCCGCGTGGCGCGGCGGTGGGAATCTGCCGAAGCCGGTTTTCCTCCGACTTGAGCGTGTACTCCTGATTGCGCAGCACCTGGGCGCGGAAGAAGGCGCTGAGCAGAAACACCAGCACACCGCAGACGATCACGTTGGCGGCGCGACCACGCTGAACGACGTCGTTCGGATGAAAGCTCACGAGGAGCGCAGCTCCAGCAGCGGTTTGAGGACCGAGAGGGCAAGCACTCCGGCCACCGCAGTCACTGCCGCGGAGAGCGGAGACCACACGAACATTTGCATTGCCAGCTCGGCGCCGTGCGACCGATGGCTGACGAGCAGGAAGATCAAGTCGAAGAGCCACTTGGCGAGGAACAGAAAGAATCCGTTCAACGCCAGGTTGTCAGCGAAAAATACTGCCTTCAACCACGAAGCCGAGAAGCCGACGAGCGACATGCCGAGCGCGGCTGTCCCGAAACCGCTCACGGCGAGGGAATCGGCCACCAAGCCCAAAATGAAGCCGTACACCGCCGCCGAGCCGGGACGGAGTCTCACCGAACCGAGCAGTAGCGCGACAATCATGAAATCGATCGACGCTCGCCACGCGAGCAGCGGCCGCAGTGTGTACTGCAGAACGATCAGGATCGCGCAAACGACGATTGTCCGCGCTGCGCCGGTCCAGTTCATGGGCGAGCTTTCTTGGTAGTGTCGGCGCGGGTGGTATCACGGCGCACGCGCGTCGAATCACGCTTCGGCCGCGCCGCAGCACTGTCCCCCGGCGTCAGCGCCATTGGCGGTGCCCCAAGCGAGCGTCGGACCGAGTCGATCGTCGCTTTCCGGACCGAATCGAGCGTCGCCTGACGCGCTTGCGCCTCGAGCATCGCCGCACGCCGGGCGAGTGAATCGCCGGCCGCCGCGATGCGCCGAGACGCCGAATCGCCGTTGACCACTGCGCCCCAGATGTTCCCCGTCCCCTGCGTGACGCGCTGCGCCGTGAGCACCAACACCGACGACACGCGCGACGGCGTCACCGCGGGACGGAGCAGATACGTGCGCGTCCACACTTCGTTCGTCTTGATTTGCTCCACGACGCTGCCCACACTGATGCCGCGCGGAAAGGTGCCGCCCAATCCCGACGTGAAGATCAGCGTGCCCGGCTTGAGCACGACGCGGGTTGGCACGCCGCGGAGCTCGAGCATGTACGCGTCAGCCCCGGTCGCGCGCGCCGGATGCGGATACACGATTCCAAATGCCGATCCATCGCCGGACATCGCGCTGGCGCGAAAATCAGGATGCGTGTAGAGAATCGCGATGCTCATCGTGGGGTCGGCCTTGTAGATCGTACCGACCAACCCTTCTGCCGCGACGACCGGGCTGTATTGCGCAATGCCGGCCGTACTTCCCGCGGTGAGCGTGAGCGTGGTGACCACGTCCTCACTCGGCGCCGTGCTGTGGAGTGCTTCGGCCGGAACGAACCCCCATTGGAGTCTCGATCCAAGCCCAATCACTTTGCGCAGCTGATCATTCTCCAACTGCAGCGCCTGCGCACTGACGGCGCGCAACGACAGCGAATCGACAACGAGCTGTCGTCGCTCGCTCGAAACCCACGCGGTGCGCCAACGCTCCGCGCCCTGCTGCAGGCCAACGAGCGGGGCGACGACCGAGCGACGCAGCGCCGTGGCGATCGGTTCGCGATTGTCCGCCGGGAGGGCGACGACGATGAGGGACAAGACGACGCAGCCGACCAACAGGCCGGCGTCGATCCGACTTCCAAGACGTGATGCGGTTGCCACCGGCTACCTCACGTGCTGAGCACCGACCAATACTTTTCTTCGTCGTCGAGAATTCGACCGGTGCCGCGGACGACACACGTGAGCGGATCCTCATCGACGTGAATGGGCAGACTCGTCTCCTGGCTGAGCAGCAGATCGAGTCCGCGAATGAGCGCACCGCCGCCGGTCATGACAATACCGCGGTCGACGATGTCGCTGGCGAGCTCCGGCGGCGTGATCTCCAACGCGCGGCGGACGGCGTCGACAATTTGCTGAATCGGCTCCTGGATCGCTTCGCGGATCTCGCTCGAGTGCACGCGTACCGTTTTCGGAATGCCGGAAACGAGGTCGCGTCCCTTCACTTCCATTTCGCGCTCGTCACCAACCGGCGCGGCCGATCCGATGTTGATCTTGATCTGCTCGGCCGTCGGCTCGCCAATGAGCAAATTGTAATTCTTGCGCATGAACTGCACGATCGACGTGTCGAGCTCGTCGCCGCCGGTGCGGATGGACGTGTCGCTCACGATGCCCGAGAGCGCGATGACGGCGATCTCCGTGGTGCCGCCGCCGATGTCGATGACCATGTTGCCGGTGGGCGTTTCAACGGGCAGACCAACGCCAATGGCCGCGGCCATCGGCTCGGCGACCATGAACACCTCTTTGGCGCCGGCGCCCAATGCCGAATCTCTCACGGCGCGTTTTTCAACTTCTGTAATGCCGGACGGCACACAGACGATGACGCGCGGCTTTACCTTGAAGACGTGATTCTCGATGATGAGCGTCAGGAAATAGCGCAGCATCTTTTCGGTCACGTCGAAGTCGGCGATGACGCCGTCCTTCATCGGCCGCACGGCGATGATGCCTTCGGGCGTTCGGCCGAGCATGCGCTTCGCTTCGAGACCGACGCCTTTGATCTTCTTTGTTTCTCGGTCGATCGCGACCACTGAAGGCTCGTTCAGCACGATGCCCTCGCCCTTCACGTAAATGAGGGTGTTCGCAGTGCCGAGATCCACACCGATCGCGTTCGCGGGAAACAAAGATCCCGCCTTATTAAAAGGCCAGCGCATCCAGTCCTGTGGTCGTCCTCAAGCCGATTCTTGGCGCGTCGTCGCGCAAGTACGGCATCAAGCAGCGGTTAACCTAGAGAGCCAACGGAGTCACTACAAGATATTGGCTCACCGCAAGATACGGTACTCGAACAAGGACGACCGTACCCATGCTTACGCCACGAACGCGGCCGGATCGTCGCACGTCATGCCGAACGCCTCGGCCACCCCGGGATAGGTGACGTGGCCATCGGTGATGTTCAGCCCCTTGAGCAACGCCGGGTTCTCCTTGAGCGCACGCTTCCAGCCCTTGTTCGCCAACTGCACAGCGTACGGGAGCGTGGCGTTGGTGAGCGCCAGCGTCGACGTGCGCGGCACGCCGCCCGGCATGTTCGCGACGCCGTAGTGAATGATCCCGTCGACGACGTAGGTCGGATTCTCGTGTGTCGTCGCGTGGATCGTCTCCACGCACCCGCCCTGGTCGATCGCCACGTCGACGATTACTGATCCCGGCTGCATCGTCTTGAGGTCTTCCCGGCGAATCAGCTTCGGCGCCTTGGCGCCCGGAATCAGCACCCCGCCCACGACCAGATCGGCGGTCGCGATCTGCTCGAGGATGTTGTGCCGGTTCGAGTAAATCATCACGCAGTTGGCCGGCATGACGTCGGAGAGATACCGGAGCCGCTCGAGCGAGAGGTCGAGAATGGTCACCTTGGCGCCCATTCCAGCGGCCATCTTCGCCGCGTTGATCCCCACGATCCCGCCGCCGAGGATCACGACCTTGGCCGGTGCGACGCCTGGTACGCCGCCCAAGAGCACGCCGCGGCCACCGTACAGCTTCTCGAGGTACTTGGCGCCTTCCTGGACCGCCATGCGGCCAGCCACTTCGGACATCGGCACCAGCAGCGGGAGCTCCCGCGACGGAAGTTCGACCGTCTCGTACGCCACGCATGTCGCGCCGCTGTCGATGTGCGCCCTGGTGAGCTTTTCGTCGGCGGCAAAATGAAAATAGGTGAAGATGAGCTGCCCGCGGCGCATGTGCGGCCACTCGCGTTCGATCGGCTCCTTCACCTTCATGATCATGTCGGCATCGCGCCAAACAGTCGCCGCGTCGGGAGCGATCTTGGCTCCGACGGCGGTGAAGGCTTCGTCGGCGAATCCACTGCCCAATCCGGCTCCCGTCTCCACCAGCACGGAATGCCCAGCGGTCACGAGCGTCTCGGCGCCGGCGGGTACGAGCGCGATCCGATTCTCGTTCGTCTTGATCTCTTTAGCGACGCCGATCTTCATGAGTGATATCGAAAAAGTTGTGGACAGACATTCTGTGTGAATTGCCGGACCGACCGAGTCGAAGGTAGCTGGCCGCGGCTTATTCTGCCGCTTTGGGTCCCAGGCTTACCACGGTCAGGTTGTCGGGGTTGAAGAACTCCTGCGCCGTGCGCGCCACGTCCTCGACACTGATGCCGTCGATCAGCGTCAGCAGCTGATCGAGCGTCCGGTAGGGCTCTCCGTACAGCTCGACCGACGCCGCGCGATACATGCGCGATGAGACGCTTTCCAGCGACAACGTCACTTGCCCCTTGAGCTGCTGTCGTCCCATCGCGACTTCGTCGGCGGGAATTCCCTGCTCGACGACCGTGCGCAGCTCGTCACGGATGGCGTCGAGCGCGTCGCCCGCCGATTCCGGCGCCGTCGCCACATAGACGCCATGCATTCCGCTGTCCGCGTGAAACGATTGGTATGTATACACCGAATAGGCGAGACCGAGCTCTTCGCGAACCCGCTGGAAGAGCCGTGAGCTCATACCGCCGCCGAGGAGCATACTGAGCAGCGACAGCGCGAAGCGGCGCGGATCGCCATGCGCCACCGCGCTGGTGCCGGCCACGATGTGCGTCTGCGCTCCCTCGCGAAGCAGATGCCGAATGCTCGGCGCCTCGATGTGCGGCGTCGGCGACAGCAACGGCGTTGCGTCGCGTGCGGGGACGTCGAGCCAACCGGTTTCCGACAGCACTTCGACCAGCCGCTCGTGCTCGACATTCCCCGCGGCGGCTACGACCAAGTGTCCGGGGTGATAGGCTCTCGCATGGAGTGCCTTGAGATCCGGTACGCCGAGCGTGTTGACGCTGTCGCGCGTTCCGAGAATGGAGTAGCCGTATGGATGCGCGCCCCAGAGCGCCTCGTTGTGCAACTCGAACACGAGATCGTCCGGCGTGTCTTCCACCATGCCGATCTCTTCGAGAATCACCTTCCGCTCGAGCGCGAGATCGCTCTCTCGCAAGGTTGGACGAAACACGATGTCGCCAATGACGTCGGCGGCTTCGCGCAGATGTTCGTCCAGCACACGCGCCTGGTAGACGGTGTGCTCGCGCGACGTATACGCGTCGAGCGACCCGCCGAGCGCCTCGAGAGACAGCGCGATCTGATGCGCGCTCCGCGTCTCGGTCCCCTTGAACACCATGTGCTCCAGGAGGTGCGATATGCCCATGCGATCGCGCGGCTCGTGAAGCGACGCGGCACGAACCCACGCACCAAAGGCAACCGACCGCACTCCCGGCATGTGCTCCGAGAGTACGGTCAGTCCATTCGGTAAAACGGTGCGTCGAAGTGCGGCGTCAGCCGCGATAGCGCCCACGCTAGGAATCAGCTATGTGTCGGCTCGATCAGCGACGCGGACGGTCACCGCCGCTCCGCGGACGACGCGGACGCTCGCCCCCACGATCTCCGCCGTCGCGAGGCGGACGATCACCACCGCCGCCACCCTCACCGCCACTGCCCGGCTCCGGCTCGGGCGGCATGCCTTCCGGACGCGGGAGCAGCGCCTTCATGGACAGACGGAGACGGCCGCGCTCGTCGCGCTCGATGAGCTTCACGCGAACGCGATCGCCCTTCTTGACGACGTCTTCGGTCTTTTCGGTGCGCTCGTGGCGCATTTCCGAAATGTGAACGAGGCCTTCCGTGCCTGGCATGATCTCGACGAACGCGCCGAACGGCGTGGTCGTCTTCACGGAACCCTCATAGATCTCGCCGACGATGGGTTCGGCCGTAAGGGCCTGCACCATTTGACGCGCGCGCTCCATGGCTTCGCCGCCAACCGCGGCGATGGTGACCATGCCGCTGTCGTCCACGGTGAGCTCGGCGCCGGTTTCGTCCTGAATGCCGCGAATGGTTTTGCCCTTGGGACCGATGAGGTCACCGATCTTCTCGGGGCTGATCTGCAGGGTGACGATGCGTGGTGCGTACGCCGACAAATCACCGCGCGGTGTGTCGAGCGCCTTGTCCATCTCGGCGAGGATGTGCAGGCGTCCTTCCTTTGCCTGCGCGAGCGCCTCGGTCATGATGCTGAGGTCCAAGCCCTGGATCTTGATGTCCATCTGGATGGACGTGATGCCGTTCTTCGTGCCCGCGACCTTGAAGTCCATGTCGCCGAGATGGTCTTCGGTGCCAAGAATATCGGTGAGGATCGCGTACTTCTTTCCTTCCTTGATCAAGCCCATCGCGACTCCGGCAACCGCGCCGCGCATGGGAACGCCGGCGTCGAACAACGCGAGCGAACCGCCGCACACCGACGCCATCGACGACGAGCCGTTGGACTCGAGCACGTCGGAGACGATGCGAATGGTGTAGGGGAATTCTTCGAACGGCGGCAGCACGCCCTGGAGCGCGCGCTCAGCGAGATTGCCGTGACCGATCTCGCGGCGCGACGTGCCGCGCATGGGGCGAACTTCACCCGTGGAGAACGGCGGGAAGTTGTAGTGCAGCATGAACGACTTGGTCGTTTCCTGCGCTTCGTCGATCGAGTCCAGGCGCTGCACGTCGTTGCCGGTGCCGAGCGTGGCGGCGACGAGCGCCTGCGTCTGGCCGCGCGTGAAGAGCGCCGAGCCGTGTGCGCGTGGAAGGACCGTGGTGTCGATGGAGATGGCGCGCACTTCGTTCGGCTTGCGGCCGTCGACGCGGTAGCCGGTATCCAGCACCTGCGAACGGAGACTGTTGTATTCGACGTCGCCGATGTGGCTCGCGATATCCTTTGGGTTGTCCGGGAACTCGCCGAGCAGCAGCGCGGCGACCTCGGCCTTGACCAGCTCGACGGCTTCAATGCGCTTGTGCTTTTCCTTCTGGTTGATCGCGTCCTTGATCTTGCCTTCAGCGTGCTTCTTGACCTTGGCCTCGAGCCCCTCGGGGGACGCGGGCTTGCTCCAATTCATCTTTTTGGGGCGATCGTCCATCTTGGCGAGCAGCTCTTCCTGGATGCCGATGAGCTCGCGGATGCCCTTGTGTCCGATCGTGATCGCTTCGACGACGTCGGCTTCCTGCACTTCGAGTGCGCCGCCTTCGACCATGACGATCGAGTCTTGCGAGCCGGCGACCACGAGCTCCATGTCGCTGTAGGCGAGCTGCTGGAACGTGGGATCGAGCACCCACTTGTCCTGGATGCGGCCGACGCGGACGGCGGCGAGCGGCGTCGTAAACGGAATGCGCGAGGCGTTCAGCGCGAACGAGGCGGCGATGAGCGCGAAGACATCGGCGTCGTTTTCCTGGTCGGCGGAAATGACGTAGATGAAGACCTGGACTTCGTTCTTGAAGCCTTCAGGGAACATCGGCCGGATGGAGCGGTCGATGATGCGTGCCGAGAGGATTTCGTTGTCGCTCGGGCGGCCTTCGCGCTTGATGAAGCCGCCCGGAATTTTGCCGGCGGCGTAGGTCTTCTCGCGGTACTCGACGAGCAGCGGGAAGAAGTCCAGCGGACTTTGCTTGTCGCTGACGGTGACGGCGGCGAGGACCATGGTGTCGCCGAATTGGACGAGGGCGGACCCGGCCGCCTGCTTCGCCATGCGCCCCGTCTCGATGACGAGCTTGCGCCCTGCAAACGTCTTTTCAACGCGTTGCATCATTTGCCTGTGTACTCGGAATGGCTGTTAGGGATAACAAACGCGCGGGCTGCAACCATTGCGCCCGCGCGGTCGTGCTGACCCGTGAATTAGTACCGGAGGCCCAGTTCCTGGACGATTTTCCGGTAGTCGTCGACATCAGTGCGCTTCAGGTAGTTGAGCAGGCGGCGTCGCTGTCCGATCATCTTCAAGAGGCCACGGAGCCCGTGGTGATCCTTCTTGTGGGCGCGGAAGTGATCCGTCAAATAGTTGATGCGCTCGGTGAGCAGCGCGACCTGAACGCGAGTCGATCCACTGTCGGTCTCGTGCGTCCGGTACTTCTGGACGGTCAAACCTTTATCGAAAGCCATGTCCTGGTAATCCTGGTTTTCTCCGCCGCGTTTGGCGCGGTGCGATTGCGTTTTCTCTGATAGCTTTTAAGCGTAACCAGCTAGTAACGTCTTGTAAAGGGGAGACTTACGATGTCCTCGGCAATCGCTCTCCGGGAGTCCCACCTCCTTCAATGTCGGTTCCATCCGTTCAATCGGTCTCATCAAATCGTTACGACTCGAATCGCCTGAACGCTCCTTCCCCGCCACTACATCGTCATGCCCCGAACAAACTCCCGACCCACCCGAACAACTTCACGAATCCGGCCCGCGTGTCGTTGTACATCACGATCACGAACAGCAGTGCGATGGCAATCAACCCGAATCGGAGAATGTACTCCTTGGTCCGCATGCTGAACGGACTGCCCTTCGCCGATTCGAGAATGTTGATGAGAATCTGACCGCCGTCCAGAATCGGGATGGGAAGCAGGTTGAGCACCGCGACGTTGATGCTCAGGAGAGCAATCAGACCGAACAGTTGATCGACACCGCCCTTCGCGGCGTCGACCGACGCGCGTGCGATCGCGATCGGACCGCCCAATTGCCGGACCGACGCCTCGCCCGATCCGATCTGATGCAAGACTTTGAACACTTGGCCCGCGCCGTTCCACGTGATCCGCCCGCCCGCGCCGATCGCCGCGACAAGGCTCAGGCTTTCCTTGCGGGTCGGATTGCGCGCGCCCGCGCCGATTTTTCCGACGGTGCGCTGGAGGCCGGTCAACTCATCCACCTCCTGCACCGGCTTGGGCGTGACGACAATCGTGTCGGTCGCCGCACCGCGCCGAACAATCATCGTGACCGGACGATTGGGCGACGCGCCGATCTGATCCACCATGTCGGTCCAGGAGCGCGCGGGCTGGCCCGCCGCCGTGACGATCGAATCGCCGCGCTTGAGTCCCGCCACATCGGCGCGGTCCCCCAAAAAGATCGAATCGATGACCGGCGGCAAATACGGGATCAAACGATAATTCACTGAATCCGGCGTCGTTCCCCCGCGCAGCGGGACGCGAACATCACCGTGCTGCGTCGTAAACGCGACCACGCCGTCGCTGGCCAGGACGTGCTTGCTCACGTCGTCCCACGTCTTGACGGGAACACCGTTGACGGCGCGAATGGTATCGCCCACGCGAAGCTGTGCCAATTCAGGAATGGAGGAAGCGGCGCGAACACCGCCAACCACCGTCGTTGGAATGACGAACTGGCCGAAGTGAAATGCGAGAATCGTCGCGACGACCAGCGCGAGGAGGATGTTCATCACGATGCCGGCGATCATGATGGCGATGCGGGCAACGAGCGGCTTACTCTCGAACCACCGGTCTTCCGGCACCGGCTTGGGCCCGAACGGAATCATCGCGTTCGCATCGTAGCCGGGGTCGTCTTCCTTCTTGGCCGACGTCTCTTCCGATCCTCCCTCGAGAAACGCCGCCTCGGCGTCGTGGCGCGAGGCCATGCGCACATACCCGCCGAGCGGAAGGCAGGCGAGCACGTACTCGGTTTCGCCGCGGCGGAATCGAATGATCGCCGGACCAAACCCGATCGAGAATCGCGGCGCGTAGACACCCACCGCTTTCGCGGCGAGAAAGTGACCGAGCTCGTGAACGAAGATCACGAGCCCGAAAACGAGAATCGGTGAGAGTATCGCTAACATGCAAACCGTTCCTGTACGAAACGACGCGCGGCAGTATCCGCGGCGAGAATGGTCTCACGACTATCGGCGGGCAAATGGCCGAGCCCATCCAATGCGCCCGCAATCGCTGCGCCGATGTCTCCGAAGCGAACGCGTCCGTCGAGAAAGAGAGCAACGGCGGCCTCATTGGCCCCGTTGAAAATCGCCGGAGCCGCCCCGCCCTGTCGGCCGGCAGCCAACCCAAGAGCAAACGCCGGAAACTGCTCGACGCGAACAGGCTCAAACGTCAGCGGTGACGCCGCGACCGGATCGAACGGCGCAATCCCCGCGTCGGGGACGCGATGCGGATGCGTCAGCGAATACAGCACCGGCAACTCCATACTCGGCACGCCGAGCTGCGCGAGCACGCTTCCGTCCACGAACTCGACGAGGGAGTGGACGATGCTCTGCGGATGCACGACGACTTCGATGCGATCATAGGGCAAGCCAAACAAAAAGTGTGCTTCAATCACCTCGAGCGCTTTGTTCGCCAATGTCGCGCTGTCCACGGTGATCTTACGTCCCATTCGCCACGTCGGATGCTGCAGCGCATCGTCGAGGGTCGCACCGTCGAGTTGGGCTTGCGACCATTGTCTGAACGGTCCGCCGGAGGCGGTGATGATTACTCGCCGCACTTCCACCCCCGGTCTCCCGGTGATGCATTGCAAGATCGCGCTGTGTTCGCTGTCCACCGGCACGATCTCTCCGCCGCCGCGCGCACATGCCGCCGTGACTAACTCGCCGGCCATGACGAGCGTTTCCTTGTTCGCCAACGCGACGCGTTTTCCGCCGGCGAGCGCGGCCAACGTCGCGTCGAGCCCCGCTGATCCCACCACCGCATTGAGCACGATGTCGACGTCGTCTCGGCTCGCGGCTTCGACCAGACACTCACGTCCAACCGCCCACGGCGGATACGGCTCGGTGCCGTTCATCACGATCCCGGCGAAGCTTGGCTGGAACTGAATGACCTGCTGGCCGAGGAGGGCCGCGTTCTTGTACGTGGTGAGCGCGGCGACGCGGAACAAATCCGACTGCCGGGCGAGCACACGAAGCGCCGTTGTGCCGATCGAGCCGGTCGACCCGAGAATCGCGACTCCACGCCGTGAGGCGGCGGTCGGGCCGGCCACTACGGCGCCCACGTCAGCAGCACGCCCAGCAGCACGTACGAAATTGGCATCACGAAAAACAAGCTGTCGAAACGATCGAGGATTCCGCCATGACCCGGGATCAGGTGCGAGCTGTCTTTCACGCCGGCTTCACGCTTGAGGAGCGACTCAGCGAGATCTCCCAGTTGCGCGGCGATGCTTGCCAGGAGACCGAAACCGAGGACGCCGACCGGCGGAATGCGAAAGTCCAGATGCAGCGACGGATGAATCACCAATCGAGTATACACCCAAGCGACGAACATGCTCGCCAGCACCCCGCCGATTGCTCCTTCGACGGTCTTTCCGGGACTCACCGCGGGGATCAGCTTGTGGCGCCCAAGCGTTCGTCCGGCTGTGTACGCACCGATGTCCGAGGCCCAGGTGGTGAATACCGGGAGCAGGAGCAGCAACCCGCCGCTTGGCAGGCTGAACGCGTGTCCGCCCAAGGCCAACGGCGCCGACGCGAATGCGTACGGGTGATACCAGATCGCGTAGCCGAAGCTGAGCATGCCGCCCGTGTATGCGGCCCCGAACGCCGTGACCGCGACGGCGCTGAGGGGCTTGCCGTCGACGCCGCGCGTCCAAATCGACACGGCGAGGAACGCGAGCAACACGATGGCGGCGAGCGACAGCGGTCCCACCACGCCCTCGGGATCGTAGAGGCGCAGAAAGCGCGCGTGCACGACGAGCGGGATGAGACCCGCGACGGCGACCCCTATGTCATCAAGGGGTGTGAGCCCGGAGGCGCGCGCGATGCGAAAGAACTCCCATGCGCCGATGGCCGAAGCGACCGCGAGGAGCGCGGCGAGCGGCGCGCCCCCGTACAGCAAAATGGCGATCGCGACGGGCGCCGCGATCACTCCGAACAGTGTGCGGCGCGTGAGCTCGGAGCTCACACTTCCATGATCTCGGCTTCCTTCGCCTTGACCAAGTCGTCGATCTTGTGGACGTAGTCGTCGTGAACCTTCTGCAGATCTTTCTCGGCGTGCTTCACGTCGTCTTCTGACACGCCGCTCAACTTCTTGAGGCCTTCACGCCCGTGCGTGCGCGCGTGACGCACCGCGACGCGCCCGTCTTCGGCGTACTTGTGCACGAGCTTCACGAGCTCTTTGCGGCGCTGCTCGTTCATCGACGGAAGCGGAACGCGAATGATCGGGCCCTGCGCCGACGGTTCCAGGCCGAGGCCGGACTCGCGGATCGCCTTCTCGACGATCTTGATTTGCCCTTTGTCGAACGGCGTCACGATGATGACGCGCGGCTCGGGCGCGTTGACCGTGGCCACCTGGTTGAGCTGCATCCATTGGCCGTACAGCTCGACCTTCACCGTGTCCAGCATGCTCGGCGACGCTTTGCCGGACCGCACGGAGGAAAACTCGTGGCGGACGTGGGCGATGTCCTTGTCCATCGCCGTGCGCGCATCCTTGAGGATTTGTTGAATATTGCTCATCGAACGAGGGTGCCGATGCGTTCGCCACGGATGGCCGCGACGATTGCACCAGGACGGTTGATGTTGAGAACGATCAGGGGGAGCGAATTCTCGCGGCACAGGGTGATCGCGGTTTGATCGATCACCTTGAGGTCTTCTATGATCACATCACGAAAGCTGATCTCTTCGTACAGCTTCGCGTTCGGCTCCCGCTTGGGATCGGCCGAATACACGCCTTCGACGCTCGTCGCCTTGATGATGACGTTCGCCTTGATCTGGATGGCGCGCAACACCGCGGCCGTGTCCGTCGAGAAATATGGATTGCCGGTTCCGGCGGCGAAGATGACCGTGCGCCCCTTCTCGAGATGGCGCACCGCCCGCCGGCGGATGTACGGCTCGGCGATCTCCTCCATGCGGATTGCCGTCATGACGCGCGTGACGATCCCCTTCCGCTCGAGCACGTCCTGCACCGCCAACGCATTGATCACGGTGCCGAGCATGCCCATGTAGTCCGCGGCGACGCGATCCATGCCGGTTTTCGAGAGGAGCGACCCGCGCACGATGTTGCCGCCGCCGATCACCAACCCGACCGACGCGCCGGTCTCGGTGACCGAAACCAGCTCGTCGGCGAGCTTGTTGACCATGTCAAAATCGTACCCGAATCCCTTGGTTCCGGCGAGCGCTTCGCCGGAGAGCTTGAGCAAGACTCGAGGGTATTTCAGATCCGTCATGTGGGCCGGGGGAAAGTCGTCTGCGTGTGCGAGTGAGCGGTGATCACGACCCGAATGCGACGACGACGTGCTTATACCTCGCCGAGCTGGTAGCGGACGAAGCGGCGGACCTGAACGTTCTCGCCCGTTTTCGCCGACACTTCCTTGACGAGATCGCCGATGGTCTTTTTGGGCTCGCGGACCCACGCCTGATGCATGAGCGCAACGTCCTTATAGAAGGCCTGGACCTTTCCTTCGACGATCTTCTCGATCATGTGCTCGGGTTTTCCTTCGGCCTTCACCTGCTCAATGAAGATGCGGCGCTCGGAGTCGACCTTGTCCTGCGGCACCTGATCCTTGTCCACCGCCACCGGAGCGGCCGCCGCCACATGCTCGGCGATCCATTTCCCCAGCTGCTGGAAATCGTCGGTGCGAGCAACGAAGTCCGTCTCGCAGTTCAGCTCCACCAACACGGCGATCTTGCCGTTGTGGTGGATGTAGTTGGCGATCATGCCTTCCTTGGCCTGACGCCCGGCGCGCTTGTCGGCCTTGGCCGAGCCTCGGGCGCGAAGGTGTTCGACCGCCTTGTCCATGTCGCCGTTGGTCTCGTCCAGCGCGTTCTTGCAATCCATCATCCCGGCGCCAGTGCGCGCGCGGAGCTCGGCAACGTCCTTTGCAGTAGCCATTCTCTCGAATTCCAGCTTACGGTTTCGTGGAAACGCCGCCGGGCAGTGTGTCCGGCGGCGTGTTCAAAGTCTACTCCAACAAGTCCTTCCGAGGGAGCGGCAGTTACTCGGCCGCTCCGCCATCGGCGGCTGGCTCGCCGGCATCGCCCGCGCCTGCATCCCCCGGATCGCCCGCGTCGCCTGCATCGCCCTCACCTGGTGCCTTGAGACGAGCGGCGATCGCTTCCGGCTTGGCCCGGCGGCGGCGCGGACGCCGGCGCTTCTTCCGCTCTTCTTCGCCCGCCGGTTCGGCACCGCGATCGGAGCTGTAGGTGTAGCTCTCGCCTTCCTCGACTTCCTCGCGGACCGGCGCTTCACGACGCGCCTCGACAATCGCGTCGGCGATCGCCTTGGTGATCAGCTCGACCGAGCGAATGGCGTCGTCGTTGCCGGCGATCGGAACCGTGATGAGATCGGGATCGGCGTTCGTGTCGACGATGGCGATGATGGGAATCTTCAGCTTGTTGCCTTCGCTCACGCCGATACGCTCCTTCTTGGAGTCGACGACGAACATGAGGCCCGGCAGGCGGCCCATGTTGCGAATGCCGTGCAAGTACTTGGAGAGCTTCTCGCGCTCACGACGAAGCATGAGCTGTTCTTTCTTGGTGTAGTTCTCGAACTCGCCGCCTTCTTCAGTGCCGGCCTCGAGCTCCTTCATGCGCTTGACCTGCTTCTTCACCGTCTGATAGTTGGTGAGCAGGCCGCCCAACCAGCGCTCGGTGATGAACAGCGCGTTGGCGCGTTCGGCTTCGGCGCGGACGATGCCCGACACCTGCGGCTTCGTGCAGACGAACAGCACGTTCTCACCGCGAAGCACGACGTCGCGCGCGAGCTTCTGCGCGACTTCGATCTGCCGAAGCGTTTTCTGGAGATCGATGATATGGATGCCATTCCGCTCGGCGAAAATGAAGCGGCGCATCTTGGGGTTCCAGCGACGGGTCTGATGCCCGAAGTGGACGCCGGCGGCGAGGAGCTCCTCGAGCGTCGGCTGATTGGTGGACGACTGCTGCTGCTCAGACATGTGCGAACGAACCTCGGAGTTGGTTTTGAACGCCGGGTGAAGTCGGCACCGCTGTTAGACCGGTTGCCCGGCACCCTAACAGCGACTCGTTCACCCTGAGAGATTTTGAAAGGAGGATGGCGGGTCTGAGGATGATGGAAGTCCTCAGACCGACGAGCCTGACTACCGCTTCGAGAACTGGAACCGCTTACGAGCTTTCGGACGACCTGGCTTCTTACGCTCGACAGCGCGTGCGTCGCGCGTGAGAAGTCCGAGATCGCGAAGCTTGCGACGATGACCTTCGTCGATCTTCACGAGCGCGCGTGCGACCGCGAGGCGAAGCGCACCGGCCTGTCCGGTGTTGCCGCCGCCGTCGACGTTCGCCTTCACGTCATAGCGGCCGAGCGTGTCGGTGGACACGAACGGCTGCTGAATGGACGACACGTGCGACGGACGCGGAAAGTAGTCGCCCAGCGTACGGCCGTTGACGTCCCACTTGCCGGAGCCCGGCTTGATGAACACACGGCACACCGCTTCTTTGCGGCGTCCGATTGCATGAATGCTCTGCGTGTCGGCCATGGATTACTTCTCGCTCTTGTCGAAGGTCATTGGCGTGGGCTGTTGCGCGACATGCGGATGATCAGCATTCGCATAAACGCGAAGCTTGCGGCGCAGCACCTGACGGCCAAGAGCGGTCTTGGGCAGCATGCCGTACACGGCCTTCTCGATCACACGCTCGGGGTGCTTGGCGATCATGGTGGCGAACGGCGTGAACAGCTCGTGGCCCATGTAGCCGGTGTGACGGAAGTACTCCTTCTGCTCAGCCTTGCGGCCGGTGACTTTCACCTTCGACGCGTTGATGACGATGACGTTGTCACCGGTATCCATGTGCGGCGTGAAGATGGGCTTGTTCTTCCCGCGGAGGACCTTTGCGACTTCGGATGCAAGTCGGCCGAGAATCATTCCATCGGCGTCCACGATGTGCCAACGCTGCTCGATGTCGCTCGGCGTGGCGGAAAACGTTTTCATTGCCTGACTGACCTGACTAACAAAGTGGGTCCTGCGCCTCACCGGTGCGTGACGCAACCCGGGTCTCGGCAGCCATTGAAGGCGTTTTTTGACAGACATGCAAGCTAGGCAAGCACTTACGTCTAGTCAACGCCACTGAAGTACTCGGGCACTGGTCCTTAAACGGGACCAGTGCCAAGTACTCGGTACTGGGTACTCCGGTGCGGGGACTGGCATAGTGGCCATCCCAATTTGGGGACTTGCCCTGGCCTGCTCGTGCTTGGGACGTCCAGGCCTTGGAAGTGGCCGCTCGGCTTCCTCGTACTTTGGTACCACTTGGTACCACTTGGTACCACTTGGTACCACTTGGTACCATTGGTACGCGGTACTTCAGTGCTTTTTAAAATGAAAAGCGCCCGGCCATAGGCCGGACGCGTCTTCATTTTCCGGATCCGGAGTGTTCAGAACGCAACGTTAAAATGCAAGAATAGCGTCGTCGTCTGTGGTGTCGGCCGAACGTTCGTTCCCGTCGCCGCCGGGAAATCTGTTGGCGACTGATTCTGGTAGTCGAAGGTGAACGTCATCCGTTGCGTCATGTCGTAGGAGGCGCCCAGGACGTAGTAGTCGTACGCCGGGGTGGTGCCGGCATAGTTCGCCGCCGTCGGGCTCGTGTTCGGCGTGAAGTGATCCCAACGCCCGACGATGCTGAAGTTCGACTTGCCGCCTCCGAACAACTCGATCGGGCGGACGATGGCAAAGCCGTCGATCACGCGGCCGGTTGAATCGTGGAGCACACGCGGCGCGACCGTGGTGTTCGCGCCCGTCTCGCTCTCGTCCTTCCGCTGCGCGAACTCGGCGCCGGCCGTGAGTCGCCGGTCTTTCACGCCGGCGAAGATACCGTAGCGATCGCGAGCCAAGCCGTCGGTGATCGCGCCGTTCGTTCCCGCCCCCACCTGCCCCGCGCCGCCGCTCGCGAAGGTGCTACCGACCCAGCCCTTGTAGTACCACGGCGTGATCGTGAAGCTCTTGAGAATGGCGTTCATATCCTTGCTGTTCGCCAACGGCGTGAGGGTCAGCCGTCCCGCGAAATCCTTGAACCGATCCTTCTCGTACGAGGTGTAGCCGGGGCCGTTCGTCACGGTCGCGTAGATCTCGCCCAACTTGTTGCCGAAGGTGAGCAGCCCGGCAACGCCCGCGTCAGCCGACGAGAAGAATCCGTTCTTCTCAATGGCGGTCTGCTGCAGGTAGCGCGGCCAGAAACCTTCCTCGTGATCGATGACGACGGTGTGCAGCACACCGATGCGTCCGACCAAGCTCGAGCCGTCACCAAAGGCGTTTTTCAGCCCCGTATACTGGAGATACGCATACTTGACGCGAATGGCCCATCCCTGATAGTAGGCGTTCTGGGCCGTATTCGCGTTCTGGAATACATCTGTTGTAATACGAATCGCGCCATTGTCGCCGGCGGGCATGCGGAACGTCAGGTATGCACGGTCAATGCTGAACTGATTCGGGTTCGATCCTCCCAGGCCTGCCTTTGCCGCGGAATCCGTTCGATAGTTGAAGCTCCCGAAGATGACGCCGGAGAAGTCGAAGGCCGGCGTGACCACGGTGGGTGTCGGGGTTTGCGCGCCGACAGCAACTGAGCTGAGGGCGAGCGCGGCAACGACGGCGAGCGATCGCGCGCGATATGAGGTCATGAGATAGTCGATCAGTGGTGTTATGTGGTGAGGTGAGTGGCCGTGGGAGGGATCAGTTGGTCGTCACCAACTGCGTAACGACGGGCATTTTGGCGGTGCTGAGTCTCGGCAACCCTTCGGAATCGTCACGTCGTGGTAACGGCTGACGGATTGGTGTCCGGAAAAAAACAACACCGGTAGGGCCCCCCACCGGTGTTGCGCCGTACGGTCTGCCGGCGGGCGGCAGGCACTACTTGCTTGCGACGTTCTTCACTTCGCTGAGGCGCTTGTCGAGCATCGCGACAACGTTCTTCGGGAGCGGCGCATAGTCGAGCGCGGGCGCGGCGGCTTGGCCTTCGTGGATCGCCCACTTGATGAAGTCGATCAACTTCTTACCCTTGGCCGCGTCCGTCTGGGTCTGGGACACCAGGAGATAGGTGAACGACGCGATCGGATACGCGTCCTTCGCGGCCGCATCGACAATGGAGACGCGGAAGTCCGTATTCGCCGGAAGTTTCGCGGCCGTCGCGGCGGCAGCGGCCGTGACCGATTCGATCGACGGAGCAATGAAAGCGCCCGACGAGTTCTTGAGCGACGCGAACGCGAGCTTGTTCTGACGTGCATACGCCAGCTCGACATAGCCGATGGCACCCGGCAACTGCTTGATCTGGCCGGCCACACCGTCGTTGCCCTTGCCGCCAAGACCGACGGGCCACTGAATGTCCTTCGCCTTGCCCGGGCCCGACTTCCACGCCGGGCTCACGGCGCTCAGATAGTCCGTGAAGATGTACGTCGTGCCGCTGCCGTCGGTGCGATGTACGACGAGAATGTCCTTCGCTGGAAGGGCGACGCCTTTGTTGATGGCGGCGATTTCCGGTGCATTCCACTTTGTGATCTTTCCGAGGAAGATCTGCGCGACGACTTCACCGGTCAGGTTCAACGGCTTGGTCACTTCGGGCAGGTTGTACGACAGAACCACAGCACCGAGCACCGTGGGGATATGGTATGCGGGCGCCTTGAGCTTGGACATTTCTTCGTCGCTCATCGGAGCGTCGGATGCGCCGAAGTCCACCGTGCCTTCGGTGAATGCCTTGACGCCGCCGCCCGAACCGATCGGCTGGTAGTTGATCTTGACGCCTTTGTTCGTGGCGTATTCGGCGAACCACTTCGAGTAGATCTGCTGCGGGAACGTCGCTCCGGCGCCGTTCAGGTCTTGCGCGGCAGCCGGTGCGGCTGCGACGACCGCGCCAATGACGGCCGAGCCGATGAATCTCGAAACGCGTGCGATCACGTGGTGCTCCTGTTGGAGTGGTGGAGCCGTGAAGCTCGACGGCGCGCGTAACGGGCGAGATACAGCCCTCGTAACGCTTGCGTCACTGCCGGGGGTCGCGTGTCCGGATCTCGTGCGCTCTTCAGTCGACAGCGCTCCGTTACGTCGTTGTTACATGACGTTACCGAGACGGTTGCATGCGTCCGCGAGCGTTCGGGTCAACTGAACGACCCGATCGTTTTCTCGTGCCTCGGAGCGCTCGTGAAACGTTTGTCTTTGCTTGCCGCTGTGCTCGCCGCCTGGGCCTGTGGTTCCGACTCCGGAAAAAAGGCCGCGGGTGACAGCGCTCAACCGGCAGCCGCGAGCTCGAGCGGCGGCGCCGTCGAACTCACCGGAGCGGGCGCAACGTTTCCGCAGCCCATCTATTCGAAGTGGTTCCTCGAATACGCCGCGAAGACCGGTGTCAGAATCAACTACCAACCGCTCGGCTCGGGCGCGGGTATTAAACAACTCTCAGAGCAGACGGTCGACTTCGGTGCGAGCGACGCCCCGATGAGCGACAGCGACATGGCCAAGACGCGGGGTGGAGCCGTCCTTCACATTCCAACAGTTGTTGGAGTCGTGGCGATCGCCTACAATCTTCCCGAGGTCACGCACCCGCTCAAGCTGACTGGCGGGCTCGTCGCTGATATCTACCTCGGCAAAATCACGAAATGGAATGACTCGCGAATCGCGGCCGTCAATGCCGGCGTCACGTTGCCGCCGACAGACATTCTCGTTGCCCACCGATCGGAAGGCAGCGGTACGACATTCATATTTACTGATTACCTCTCGAACGTGAGCAAGGCGTGGACGACCGGCCCCGGCAAGGGAAAGGAAGTCCAATGGCCGGTCGGGCTCGGCGCCAAAGGCAGCGACGGCGTGGCCGCGCAGGTGAAGCAAACCCACGGCGCGATCGGGTATGTCGAGTTGGCGTATGCGAAGCAGAATCAGATCAGCACCGCGCTGATCCAGAACGCGTCCGGTCAGTTCGTTGCGCCATCGGCTGAGGCGGCGACGGCGGCGGCGGATGCGGCGGTCGCCAAACTTCCGGCGAACACCGACTATCGGATCTCGATCGTGAATGCATCGGGCGCGACGGTCTATCCCATCACGTCGTTCACCTGGTTGCTGGTCTATAAAACGCAACCCGATGCCGCCAAGGCGAAGAAGCTCGCCGACTTCATCCGCTGGGCGCTGACCGACGGAGAAAAAGACGCTGCGGCGCTCGATTACGCGCCGCTGCCCGCGTCGCTCGTCACGCGTCTCACCGCCCGCATTGACTCGCTCTCGGCAGGAACGCCGCGGTGACGGACGCCTCAATCGCATCGAATGCCCAGCCGGCGGAGGCGTCGACCGGCGTCCGGCTGGGCGCGTCAGGCAAGGGCGACCGCGTGTACCGATGGGTCACGACCGGAATGGCGCTCGTCATTCCCATTCTGCTCGTGCTCATCGCGTGGGAAGTGTTCGCCGGCGCCTGGCCGGCGTTGCACAAGTTCGGCTTCAGCTTTCTGACGTCGAGCCAATGGGACGCGGTGAACGGCAAGTTCGGCGCGGCGCCGGCGATCTTCGGCACGCTGGTGTCGTCGGCCATCGCGCTCATCATCGCCGTTCCACTCGCCGTTGGCGTTGCAATCTTCCTGTCCGAGTTTGCGCCGACGTGGATTCGTCAGCCGGTCGCTTTTCTCGTCGACCTGCTCGCCGCGATTCCCAGCGTCGTCTACGGTCTGTGGGGAATTCTCGTGCTCGTGCCGTTCCTGCGCACGACGATCATTCCTTTCATCAAAGACACGTTGCACCTCGGCAACTTTCCGCTCTTCGCGGGGCCGGCGTACGGTTACGGCATGCTCGCCGCGGGGTTGATCCTCGCGATCATGGTGCTGCCGTATATCTCCGCGGTGACACGCGAAGTGCTCCTTGCCGTTCCGCGCTCACAGCGTGAGGCCGCGCTGGCGCTTGGCGCCACGCGATGGGAAATGATTTGGGATGCGGTGTTGCCGTACGCGCGCTCCGGAATCATCGGCGGCGTCATCCTGGGTTTGGGCCGCGCGCTCGGTGAAACGATGGCTGTGACGATGGTGATCGGAAATCGCCCGGAGATTTCGGCGTCGTTGTTCGCGCCCGGATACACGATGGCGTCGGTGATCGCCAATGAGTTCAGCGAAGCGACAAACGATCTCCACATCTCGGCGTTGATGGCTGTTGGCGCGGTGCTGTTCCTCTTGACCATTGTCGTGAACATGATCGCGCGCTGGCTCGTGTGGCGCATGGGACGGGGGCAGGGCTAATGACATCAGCATCGATCCCGTCCCCGTCTCCGCGCCGACCCGCGTCCAGTCGTTCGTATCGCGACATGCTCGCGGCGAGCACCGCGCGCACGCTCACGCGTCGCCGGATTATCAGCTACGTCATGGTCGCGCTGACCTACGTCGCGGCGATCGTGGCGACGCTGCCGCTGATCTTCATCCTCTCGCACCTCGTGAGAGAGGGTGCGTCGTCGGTGAGTTGGAATTTCTTCACCAAGGTTCCAAAGTCGGTCGGCGAAACGGGCGGCGGGATGGCCAACGCGATCGTTGGCACCGGCATTCTCGTTCTGCTCGCTTCGGCAATCGGATTGCCGGTCGGCATCGGCGCCGGACTCTTCCTCGCGGAGCAACGCGGCACGCGGCTCGCAACGACTGTTCGCTTCTTGTCGGATGTGTTGAACGGTCTTCCTTCGATCGTGCTCGGCATTTTCGGCTGGCAGGTGCTCGTTCGGCCCTTCAGACACTACTCGGCAATGGCCGGCGCGGTCGCCCTCGCGGCGATGATGATTCCGCTGGTCACACGCGCGACGGAGGAGATGATTCGCCTCGTGCCCGTGTCGATGCGCGAAGCCGCGCTCGCGCTCGGCTACAGTAAATGGCGGACCTCGTTGAGTGTTGTTTTACGCACGGCGCTGCCGGGGATCGTGACCGGTGCGCTCGTGGCGGTCGCCCGTATTGCCGGTGAAACGGCTCCGCTCATTTTCACCGCCCTTGGAAACCAGTTCTGGTCGGTTTCCCCCACGCAGCCGATCGCCGCGCTGCCAATGCAGATCTATATCTATGCGACAACACCCTACGACGACCTACATGCGCAAGCCTGGGCGGGAGCGCTCGTCCTCATCGGACTCGTCCTCGTCATCAGCCTTGCGGCGCGGTACGTCACCCGGTCTCGCTTCGGACTCGGCGGCGATTGAGCGTGAGGTGCCGATGCCGGCGACCACCGACAGTGATCGAGCTCAACGCGGCGACGACCCAATCGATCGTGCGACCGAGCGCACGTTCGACAGAGCCGTCGAGCCAATGACGAGTCAGCCCGTGGCGGCCCATGCCGCGCCGCCGGTGTGCATCGCCGCGGAATCGCTCGATGCGTATTTCGGTGCGTCTCGCGTCGTGCGCGACGTGTCGTTCGGTGTGCCGATTGGACAGGTCACGGCGATCATCGGTCCATCGGGGTGCGGCAAGTCGACGTTGCTCCGCTGTCTCAACCGCATGCACGAGACGGTGCCAACCGCGCGAGTCGAAGGCGAAGTCCGCTTCGACGGGCGCGACATCTATCATTCGTCGGTCAGCGCGATCGGTGTGCGCCGGCACATCGGCATGGTCTTTCAACGGCCCACCCCCTTCCCCACCATGTCCATCCGCGACAACGTCGCGGCTGGATTGAAAATCCTTCCGCGCGCTGCGCGTCCATCGGCGAAGGAAACGGACGAGCTGGTTGAGCGTTCTCTCAAGCGTGCGGCGCTGTGGGATGAGGTCAAGGATCGATTGAACACCAGCGCGGTGGCGCTGTCCGGCGGGCAACAGCAGCGTCTGTGCATTGCCCGTGCGCTTGCCACGTCGCCGGCGGTGCTTCTGCTCGACGAGCCGACGGCGTCGCTCGACCCGATCAGCACCCAACGCGTCGAAGAGCTCGTCTACGAGCTTCGTTCCGACGTCACGATCATCATTGTCACCCACAACATGCAACAGGCGGCGCGCATCTCGGATCGCACGGCGTTCATGTTGAACGGCGAGATGGTCGAGTATCTGCCCACGAACTCCATGTTTACCGCGCCAAAGGATCCGCGAACAGAGGCGTACATCACCGGACGGTTCGGGTGACTGCGTCCGCGCAAGAGCGAGTCGACGCGCCGGCGGCGGAGACGCACGGAAGCGTCACCGCCGATCGTTTCTCCTTTTGGTATGGCGAGAAACAGGCGCTGTTCGAGATCACGTTGTCCGCGGCGCCGCGGAATGTGACCGCGCTCATTGGTCCATCCGGGTGTGGAAAGTCGACGTTCCTTCGGTCGATCAACCGCATGAATGCGCTCCTTCCCGGCGTTCGCCATCAGGGAGCGATCCGGCTCGGCGACACGGACGTGTACAGTCGCGAGATGGATCCCGTGTCGCTCCGCCGGCGCGTGGGGATGGTGTTTCAACGCTGGAATGCGTTTCCGAAATCGATCTACGACAACGTCGCCTACGGCCCGCGCGTGAACGGCGTGCGCAATCGCGGCGATCTCGATGCCATTGTCGAGTCGGCGTTGCAACGGGCGGCGCTGTGGGAAGAGGTGAAGGATCGCCTTCGCGAAAGCGCGCTCGGACTCTCGGGCGGACAGCAGCAGCGCCTCTGTATCGCGCGCGCGCTCGCCAATGAACCCGAGGTATTGCTCCTCGACGAGCCTGCGAGCGCGCTCGATCCCATTGCGACGCAGAAAGTCGAAGAGTTGCTCTACGAGCTGAAGCGGGATTTGACGATTCTCATCGTCACGCATAACCTGCAGCAGGCGGCACGGGTATCCGATGTGACGGCATTTTTTTACCTCGGCCAACTCATTGAAGTCGGCCCGACGGATCGTATGTTCACGAGCCCGGTCAACGAGCGTACCGAGGCGTATATCACCGGGAGATTCGGATGACGCCATCCGAGACAGCAACAAGCGGCTTCCGCCATTTTCACGACCAGCTCGCGCACCTGAAGCAGCGCCTGCTCGATATGTCAGACCTCGCAACGTCGCTCCTTGACCTGTCGGTCGACGCGCTGTTGAGCCGCGACAGCAACATGGCCGAGGCCGTGGTCACCGCCGATCGCGATCTCGACGCCCTCGAGCTCGAAGTCGAAGACAAGGCCATCGCGCTGCTCGCCCTTCAACAGCCGATGGCGCGTGACCTGCGCTTCATCATCGCGTCGATCAAGGTGTCGAACGACCTCGAGCGCGTCGGCGACCACGCGGTGAACATCGCGCAGAGCGCCATCCGTCTCGCGTCGTCGAGCACGATCATCACGCCGGATCCCGAGATCGGCGAAATGGCACGGCGCGCCCGCCAGATGCTGCGCGACAGTCTCACCGCGTTCGTGCGCGCCGACGGCGTGCTCGGTCGCCAGGTGTGCCGCGCTGACGATGAAGTCGACGCAATTCACAACTCGGTGTTTCGCATTCTCGTAACGCACATGATGGAGGACGGCCGGACCATCACGCCGTCGCTCGAGCTCCTGCTCGTCAGCCGCAATCTCGAGCGGGTTGCCGACCTGGCGACGAACATCGGCGAAGACGCAGTGTTTCTGGCCGAGGGCAAACAGATCAAGCATCACGCCGAGGAGCAGGAGCTCTCGGCGGCCGCCGACAGCGTCAAGGTCTAGGAACGGCGACGATCGCGATCCACTTTCCGTTGGGGCTCACCGCCAATCGCGTGATGTCGGTGAGACCCGCGACGGCGAAATCGCCGACGGTGGTCCACGCGGTGTCTCGACGGGTCCAAGAGATCAATGTCGATCCTGATCCGGCGAGCGCCATGGTGTTCGACACCCACGCGATGTCCTGCGTTCCTTTCGGCAGGGCGATCACGTCCTTCGTGGTGAATCCCGGCCAGCGCGCGGCCACCAGCGTCGACTGCCCGTCGGTAATACGCACGAACGAGAACCCGCTCTGGTCGGGCAGCGGCAGCAGCGAGCGTCCGATATTGCGTGTGAGCGTGTCCGACTTTCCGGTGCGGACGTCGCCGTGCACGAGCGCGTTCGGCCGGCCGAGTACGAACATCGCAAGATTGTTGGCGTCGATCCACGCGTGGTAGCCCACGGGCTTGAGCGCTTCGACCACGAGTTTCGGATCTGTGCCGTCCATCGCGAAGCTCCAGAGCCGCTGCGACGAATCGGCCTCGACGCGTATCACGGAGAAGCGCTTGCCACCCGGCATGACCGTCGCCGAGTACTCGCTCTCGGACGTGGTTGTGACGCGCGCAACGGACTTGGAGGCAATGTCGTAGCGGTAGATGTCCGACTGCGCATCTTCGTGCGTGGACGTGAACAGGATTGAGCGGCTGTCGCGCGTGAACGACGGCTGGTTGTCGTAGCCGGGTCGATGGGTGATGTTCACCGGCGTGCCGACCACGGGCTTGCCAGCGCGCATCGATAGTGACGCGAGGAAGATGTCGGTGGACGGCGGCGCGGTTTGGGCGAGGCCGGGCATGGCAAGTCCCGGAAGGATTAGCGCGATCGCGAGTGTCCATCGCGTTGCACGAGCAAGAGCAGATCCTTCGCTCCGCTCAGGCTGACAGTGAGTGGCCACGATCATGCCTCGAGCTCGATCAGGAGTGCGCCCTTCTCGACAATACTGCCCGGAGCCACGAGAACGGCTTTGACGCGTCCCGCGGCTTGAGCCCGAAGCTCGTTTTCCATTTTCATGGCCTCCATCACGACGAGTCCTTGCCCCGCCTGCACTTGATCGCCCACCTCGGCGTTCACCCGCACGATCAGGCCGGGCATTGGTGCGATCACGGGAGCCGGGCCGACCGGTCCGGCGGCGGTGCCCGACAGGTCGCGAATCGCCCGCGTTCGCTCGTCGAGCGCTTCGACTTCAAAGCGATGTCCATCGAGCCACAGCGTGTAGGCTCCGCGGCTCGAGCCGGGGCGCACCACCACGCGATGCACGGCGTTGCCGATCGTCACCATGCGAACGGGAGTGCCGTCGATCGGCACGACCTGCGCCGCGATATCCTCACCGTCGATGTGGACACCGTCGGCGTCGAGCACCACCTCGTGATCCTCGCTTCCGACGCGCACGAAATATTTCATGCCGCCTCCGGGACGAGCTCACAAACCGTTTCGACGTGTGCCGTCTGCGGAAACATGTCAAACCCGCGAATGGACGCGATGCGATATCGCGGCATCCGCGCGAGGTCGCGCGCCAGCGTCGCTGGATCGCAACTCACGTAGATGATCGCGCGGGGAGGTTGCACGACGTCCTGCAGCGCCGCCGCCACGCGTTCGTGAACTCCCGTTCGCGGCGGGTTGATCAGCACGACGTCCGCCGGAAGCGACTCGGCGATCAGGTCTTCCACGCGCGCGGCGACGGCGTGCGATCCAGCGGGAAGATGCGCCGCACATTCCGCCACGGCATCGTGATCCGATTCGATCGCCAACACGCGCACGCCGTCGTTGGCAATCGGAATTGCCGTGGCACCGGAGCCCGCATACGCGTCGATCACGAATGCCGGCCGATGGGCGCCGACGCGATTGAGGACGTACGCGTGCATCGCGTGTCCCACTCCGGAGTTGACCTGTTCGAATGAGGCCCCCGCCGACGGGCGTCCGCGTTCGGCGACGAGAGCCCGAGGGCGATGCGCGGCCTGCCACCAGAGCGCGCGCGCATCCGGCACGGCCTCGAAAAACGCAAGGCGATTCGGCCAGGCGTTACCGCCCTCCATGACGACAGACGCGTCTCCGCTCTCATCCAGGAGCCGCACCGACGCGCGAAGCTCGTCGGCGTCAGGAAAATGCCGTCGAGCTTCCATCACCTGACGCCACGTCCGCATGACTCGCTCGTCGGTGATTGGACAATCCGTGAGTTGGAATACTCGGATTCTTTCGCCATACGTGTGCAGTCCGATCACCCAGTCGCCACGCTCGCGTCGCATGGCCAACGTCAACTTGCGGCGATACCACCACTGCTTGTCGCTCGCCTGAACGTCGGGAAGATCGATCGGCCGTTTGCCAATGCGCGTGACGGCGTCGCGAATCACCGCCCGCTTCGCCTCGAGCTGGCTCTCATATCCAATGTGCTGCAGTTGGCATCCACCGCAACGGTCGACGCGGTAGTGATAGCAGAGCGGATCGACTCGACTGGGCGACGGGGTGAGAATCTCCTCGAGGGTGCCGCGGGCGAAGCGCTTGCGCGAGTCGATGCGCACGCGCACGCGATCGCCCGGCGCCGTTCGCGGAACAAACACGGCGACGCCGTCCGACCGGCCGATGCCGTCGCCGCCGGCGGCGATCGTATCGATCGTCACTTCGGCGACGGTCATCGCAACCCCTCGAGTCGTCCGGCGCGCGTCCACGCGTTGGCACCGGCGTTCGCGCTTTCGGCCCCAACCGCCGGCCGCTTCTGCGCTTTGCGATCGCGATCAGCGATGAGCGCCGCGACCACCGCGGCGGTCC
Source organism: bacterium (assembly GCA_040002475.1). Taxonomy (GTDB): domain Bacteria; phylum Gemmatimonadota; class Gemmatimonadetes; order Gemmatimonadales; family Gemmatimonadaceae; genus JAQBQB01. The sequence continues at coordinate 20,761 of JBDUEJ010000015.1, read as the reverse complement.
GTGTCGTTGCGTCGGGCGGCGTGATGGCGAGCAAGGAATCGAGGCGACGCTCCAGCCATTGAATCTCGATCGCGCCGGCGCGGAACTCGGAGTCCTCCATGACGCGCAGGTGAAAGTCGCGCGACGACTCCACGCCCTCGATGGTCAGTTCCAACAGCGCTCGATGCATGCGCTCCACGGCGGCCGCACGCGTTGGCGCGTGCACGATGAGCTTTGCGAGCATGGGATCGTAGTACAATCCCACTTCACTTCCGACCTCGATGCCGCCATCCCACCGCACGCCCGGGCCGCTCGGCAGATGCAGATATGAGATGCGCCCCGTCGAGGGAAGAAATCCGTTCGCCGGATCCTCGCTCGTGATGCGGCACTCGATCGCCCAGCCGCGTGGCACGATGTCTTCCTGCTTGAACGGCAGCTTCTCGCCGGCCGCGACGCGAATCTGCCACTGCACGAGGTCAATGCCGGTCACGAGCTCGGTGACCGGATGCTCCACCTGCAATCGCGTGTTCATCTCGAGGAAGTAGAACTTCCCGTCCGCATCGAGCAGGAACTCGCACGTGCCGGCGTTGAAATACCCTGCTGCGCTGGCGGCGCGAACGGCGGTGTCGCCCATCGCACGACGCAGCTCGGGCGTGACCGCGACACTCGGCGCCTCCTCGATCATCTTCTGATGCCGGCGTTGCACGGAGCATTCGCGTTCGTTGAGCGACAACATCGTTCCATGTTGGTCGCCGAGCACCTGGATCTCGACGTGACGAGGGCCGACGATGTACTTCTCGACGTACACCGCATCGTCGCCGAACGCGTTCTTCGCTTCGCGGCGCGCCGTGTCGAGGGCATTCTGCATCTCACTCGCCTCACGCACGACACGCATGCCTTTGCCGCCCCCGCCGGCAGCGGCTTTGAGCAGCACCGGATAGCCGAATGTGTCGGCAATTGCTTTCCCTTCGTCGGCATCTCGCAACGCTTCGGTGGTGCCGGGAACAACGGGAACGTTCGCCTTGACCGCGAGTTGGCGTGCGGCGGTCTTGCTCCCCATTGCCGCGATCGCCTCAGCCGGCGGTCCAATGAACACGAGACCGGCCTCCCGAACGGCGCGGGCAAACCACTCGCGCTCGGAGAGAAAGCCGTAGCCCGGGTGAATCGCCTGCGCGCCGGCCTGCTGCGCGGCCTCGATGATGCGATCGCCCCGCAAATAACTCTCCGCCGACGGCGGTGCGCCAATATGAATTGCCTCATCAGCCTCGCGCACGTGCGGAGCGCGAGAGTCGGCGTCACTGTAGACGGCGACGGATGCAATGCCCATTTCGCGACACGCGCGAATGACGCGCAGCGCGATCTCGCCGCGGTTGGCGACGAGAATCTTGGTGAACATCTTTGGAGCGAGACCAGCGGTGCTAGAGCGGGATGTTGCCATGCTTCTTCGCCGGATTCCGGTCGCGCTTCGTGCGCAGCGTCTCGAGGGCGTCGATGAGTCGCGGGCGCGTATCGCGCGGGTCGATGATGTCGTCGAGATAGCCGCGACTTGCCGCGACGTACGGGTGCGCGAACTTCTGGCGGTATTCCTCAATCTTCTCGTCGGTCGCCTTTTGCGGATTGGCGTTCTCGTTGATCTCCTTTCGGAACAGAATCTCGACCGCGCCCTTGGGACCCATCACCGCTATCTCGGCGGTGGGCCACGCGACGTTGTAGTCGCCGCGAATGTGCTTGGACGACATCACGTCGTAGGCGCCGCCGTATGCCTTTCGCGTGATGACCGTGAGCTTGGGAACGGTCGCCTCGCAGTACGCGAACAGCAGCTTTGCGCCGTGCTTGATGATGCCGCCGTGCTCCTGTGCCACGCCCGGGAGAAAACCCGGTACGTCCTCGAACGTCACGATGGGGATGTTGAACGCGTCGCAAAAGCGAATGAAGCGCGCGGCCTTGAGCGACGCGCTGATGTCGAGCACGCCGGCGAGCACCGCGGGCTGATTGGCGACGATGCCGACGCTGAACGCCCCCAGATGCGCAAAGCCACACAGAATATTCTGCGCGTACTCGGCGTGCACCTCGTAGAACTCGCCGTCGTCGACGACGCGGCGGATGACATCATGGATGTCGTACGGCTTGTTCGGATTGTCGGGGACGATGTCGAGCAGCGCTTCGTCGCGGCGGTCGCGCGGGTCCGTGCCGCGGCCACGCGGCGGATCGTCGATGTTGTTTTGCGGGATATAGCGAAAGATCTCGCGAATCGCCGCGATCGTCGCCGGCTCGGACTCGCGTACAAAGTGCGCGACCCCGGACGTTCCCGCGTGCGTGTCGGCGCCGCCAAGCCGCTCCATGGTGACGTCTTCATGTGTCACGGTCTTCACGACGTTGGGACCGGTGACGAACATGTATGAGGTGCCGCGCGCCATGTAGATGAAATCGGTGATCGCCGGCGAGTACACCGCGCCGCCGGCGCACGGGCCAAGGATCGCCGATATCTGCGGCACCACTCCTGAGGCGAGTGTGTTGCGGAGGAAGATCTCGGCGTAGCCCCCGAGCGACACGACGCCTTCTTGAATGCGCGCGCCGCCGGAGTCGTTGAGTCCAATGACCGGCGCGCCGTTCCGCATTGCCAGGTCCATCACCTTGCAAATTTTTTCGGCGAACGACTCGGACAGTGAACCGCCAAAGACCGTGAAGTCTTGAGAGAACACATATACGAGCCGGCCGTCGATGCGCCCGTAGCCCGTGACGACACCGTCGCCATAGAACTGCTGGGTTTCGAGCCCGAAGTCGGTGGAGCGGTGCACGACGAAGCGGTCGAGCTCGACAAACGAGCCCTCGTCGAGGAGCAGATCGAGGCGCTCGCGTGCAGAGAGCTTACCCTTTTCGTGCTGCGCCTTTACACGCGCCGCGCCGCCGCCCTGCTCCGACTCGGCGATCCGGCGCTCCAACAGTTCGAGCTTCTCTCGCATGGTCATAGGCGTGGAAGCTACAGGGTGACGGGGGGTGGTTTCTAGAGGATGCCGATTTGAGCACGGCCCGCTATTCTCCTCGAACGGCGCCGTCGCTCCTCGCCGGCGCTCCTAACCAAGACATTCCCCGGACTCTGTTTCTCTACCCCCAGACTTCGCTCCCGACCGACCGACTTCTGATCGCTGCCGTCGCCTCGCTTCTCGCCGGCATCATGAACTCGATCGCCGGCGGCGGAACGTTGCTGACGTTCCCCGTTCTTGTCGCTGCAGGCCTTTCGCCGCTCATCGCCAACGCGACCAGCACCGTCGCACTACTTCCTGGCGCATTGAGCAGCATGCTCGGCTACCGAGACGAGCTTGCCGGCGCGCGTCGGTGGACGTTGGCGATCACGTTGCCCAGCTCTCTTGGAGGGCTTGTCGGCGCGTGGCTGCTCCTTCACACGCCTGGCAAGACGTTTGATCGCGTCGTGCCGTGGCTCGTCCTCGGTGCGACGTCGCTGTTCATTCTCCAACGTCCGCTGTTGCGCTGGGCGGGACGGCACCCAGTGACTCACGACGACGACGCCGCTCGCACACAGGCGGGCCCAGCGCCTGTGCTGCTTGTGTGGCAAGCGATGATCGGAATCTACGGCGGCTATTTCGGCGCGGCCGTCGGCATCCTCATGCTTGCCGCACTGGGGTTCCTTGGGTTCACCAACCTCCATCGCATGAACGGTCTGAAGAATTGGGGCGGATTCTGCATGAATCTCGTTGCCACTGTCATCTTCTCGATCACCGGACTCGTGGCGTGGCCGCTCGCGTTGATGATGGCCGTGGGCGCAGTCGTCGGCGGCTACATCGGTTCCCGTGGGGCGCAGCGAATTCCTCAGCAGTACGTGCGCACCACGGTGGCAGTGATCGGTCTCGGAAGCGGGATCTGGATGCTGCTGCGCTAACCGCGCTCCGACACGTCGAATCGCAGGCCGCTCGATCCCTCTCCGCGACCGGGCCGAGTGCGCTTCCCCACCCAGAGGAACGAGTGTCCGTCGAACCAGCGGCCAAACTGAAAGGACCGCGTGACGACGACGCCTTCGCGCGGCACCTCTTCCTCCTCGATCCGCAACGCAGGCTCGGTGTCCGGCGCCTGGTTCAGGTCGGAACGCAGCAACGTTCCTCGCGGCTGAATGTTGCGCCGCGTGCCGTCGGTTTCTGTCCTGACGAGCACGCGCCGCTGAAGTTGAATGACCGGATTGATTCCCGGAGTGCTTCCTTCGGCAGGAACCGGCACAAACGGAATCCAGTTTTCCGGCACGGACGTGGACAAGCGATAGATGAGCTGCGCGTCCACCGGTGGGCCGCTCACCTGCTGCTGCGCGGCTCGGTGATATTCGTCGGCGGTGCGGTCATACGGATCGCCGGAAATCCCCTGCACCGTCCGCTCAACGCCCCAGACCATGTTCGCCATCTCGTCGCGAAACAGCGCGACCTCCTCGATCGGTGCACTCTCGAGCGCATCGACGAGTGTCGGCGCGAGAAACAGCGCACCCGCCGGTGCCGTTCCGCCGTTGATGTTGAACACAGACCACGGCGGGTTTCCGGAGCTCGTCGAGGGGATAATGGTCTCGACGCCGAACGTATCGCGCACCGTGAATTTGGTGACGCGAAAGATGGAGCCGACGGGCATGCGAAACGGCAGGATGAACCAATCGTTGCCATAGACCAGCGAGAACTCGACCATCGCCAGACGTGCGAGATCGGTCGGGCCCGCGTCGACAATTGCAAAATTGACATTCGCGTCTTCAAATTCCCAAAACCGATCGGCCGGCATCCCGGCGAATTCCACGGGCGTCGGCAACGACGGCGGGACGATCATTGGGGTCGGCGTCGCCGCGGGGGTTCCGAGTGGCTGCGTTCCGCCCGCGACCGAATGCCAATCGAGCTCACCGTCGACATACTCCTGCGCGGCAAGCACGATTTCGCCCGCCGATCCCATTGCTCCAACGCCAAACGCATATTCCAGACGGCGCGGATTCCACGCATCGCCGCCATCGGGTTCGGTGACCGTATCCTGATACCACGCGAGCCAACGCCCAAACACATCGAGTGCCGCCGCTTGACTTGCCTGCGCTATGGTCAGTCCTGACGGAAGTCCCGTGAGGGTTCCCGCTGCGCCGCGCAATGGCACGAGCGTGGCCGCAAGTTTTTTCGCGTCGATCGCACGACCTTGAGCCACCTGCAGCCATTCACGTCCAGCCGTATCGGAACCCGCGTCCGGCGCACCTGACAGCGTCAATGGAAAAGCCGCGATCACCGTGTCGCGCACAGTTCCGATTCCGGCGGCAGCGAGCATGCGAACCAGATGCAGCCCCGCTTCGGCGACCAATCTCGGATGATGGGCCCACACAGGCTCGCGCTCAACGGCCACCTCGAGCGGAAGCGCGTCGGCCGAATACGCTCGGCCCCGCGACGCCGCGTTCACATCCACGATGCCAGGCGCGTAACGCGTGACCGGACAGGCCTCGCCTTCAACGACGACCTGGATCGGCGTGCCGGCGTCGTCGCCGACAAACTCGAGGAATTGCATTTGGCGACACAACATCCACGCCGGGTCGGCGATCGTTGCCTGCAGCGCGAAGGTGAGATCGGCCGACAGGGGTACCGGCTCGAGCCGCTGCCATGCGTTGAACGTTTGTCCGACATCCTTGTCCGGGTCGACGAGGCTGGCATCGCTCAGCAACATCGTGGGATTCGGAATAACGATGGGCGGAATATCGATAATCGGAGTGATGATCGGTGTGTTGATCGGGTTGCTACCAGTCGGAAATCCCATGACTCAAGCCTTGCCGAGGACGTTGGCGACGTTGACTGCGGGAGCGCTCGGGGTTGGTCCGTTCGGGGGTGGTGCGGCCGCCGCCGGACCGTCCAGGTGCACGGGCGAGAAGTCCATCGACCCCGTTGACGGCATCCACAACGGAGGAAGCGTCGTGCCGAGCCAACGAAGATCGGCCGGGCTCACGGCGCGAACGGGTGCAAGGCGATGAGCCTCCATGATCGTCTCGAGAAGAAGGTCTACGGTCCACGACGGCGGATTCTGAGGCGGCGGCGGCTGCGGCGCCGGCGGCGGCATCACGAACCCCTGAAATGGCAACAGTGGCGGAACGGCGATAAGCACTGCCTGCGGCGGCCGTGCGCCGGGTGAGTCGTAGTGAAAGGTCATGCCGGTCGTCTCGTCGCGGCTCGGCACGGCCTCCGACCACGCGTCGCAGAAAAACCCCGCCAGCGGCTTGCTGAAATCGATCGCGCCGCTGGACGCCACGGCAATCGATAGCTCGGCCTCCGGTGTGGTTCCACCGAATGGCAACGCCAGCCACCGCTCGCCGGCCGCGCGCGGAAGTTGCGCCACGAGCACGCTCGCCGGAGTGACGAGGGTTTGAAGCATCTCGGAGCCCATCAGCACGCGCGACAACGTCCCGACGCCCGGCCGAACCAGCGCCATGCGCTGGAGCCATGACAATGGCGCGAGATCGTCGCCGGCGCAGAGCGTCGCGCGATCGCCGATCGACGCGGCGAGCGCCGGCGCGTTCCGCGCCACGAACCTGGGCAGTATTGGAAAATGCTCATCGAGCAGCGCACGCATGCGATCCGCGTGATGCGTCACGACAAGTTTGGAGGGCGCGCCCGCTCCCGCGCCGAACGTCGTGACGAGCGCCGCCTCGCGCGCTTTCGCCGAGCGCATTTCGGCAACGGTAGCGGTGGCTTGCGCGACGAGTTCGTCGCGATCCGCGCTCGAGCCGCCAGGGGTCGGCGCCGCGGGAACGGCGGCTCGTACGCCGAACGCTGCTGCCGCCCATAGCGCATCGCGGAACGGATCGCCCGTTGCCGGAACCGCCGGCGGGCTGGCGATCAGGTGGTCGAGCGTCGTGATCGCAGCAGTGTACGCCGCGGACACGGCGTCGGCACGAGCGGCGATCTCAATGGGATCGAGTCCTTCGTCGTCTCCATCTTGCGGTAGCGAGAGATCATTCGCGTTGGCGGTGCGCTGCGTCGTCACGAGCGCGTAGATCCATCGCAGCAGCGAGCGCAGCGCGCCCAGCCCTACGGCAGTTGGGGCCGACCCTGCGGGTGCGGCATCGAGCAACGCAAGCTCGGTGGTGGCGGTGGGACTAGGAACCTTCGACGCGAACAGCTGCGCGAGTCGTTCCTCCAACTCGGATGGCGAGTCCTTGCCTGGTGCTTCACTGGCCATGACGAGTGACAGCGGCGACAGCCCGAGTTCCACGAGTCCCGCAGTGAGACTCGTCACGCTACTGCCGGTGACGCTCGCGCCAAAGCTGAAACGCGCGGGATCACCGATCAGTCGAGCAACCCACGCGTTGAGGCGAGGCTCTGCTTTCGCTCGCGCGTCGAGGGGAATCGTGGACCAAGGCGTTGGAACTGACTCGTCACCGATCAACACGAGCGCGCGGTGCGTGAAGCTCTTGCTCGTACGCCGCGTGTTGATGAACTCCATGCGCGGCGCTGTTTCCTGGCGGTCCAGCGCGGCGAGAACGGCGCCAGCGCGATCACGGTTGCCGAGCACACTCTGATGGACCGCTTCGGCCACCATGACGTCGGCGACCGCGTCGTACGTGCTGGCCAGCGAATCGAGCACTGTGCTAAGCGCTGCGCGATCCGCGTCGAGCAGCTTGGGGTCCAACTGACTGAGCAACGTCGCGCGCTCGTTCCGCCACCGGTCGAGCAGCGCGACACCATCCACGACGTCGCGCGCTGAAATGTTCTCCGACGGCGTGGCGGACGGCGCCGGGGCGTTCGCGACCGGACGGAGTGGAACGAGCCGCCGGAACGGGAGAATGTATTTCGCCAGCGTGAGGCTCGCGGAACGTACCGAGCGTTCGAAGCGGTATCCGAGGAGCGCCGTGAGTGGTTGTCCTTGCGCAACGCCATCAATGATCGTCAACGCCGTCTGCACGCGCTCGGAGCTGAGATTGATGTCGAACGCATTGTGCTCTGCGTCTTTATGCGACAAATGGCCGCTGCGCAACACGGCCGTCGTCGTCGCCTGTGCGAGCGACGGCGTGTGGATGTAGCCCAGGCTCGATCCACCCGGCGACGGTTTGAGATCATCGAGGAATCCATACGCTCCGACATACACGCCGGTCGGTTTCGCCGCGCGCATCGTCGCCAAGCGTCTCGAGGCAACCGACGTGATCCATGCGTCGAGACGATACGAAAAGCCGTCCAGCAGGCTTCGCAGGCATCGCTCGAGTTGATCGGCGGGTTGGTGTCCGAGAAATTCGAGGCTCGCGAGCATGTCGGAGAGAACGACGTGCTCGGGCGGGACGGTCGCGCCCGTCGCAACCGCGGCCGCCACCGTTTGCCGAACCGTGCGCGTTCCGGTCACCGATGGCAAGACGACACGCGACGCCTGCGACGGGTTCGCGACATTGACGAACGTTCCTTGCACTGGCGCCGGCAATCCGCCAAATGACGGCAGGTCGAGATGCAGCACGCCGATCGGCGGAAGCTGCTGAATCAACTGCTTCGAGAGCCGGTAGTTGTTGATGATTCGCATATCCGCGCGGTGCAGCTCACGCGCGGTCGCGACCGTGGCCAGCGCCTCCAGGACGCTGCCTGCGGTCCCGCGAGCTTTGAGCCCGTCATAGCTCCCGTCGGTGCGCGCGAGGTTGGCGATCGCCTGGAAATAGTTGGTGCTGAGGAGTGCGCCCGGCGCCGGCGACGTCGGATCGACGAGCGCCAGTCCGAGCTTCGTGCTCGCGGGGTGGATCACGAACCGGGTGAGCGGCAGGTTCTGTCCGCCCAGGTAGCCCCACAAAATGTTGTTCGTCCAGGTCTGTGTGGCGGCGAACGGCGAGAGGGCCGACGTGTTGCCGGCCATCACTGGGTCGACGGCCGCGCGGTACTGGTACGTCCCTGAGACAGGCGTCCGCTGCAGCAACTCCACGAGATCGTTGTCGACGTTTGGAGAACGGCCCATCCGCGGAGCATGGGACGCTGCCGCCATGCGCCACATGGATTCGAGTCTGCCAATCCAGAAATTCAGCTTGCCCTCGAACGGCGTGTCGCCCGGGGTGTTGGTGCGGCTCGCAACGACTGGAAGCACGCCATATGGCTGCTTGCCAATCCGCAATACGGGGTAAGCGCCCGCCGGCCGAAGGTGCTGTCGCGCGTGATTCCGAGTGTCGGTGAGAGTGGCGTCGTTCACCAACGGCGTGAGCAAATCGGCGGCGAACGATCCGAGCGTGCCCTCCCAAAGCGCGTTGACGAGATGCGACGTAACGACCGAGTCGGAGCTGTTCGCGCCCGGATACGCCGTCAGCAAATCGTCGGCGGTCGGGACGATCCCGAGATCTCGCCATAAGCGATCCGACGCGTTGCCGCTGACGGCGGCGGCCGCCGGATGTGTTTCCGGATTGAGCGACGCAACCCAGGCGTCCTTCGTCGGCGGCGCACCGGCGCGGCCCGCGAACGTGACATTGGTCGGCGTTCCCGGATCGATCGCCGACAACCCGTCGGTGTAGACGTGCGAATACATCAGTTGGCGCAGGGTTGCTGCGCCGGCGTCGGGCGTTTGCGTCCAGTCAACGCCGATGACCTGGAGCCGCGAAAATCCGCGGTCGAACGCCATGCCGTTCTTGCAATCCGCCGCAAGGACTCGCACGGCCATGCCGACGCGCTCGGCTTCGTCGAAATCGGTGAGCCAGCGCGCCGTCGGCTGCAACGGCAACGCGCCGTCGGCGACCAGTCCCGTAAAATCGGGCGCGACGGTCAGGTCGAGCGTCGGCGAGATCTCGTTCGACCACTTTCGAAAAAACTCATAGAACTTGATCGCGTTCGCGCCATCCATGCCATCCGGATTCGCGTTCAGGCCCGTCACGAGCCACCGCTTGGGCAGCGCGGCGGCCCGCGCGGCCTTTGCCCAGTCGCTCGTGCGCATCGGCGTCACCGGGAAGGTGGGCGTCTTGGTCTTGCCGAGCTGTGCGAAGTTCGCCGGCTTGAGCACACGCGTGATCCACGCCGCGCGCGGCGCGCCAAACACGGCGCTCAGATCAGCCCACGGCGTCGTCGTCCGCTTCCTCGGATCCGGCGCCGCGAATACGGCGGTCCAGTACGCCACCCCCGCGTCGCGCTCGGCGGTCGTCAGCTCAGGCTCGTGCGCGTCGGCGTGGATCTGATCGGGATAGATCCGCACGCGAAGCTCATTGCCGGCGGCGAAGACGCGCGTTTCGATGCGAACCGGCAACAGCACGATCGGAACGCCGGGTATGAGCGCCGCGATCTGCGGCGAAAAATCGTCAGCCATCGCTCGAGTCTCTTATGGAGTGGTCGCGTTCGTGATGGTGTGCGCGTGCAACGCGACGCAGACCGGTTTCTGAATGGAGATGTACGCGAGGGCGCCGGCGTGATCGACAAAGCCCACTGCCCCGATCTTGGAGCCGTTCAACGGATTTCCCGTGAGGCGCAGGTAATGTCCGGGAGCCGTCCCGGTGTCCTCCCACGTCGCGTCGGACCACGTCGTGAGCACTTTGCGAGGCGCGCCGTCAGCCTCGTCGAATCCGAAACGCGTTTCGGTCGGCTGCTCCTGCAGCACAAAGAACCATCCGTCGCCCTGCGCGAGATCGGCGTCCGTGAGATCGAACCCGGCGAACGCGATGTCGGAGCCGAGGACGCCGAAGAAGACCGGCTTCTTCAGGTCGGTCGCCGCCGGCGGGTTGATGAGCGCATTGCCCTTTGCTCTCCACGCGTAGATCGATGTGTTCGGATAGCGCTGGAGCAGTCGCCCGCGAATGAGCATCACGATCTGCCCGCCGCTGCCCGACCGACTATTCGACCCGAGCGCGTTCGCCGCCGGCCAGGTGTCAATGGGAGCGATGTCGGCGCCGCCGTCGCTCCATCCCCAGAAATGTTTGAACGGCGTACCGCGCTGATCCGTGGGGAACTCCCGCCACAGCAACTCGCGGTTCATCTCGGAGTTGAGACCGACGAGCAGCGCCTCGATGAATCGCGGATTCGTTTCGAGGAGCATGATGCTTTCCGCGGGAATGTCGCCGACGCCCGGCATGAATCGCGACGGATCGAGCTGTGCGAGGTAGCGATACACCGGCATGTCGAGCTCCGGAGCCGCCATCACTCGGTCGAACGTCGGCGCGACCGTTGTTCCCGGCGACGTCGGTGCGGCGGCAGCGAGCCGTGCTCCCGCAAGCGCCGTGGCCGGCGCCGTCGCTGGCGCCCCTGGCACCGGCATCGGCGTACCGCCGGTCTTGAGTATTGTTTGAAGGCGCGCCGGGACAGCGGCTCGCGGCCTCGTGCGGGCAACCAACGAATCCCGCGCCGCCGCCAGCGCGAACGGAACGAATTGCGGAACGGGCGGGGGCGCGGCAGCAGCCGCGCGCGCGACCAGGCTGCTTGCTCCCGCCGCCGCGGCAGGTGGTGGGACGGTCGGTGCCGGCGATGCCGGCGGAATTGGGGCGTTCGCTGCCGCCTGCATCGTGCTTTTCATTCCCGGGAACGCCGAGCCAAACATGGTCGTCGGAATTCCTACCACCGAGATCTCGGGCTCGAACATGCCGACAACCATGCCCAGTACTTCCGTGATGGCGCTCACGCCGCTGGGAATGAATCGCGTCGGGTCCACATTCACCGTGCCGGCCGCGAGCTGCGTTACGAGCCGCTGCATTGGAGCGGGCGGCGCGGCCGGCGGCGCTCCTGCCGGCGGCGTCGGTGGCACGGGCGCGTAACGCCATGCCGATTTCCTCATGCGGTTTTGCGGACTGACCAGACGCCGAAGCGACGGGTCGCCCGCCGCATTCGGCAAGCTTGATTGTTCGATCGCCGCCCTGATTGTCACGCCGCCGGTCGGCGCCCTCGTGTGCATCGGCGCCGAGAACTGCAAGGCGCGGTCGGGGGGCAGCGTGGCCACGTGACGCGTGTGCACGCGGTCGAGCGCTTCCATCGAAAGGCGCGATTGATTGAGAAGCGTGTTGGCTTCGAGTATGTCCCCAACCTGCTCCCACGCCCACTGCATGAAGTCTTCTTGACCCCGCCGCTCGATCTCGGCGCCGAGTCCTGCCGCGGCGCGCGATCGCGGATCGAGATTCATCTCTCGCAGCCACCCCGGCGAGCTCGCCGGAATCGTGTGCTGCTGCGCATGCCACTGGCCATAGATCGGAGGCCCGAGCACCGGCGTGGTTGCCGTCGGTCCCGACTGCGCCTGCGCCGCGGCCGCGTTGAGCGTCGTGCTCAGCGCCGTTTGAATCGCCGCCGGGACATCGGCCAGCGTCGCGTTCTCCCGTTTTGGCGCGCGAAGCGGTCCGTCCATGTCGAGGTACGCCGACGGATCGGTCGGCGAGATTGTGGGAAGCTCCGGCCCGGCCGCACCCACATACATGCGTTCGACGCCCGCGCTCTCCGGTGGCGCCGCGGGCTTGAGACGCCGCGCAAGCGACTCGAAATCACCCGCCGGCCCCGTCGAGAATTCCCAGTGGAAATACACGGGAAGGCGAACGTCGCCTGGCGTTGCGTCGCTCCATGCGGGATTGAGGGTGCCCGTCGTGGGCGCCGCGTCGATCAATCCACGCGCCACGCCGGCGTCAAACGCCGGAACGAGGCACGCCGCGTAGCGTTTGCCCGGCTCCAACCGGCGCGGCGCGACGATGCGCGCGATGTTCATCGACGGATCCGTCGACAAGGACGCCGGGAGCGTCGCGTTCGCCGCGGTGGACGCCATGAGCACTTGTGTATGCGCCCACGCCCAGGAGTCCGCGAGATCGGGAAGCTCGGTGGCTCGCGCGGCGGCCGGGATGAGAACGACCGGGAGCGGATGACCGGGTTCCGCGCGCGGCGCGTCGACGACCGACAGGTCGACCACGATCAGCACGCACCAGGGGCGCAATCGGTTGTTCGTCCCACTCACCGCCGGCGTGAAGAGCCACGGGAAATCCGGCGCGTCGAGCTCGATTGCCGGAAAGTAGTTCGCCTCGACGTCCGTGGCATTGATGCGCGGCTCCGTCCGCACGATGAGCCGTGTATCGACGCCGATGACATCGCCCGGCCCATAGACCGAGAGATCGTACTTCGTCTCCGACGAGGCCGTGACCGTGAGTCCCACCGATACTTTGGCGCGGACCGGAAGCGCGCCGCCGGTGTCGATCTCCTTGATGCGATCCGCGAGGCCGCGCCGCGTCCAGGGGAGAAATCGATAGGTCGATGTGATCGGTGCTGTCATAGGGCTACCATTTCGAACATTCGAATGCCTCGACGAGCTGCGACCGAGTTTGGTCGGCGGGCTTGAGTTGCTGTTCGGCGATCATCGTGACCGACGTCGCCTGTCCGGTGATCGGAACCGCCGCGTCGACGGCAAGCGAATCGCGACTCACCACGGCGAGCGGGGGCGGGTTGATCGTCACCTGCGCGGCGACGCGCGCACTCATGCGCTCGTCGATCCGTTGCGGCGCTTGAGCGGCGGCGCCCTGCCCTGCGAGCGCCTGCACGAGATCGTGCGTCGGCCGCATCTTCGCGAGCGCCGGCTCGGGGCGCGTGACGCCAGGCTTCAATGGATCGATGTCGAGATACACGGTCTCGTACTCCATCGGAAACGCCAGGATTGCCGGGCTGATGTGATACGACACGGAACTGAACTCGACGCCCGCCGACATTTCCTCGAACGACGGCTTCGTGAGCTTGTCCTCTTCCGACATGTCGAGGAACTGCCCACGCGCGAAATGCTCTCGCGTCAGGGTCGGCGCCGCAACGGCGATGCCGCCCACCGTCACCCTGACAACGTCGAAGTGGTTGGTGCCCTTGATCACCGTGTCGCCGAACTTGTTCATCGTCAGGCCGAGCGGAACGACCGTCTGACTGAACGTCAGTCGCGAAAATGGATGCGCGATCGGCGTCGTATCGCCGGATCGCGGCGCCAATGTGACCAACGCGTCGGACGCCGGCGGCAGCGCCGTGGACCAGTTCTCGGCGCGGGCGATCTCGGTGGCCAACAGCGCACGCACGTCGGTCTGCGTGATCGGCACAGGCGCGACCGTTCCCCATTTCTCGTCGAACGACTTCGAGATGTCCCACCACAGAATGGAGAACGTCAGCTTGCCCTTGATGTGCCACGCGCCGGGCCCTTCGATCGTCCCGGTCACCGTCACGCCGGCCAGCGTGTGTCCGTGATACGTCACCGCCGCCGAGAATCGGAAGTCGGCGATGAAATGGGTTTGCGGATCGCGATAGACGATGACGTCGAAACCGAGCTCGCCTTTCAAGCCAACGGGGCCGACCGACGCCGACGCGGTGAAGTCGAATCCAGCTTGGATCGTTCCCGGCGTCAGCGCGAAGTAGCCGACCATCTTGAGACTGAAGCTGCCAACCTTGAACGCAGCGCCAATTCGGTCCACCGCGGCTTTCGCCTCCGGCGGAATGTCCGTGAAGCGCGGGTTGAAGCCGCCGGCGGCGAGAATGAATCGCGAGTTCTCGCCGTACTCGCCGAAGACGATCAGACCGCCGGTGATGTCGATCGTGGCGATCTTCGATTCACGGAGCGCCGCCAGGAAGCCATACTTCTTTTGTTCGAGATCCCAAAAGCCGAGGATGTCGATGACCAGCTTGACGACGGTCTTGGTGGAATCCTCTTTCGTGGGCCCGAGTTGTAGTTTGAGCTGACCGATGAGAACGATGCGCGCGAGGGAGAACGCGCCCAGCGGCCGGTGGAACACGTCGTTGATCTGGAACAGCACCGCGACGCGGATGAACAGGATTCGCGGCGAGCCCCAGCCTACGTCCATCATCGGACCGATCGTCAACGACCGCGCGCTGAACGGGAAGAACGAGCGCAGCTCGTTGATGATGCGCGGCGCGTCAGCGACGGGATTGTCGGGAAACAGAATGTCGTCGAACGCCTTGTTCTTGAGCGCGAGCGCCAGCTTCGTTTGATCCACGCCGCGTTGCACGCCAACCATGCCGCCGAGGCCGTTGAGCGTGAACCCAAGGCCGAGCTGGATCGCCGGAAACTGTGCGTACAGCAACAACAGCAGCGACCACCCTTCGCTGGCGTCCGTCAACATTCCGATCGCTTTCACGGTGATGTTGCCGAACTTCAACTCCAGCGCGCCCGCGAACTCGTGGTTGACCGGATCCGAAAAGAGATATCCGCCGCCCGTCACGAGGTCCGAGTCGATCGATAGCCCAAGTCCGCTCGGTCGTTTCAAGCCGAGACCGACGTGGAATGGACCGAGGTTGCCGTTGTCGCGGCGATCGATGTCAAGCTGAAAACCCAGCCGATCGACGACAGCCTTGAACGGTCCGAGTGTCGCCGTAAAGCCGCCGGAGATCTCGAGCCCGAAGTCGCCGCCGGTGGTCGACGGCCCGAGGCCGACGTCGAGGTTGTGCACCGTCAGCGCGCCGGCAATGGACTTTCCGATCGGAAGCGTAGCGTGCAGGTTCGTTCCGCCGTCCAAACGGAAGCCGCCGTCGGAATCGAGAAGCAGTCCACCCGAGAACTTGATGCGCGCGCCGTCGCCGACAATCTCGCTCAGGAATCCGCCGGCCGATCCGGCCGCGATCACCAACTCCGCATCGGTGAACGCGGCGTGAATGCCCGCGGTCTGTTTAGAGACCGTGATACCAATTTCGGTTTGATACACGTCGAGGCGCGTTCCATTCGGCTCGCCAATGCGAAATGCCGGTTTGCTCTGATCGCCCTGGCCAACGGTGATCTTGAGGAACGGATTGAGAGCGCCGCCATTCACCGTGAACGGGATCGTCGAGTCGCCGAACGGAATGAACATGTCGAACGCGCCGGGAAAGGCCGCGTCCAACTTGAATCGCGCGGTGTCCGACTCGCGCGCGATCGACGTGCTCCCGCCGAACGACAAGAACAATCCGGGCCCGCCGTGCTCCTTTGGGACCGCGAGCATCGTGACCAACACAGCGGCACTCGTGTCCGACGTGCCACCGACATGGAACGTTGTCGCGCGCAGCGACACGAGATCCGCCTTCGGCGTGACGCTGTCGGGTGACGGATCCCAGCCGGCGAAGATGTCGGCAATGCCGTGCTTCTCCGGGTCGGGCTGCGGCTCCAGCTTCATGTCGACGAGCTGCAGCAGGAGCGCCCCGCCGCTGGAGATTCGCTCGAGCAGGGTTTCGCCCGACGGGAGATCCTGGCCGCGGACGTTCCGAAGCAACTTGGCCGGATCGAGAATCGTTAGAGATTCCAGATCTTCCTCGACCCACAGCGCCAGGCGGGTCAGCGCGAACAGGGTGGGCGCGTGCAGCCGAACCGAATCCGTTGCCGCCAGCGAAAGCAGGGTGTAGAGCAGCTGATTCGCCGGGAACTTGTCCGACTCCAGCGTCGTCACGAGCGCCTGGAGATCGGGGATGACCGCCGTCAGCTCGGCGACCGTTTCGCTGAAGCCTTCCTTGTCGGGATCGAGCCCCGATCCGTACTGCGCGAACTTGCCCTTTGTCGCGGCCGGGATGTCCTGACCGGGCTTGAGGCCGAGGTCTTCACGAATCGACTGCGCGATGGCTGGATCACCAAGGTGCTCCTCGACCCATGACGCAGTCGACTTGAACCAGCTGATGATTCGCGAAAAGATGTTCGGCGTTTTCTTCGTGTCGTCGGCCATCAGCTGGACACCGTGGAGGTCTTCGGAGCGCCGGTTTCGATCTCAGGCGCCGGCTCGGTGCTGGGTGAGAGCGGCACTTCGTGGAGTGTATTCTCCGTGGCCGTGACCGATTCAGGCGCGTCCTGCGAAACGAGCGAGTGCTGTAACACCAGGCTCGTTCCCGTCTTCGCGATTCGGATCAGCCCGAAATTTGACTGGAACACGATCTGGCGAAGGAACTCGAATCGAGTGACGGCCATCGTTTGATGACGGCTGGCAATGGCGCGATAGCCTGGTAGCGCGTTCGTTTCGTTCAGCTCGCTCGCCAGCGGAAGAAGCGGCTGCCGCAACGGCGACGGCCGAGTGGCCTCCGGACGTGCGTCTCGCTGCACGCGGAGGCGCCACCGCCAATCGGGCGGCGCGGACCCCGCCGGGAGCACCGTTCCCTCCGGCCACCCGCTTGCGGGCAAGAGCGACGGTGACCGCGCGATTCGACCGCGCCGCCCCGGCGAGACGAACGCGCCGTCGGGCAGCTTGATCGGCGACGCATCGTTCCATGCGATGCGAGCAATAGAGAACCCTGTTTCAAGATTCTGAAGGAACGCATTCTGCCGCGCCAGCAGCTTGATGGCCGGCTTCGACACGTTGCGGAACGGACTCGCCGTGAGTTGCACGAAGCGCGACGGCGCCGCCGCACCCTTCTTGTAATAGTCGAGCACCGCCGTATACGCGAAATGCACGTCACCGCCGAGCAGCACCACGGCCGGGTATGTCGCAAGGCGCTTGAACAGATCTTCACGCGCGACCTCGTTGGTCGACCATCCTTCGGCGTCGTATTTCTCCGTCCCCACTTCGCCCTTCTGGAACCCGCCGGCGTCCAGGCCTTTGCCGAGATGCACCGCGTCGATCGCGACCTGGGCGAGTGGCCATGCCAATTGCTCGACGACGTCCGGGCCAAACACCGGCGCGGCCGAGATGACGAACGTGACTTCGCGTCCATCGGTCACGGGGCCCGCCGGCAATTGCGCTTCGCGGTTCAGGCCCACGAGATCCGCGGGCAAATAGCCTTCGCCCGTGAACTTCCGGCGTGTTCGTGTGTCGAGAACGATGATCTGCACCTTGGGCGTGCGAACGATGTAGTTCCAGGTGGGCAGCTCGGTGATTGCCGCGCCTGTTACGCCTACGAGTGTGTCGATGGTGTCTGTCGGCCCGAGCGGATATGCGCCACTGTCGGCTCCGTAGAGCTTCTCAATTTCGTCGAGAATCGCTTTGTTCTTTCCCGTTTCGAACACGACCGGATCGTTTCCCCAGCCCTGAAACACGGCGTACGACATGACGGCGTTCCGAACGAGCTGGCGGCCGAACGGCTTCGAGTAAACGCGGTTGTCCCACTTCTTACTGAGATTCCAATCGTCGGTGACGTCGTGATCGTCGAAGATCATGTACGTCGCGATGTTGGCAAGCGCGCGCGCGACGTGCGGCACGCCGGTGCGGAACAATTCTGTATTCTTCTTCTCGGTGTCGAAGGTGCTGCCTGGTTTCTTCGCCTCGTCGCGCACCTTCCGCACGTCGCCGCCGTACGCCTTGGCGTTCTCGGGTTGATCGAGAAACGGCCACAGCGGGATGAAGTCCGGCGGCATCGGCAGGTACACCTGGTCGGGCGTACCGAGCACGCTCCAGGCGCGTGGACTCCACACCGCCAGATACATCGCCACGTACTCGCCGTAGCTGAGCAGATGGTTGTCGCCGTCGCCGGTCGTGTATCCTCCAAGCTTGGTAATCGCGCCAAGTCGACGATTGGGCGGGAAGCTGTCGAGGGTGATCGGGAACTGCTGGTCGAGTGCAATGTCTTGCGGCGGTTTTCCGATGATCCCCGCCGCATCATTCGTCGCGACCACATGCATCTGTTCCGTGGTGCCGATCACATCGTCGGCGAGCTGCGAGAGCATGTACAGGAACGACGCGGCGAGGTCGTCGGCATAGATCTGATCGCCGGTCATGTAGAGCTGCTGCGGGCGCTTCGTGACGTCCGTCAGGCTCGCGGAGATCGTGGTGTCGAGGTACGCGAGCGCATCGTAGTGCGGTGAGATGCTGCTGCGGCAGCTGCCGTGAACCATGAGCGTTTGCTCAACGTTCGGCGGCGGCGTGACGAAGGACGGCAGTCGGTCGGTGGCGTAGCCGAGCGCGAGACCCGGCGCGCGGAACGGCTTCACATCGTCGGTGAGAACTTCGTCCGTCAGCAGCCCCAGCTGCTTCAGGCCATTGGCGCCGACTTGAATGTCGTACGAGTAGATCGTCCCCGGCGCCAGCACGGACGCGCCGGTCAATTTGATCGTGATCAGCGCAACATTCAGCTTCTTTCCAAACCGTCGCGTCTTCACGGTTGCCGAGCCGATCTTTGTCGCACCGGACACGACGCTTCCAGCGGTTGCCCCCGCCACTTGGATTCCCGTCCACACGGTGGCGGTGACGGAATCGTTTGGATCGCTGAGTGCGATCCAGAATACACATAAGGTCGGTTCGACGCGTCGTACGATCGGCCCGGCGAGCACGGCTGGGAGCGGTGAGTCCATTGTCGCTCGATTCGGGGTTATGTGTCTGTGGCGTGCGTTTCACCTCTACGCCACCAAACGTATTTGCGTTGTGAAACCCGTCACCGAACCCGACCGTACACCGACGTGTTGATGAAACAAAACGCCCCCGGGATTTCCCGGGGGCGTTTTGCCAATCACTGCTGTACGGAGACTACTCGATATCGATCGCCGACAGATCTACCGGCGGGTAGCCCATGTCGTGCTCCGACTCCATCGGGATGATCTTCGACGGCGTCTCGGGACGCGGCGGCTGATCCTCCGGAATGTTCGTCACGCCGAGCACAATGCGACGATGAATCGGATCGACCTCGAGCACACGCATGTCGAGACGCATGGTCTCGTACACCACGTCCGCCGGGCTGTTGACCGGCTTGTCCGAGTTGTTGAGCTGCGAGAGCGGAACGAAGCCTTCGATGTCGTTGCCGATGTCGACGACCACGCCCTTGTCCATCAAGCGGACAACGGCGCCCGTGAGCTCCGTGCCCACTGGATACGTCTCGCCAATGCGAAGCCACGGATCTTCCTCGGCCTGCTTGAGTCCGAGACTGATGCGCTTGTTCTCTGAATCGATGTTGAGAATGACGACATCAACCGCGTCACCCTTCTTCACTACTTCCGACGGATGCTGCACGCGCTTGGTCCAGCTCATGTCGGAGATGTGAATGAGACCATCGATGCCCGGTTCGATTTCCACGAACGCGCCGAAGCTCGTGAGGTTGCGAACCTTGCCGTTGATGCGCGTGCCCACCGGGTACTTGAGCGGCAGCACCATCCACGGATCCTGCTCCGTCTGCTTCATGCCGAGCGAGATCTTCTCTTCGTTCGGATCGACCTTGAGCACCACGGCTTCGATCGTCTCGCCAATGCTGACGAGCTTTGAGGGATGACGGACGTTGCGCGTCCAGCTCATCTCGCTGATGTGCACGAGGCCTTCGATGCCCGGCTCGAGCTCGATGAAGGCGCCGTAGTTCGTGATGCTGACCACCTTGCCCGTGACGCGCGTGCCGACCGGATACTTCTCGGCGACGTCCTTCCACGGGTAGCTCTGGAGCTGCTTGAGACCGAGGCTGATCCGTTCGCGCGTCCAATCAATGTCGAGCACCTTGACCTCGAGCTCCGCGCCGATTTGTACGAGCTCGGACGGATGCGAGATGCGGCCCCATGACATGTCGGTGATGTGGAGCAGGCCGTCCACACCGCCGAGATCGATGAATGCACCGAAGTCGGTGATGTTCTTGACGACGCCTTTGCGCACCTGATCCTTCTCCAGCTCCTTCATCAGCTTTTCGCGCTTGCCCGCACGCTCGTTCTCGAGGATCACTCGACGCGAGACGACGATGTTCCGCCGGCGCTTGTTCAGCTTGATGATCTTGAACTCGAACTTCTGCCCCAACAGCTCGTCGATGTTCGGCACGCGGCGGAGCGCGATCTGCGAGCCAGGCAGGAACGCGTCGACGCCCATGAGGTCGACGACCACGCCGCCCTTGATCTTCTTGACGAGCGTGCCTTCGACCGGCGTGTCCGTTTCGTACGCGACGCGGATGCGTTCCCACACGCGCATGAAGTCGGCTTTCTTCTTGGACAGGACGACGGAGCCTTCCTGATCCTCGAGGTGCTCGAGCAGGAC